>NZ_JAKRGC010000211.1 GCF_022347745.1 Streptomyces sp. OfavH-34-F
GGCGGTGAGCCCGCCGGGCACCCCGGCCAGCCGCTCGCCGACCACGATCAGCGCGTTCTCGCCGCGCAGCGCCTCGGCCGCCGCGGCGCCCTCGCCGTCCAGGCCGACGCCGCCCGCGATGGCGTCCAGCCACTCGGTTTCGGTGCCGGGCGCGGCGGGAAGCAGGACGCCGCCTGCCTTCTCCAGACCGCGGGTGGCGTGCGAGGCGATGGAGTAGGTCCGCTGGCCCTGCTTGCGGTGGGCCTTGCGCAGCCGCAGGAAGACGCCGGGCGCCTCCTCCTCCGACTCGAACCCGACCAGGAGCACGGCGGGTGCCTGCTCCAGCGAGCCGTACGTGACCCCCGACCCGTCCAGGTCCCTGCCGCGCCCGGCGACGCGGGCGGCCAGGAAGTCGGCCTCCTCGCCGCTGTGCACGCGGGCCCGGAAGTCGACGTCGTTGGTGTCCAGGGCGATCCGCGCGAACTTGCTGTACGCGTACGCGTCCTCGACGGTGAGCCGGCCGCCGGTGAGGACGCCGGTCCTGCCGCGTGCGGCGGAGAGTCCGGCGGCGGCCGCCGCCAGCGCCTCGGGCCAGCTCGCCGGCTCCAGCTCGCCGGACGCGCCGCGCACCAGCGGGGTGGTGAGCCGGTCGCGCTGCTGGGCGTAGCGGAAGCCGAAGCGGCCCTTGTCGCAGAGCCACTCCTCGTTGACCTCGGGGTCGTTGGCCGCGAGGCGGCGCATGACCTTGCCGCGCCGGTGGTCGGTGCGGGTGGCGCAGCCGCCGGAGCAGTGCTCGCACACGGACGGCGTCGAGACCAGGTCGAAGGGGCGCGAGCGGAAGCGGTACGCCGCGGAGGTCAGGGCCCCGACCGGGCAGATCTGGATGGTGTTGCCGGAGAAGTACGACTCGAACGGGTCGCCCTCGCCGATGCCGACCTGCTGGAGCGCGCCGCGCTCGATCAGCTCGATCATCGGGTCGCCGGCCACCTGGTTGGAGAACCGGGTGCAGCGCGCGCACAGCACGCACCGCTCGCGGTCCAGCAGGACCTGGGTGGAGATCGGCACGGGCTTCTCGTACGTCCGCTTCTTCCCGTCGAAGCGGGAGGTCGCGTCGCCGTGCGACATCGCCTGGTTCTGCAGCGGGCACTCGCCGCCCTTGTCGCAGACCGGGCAGTCCAGCGGGTGGTTGATGAGCAGCAGCTCCATCACACCGCGCTGCGCCTTCTCGGCGACCGGCGAGGTGAGCTGCGACCGGACGACCATGCCGTCGGTGCAGGTGATGGTGCAGGACGCCATCGGCTTGCGCTGGCCCTCGACCTCGACGATGCACTGCCGGCAGGCGCCGGCCGGGTCGAGGAGGGGGTGGTCGCAGAACCGCGGGATCTCGATGCCGAGGAGTTCGGCGGCGCGGATGACCAGGGTGCCCTTGGGCACGCTGATCTCGATGCCGTCGATGGTCAGCGTGACCAGGTCCTCGGGCGGGATCGCCGCTTCGCCGCCCCCGGAGGGCGCACTCGTGGTGACTGTCATGCGTTCACCCCCTGGTGAGCGTTCTTGTCGTCGGCCCAGAGGGTCGACTTGGCGGGATCGAAGGGGCAGCCCTTGCCGGTGATGTGCTGCTCGTACTCGTCGCGGAAGTACTTGAGCGAGGAGAAGATCGGCGAGGCGGCGCCGTCGCCGAGGGCGCAGAACGACTTGCCGTTGATGTTGTCGGCGATGTCGTTGAGCTTGTCGAGGTCGGAGAGCTGTCCCTTCCCGGCCTCGATGTCGCGGAGGAGCTGGACGAGCCAGTAGGTGCCCTCGCGGCAGGGTGTGCACTTGCCGCAGGACTCGTGGGCGTAGAACTCGGTCCAGCGGGTGACGGCCCGCACCACGCAGGTCGTCTCGTCGAAGCACTGGAGCGCCTTGGTGCCGAGCATGGAGCCGGCGGCGCCGACGCCCTCGTAGTCGAGGGGGACGTCGAGGTGCTCCTCGGTGAACATCGGGGTGGAGGAGCCGCCCGGGGTCCAGAACTTGAGGCGGTGGCCGGGGCGCATGCCGCCGCTCATGTCGAGGAGCTGGCGCAGTGTGATGCCGAGCGGGGCCTCGTACTGGCCGGGTCCGGCGACGTGGCCGCTGAGCGAGTACAGCGTGAAGCCCGGGGACTTCTCGCTGCCCATCGACTTGAACCAGTCCTTGCCCCTGTTCAGGATCGCGGGAACCGAGGCGATGGACTCGACGTTGTTCACCACGGTGGGGCAGGCGTACAGACCGGCGATCGCGGGGAAGGGGGGCCGCAGCCGGGGCTGGCCGCGCCGTCCTTCGAGCGAGTCCAGCAGTGCGGTCTCCTCACCGCAGATGTACGCGCCGGCGCCCGCGTGCACGGTGAGTTCGAGGTCGAGTCCGGAACCGAGGACGTTCTTCCCGAGGTAGCCGGCCTCGTACGCCTCGCGCACGGCCTCGTGCAGCCTGCGCAGGACGGGGACGACCTCGCCGCGCAGGTAGATGAAGGCGTGCGAGCAGCGGATCGCGTAGCTGGCGATCACGATGCCCTCGATGAGGCTGTGCGGGTTGGCGAAGAGGAGCGGGATGTCCTTGCAGGTGCCCGGCTCCGACTCGTCGGCGTTGACGACGAGGTAGTGCGGCTTGCCGTCGCCCTGCGGGATGAACTGCCACTTCATCCCGGTGGGGAAGCCGGCGCCGCCGCGGCCGCGCAGACCCGCGTCCTTGACGTACGCGATGAGGTCGTCCGGGGACATGGCGAGGGCCTTGCGCAGTCCCTCGTACCCCTCGTGGCGGCGGTAGGTGTCCAGGGTCCAGGAGTTCGGCTCGTCCCAGAAGGCGGACAGGACGGGCGCGAGCAGCTTCTCGGGGCTGGTCCCGTTCTGGTTGAGTTCGGTGGCCACCGTCATCACTCCCCCTCCTCGGCGGCGGGTCCGGCCGGGAAGTCCGGGTCGGACGCCGAGGTCTGCTGCGGTGCGTCGTGGGAGCTGAGGTGCTCGGCGCCCTTCTGCGGCTGGTCGCCGGGGGCCTCGCCGCGCGGGCCGACCACGCGGGCCTTGGGCGCGGCCTCGCCCTTGGCGAGCTTGAGGCCGATGAGCGAGGCGTGGCCCGCGCCGCCGGATGCCTCGACGGCGCCGGGGCGCTCGTCGGGGAAGCCGGCCAGGATGCGGGCGGTCTCCTTGTAGGTGCACAGGGGAGCGCCGCGGGTGGGCTCGACGGTGCGGCCGGCGATCAGGTCGTCGACGAGCTGAGTCGCGCTCTCCGGGGTCTGGTTGTCGAAGAACTCCCAGTTGACCATCACGACGGGCGCGAAGTCGCAGGCGGCGTTGCACTCGATGTGTTCGAGCGTGACCTTGCCGTCCGGGGTGGTCTCGTCGTTGCCGACGCCGAGGTGTTCCTTGAGCCGGTCGAAGATCGCGTCGCCGCCCATGACCGCGCAGAGCGTGTTGGTGCAGACGCCGACCTGGTAGTCGCCGCTGGGCTTGCGGCGGTACATCGTGTAGAAGGTGGCGACCGCGGTGACCTCGGCGGTGGTGAGGCCGAGCATGTCGGCGCAGAACGCCATGCCCGTACGGGAGACGTAGCCCTCCTCGGACTGCACGAGGTGCAGCAGCGGCAGCAGGGCGGAACGGCTGCCGGGGTAGCGGGCGATCACCTCCTTCGCATCCGCTTCGAGCCTGGCGCGCACCTCGGCCGGGTAGGCGGGGGCGGGGAGCTGCGGCATCCCCAGACTGACTTCCTGGCGTGCTTCGGTCACCGGTCGACGCCTCCCATCACGGGGTCGATGGATGCGACGGCGACGATGACGTCGGCGACCTGGCCGCCCTCGCACATCGCTGCCATGGCCTGGAGGTTGGTGAAGGACGGGTCGCGGAAGTGGACCCGGTAGGGGCGGGTGCCGCCGTCCGAGACGACGTGCACGCCGAGTTCGCCCTTGGGCGACTCGACGGCGGTGTACGCCTGTCCGACGGGAACCCGGAAGCCCTCGGTCACCAGCTTGAAGTGGTGGATCAGGGCCTCCATGGAGGTGCCCATGATCTTCTTGATGTGGTCCAGCGAGTTGCCCATGCCGTCCGGGCCGAGCGCGAGCTGCGCGGGCCAGGCGATCTTCTTGTCGGCGACCATGACCGGTCCGGGTTCGAGCCGGTCGATGCACTGCTCGATGATGCGCAGCGACTGGCGCATCTCCTCCAGGCGGATGAGGAAGCGCCCGTAGGAGTCGCAGGTGTCGGCGGTGGGCACCTCGAACTCGTAGTTCTCGTAGCCGCAGTACGGGTCCGTCTTGCGCAGGTCGTGCGGGAGACCGGCGGAGCGCAGGATGGGTCCGGTGGCGCCGAGGGCCATGCAGCCGGTGAGGTCGAGGTAGCCGACGTCCTGCATGCGGGCCTTGAAGATGGGGTTGCCGGTGGCGAGCGCGTCGTACTCCGGCAGGTTCTTCTTCATGGTCTTCACGAACTCGCGGATCTGGTCCACCGCGCCGGGCGGCAGGTCCTGGGCGAGTCCGCCGGGGCGGATGAACGCGTGGTTCATGCGGAGCCCGGTGATCAGCTCGAAGAGGTCGAGCACCAGCTCCCGGTCGCGGAAGCCGTAGATCATGATGGTGGTGGCGCCCAGCTCCATGCCGCCGGTGGCGATGCACACCAGGTGCGAGGAGATCCGGTTGAGCTCCATCAGGAGCACGCGCAGGACGCTCGCCCGGTCGGGGATCTGGTCCTCGATGCCGAGGAGCTTCTCGACGCCCAGGCAGTACGCCGTCTCGTTGAAGAACGGCGTCAGGTAGTCCATGCGCGTGACGAAGGTGGTGCCCTGCGTCCAGTTGCGGAACTCGAGGTTCTTCTCGATGCCGGTGTGGAGGTAGCCGATGCCGCAGCGGGCCTCGGTGACGGTCTCGCCGTCGATCTCCAGGATGAGCCGGAGCACGCCGTGCGTGGACGGGTGCTGCGGGCCCATGTTGACGATGATGCGCTCGTCGTCGGACGCGGCGGCGTTCTCGACGATCTCGTCCCAGTCGCCGCCGGTGACCGTATATACGGTCCCCTCTGTGGTGGCGCGAGGTGTCGCGTGAGGTGTCGCGTGGGGAGTGGTCATCAGGAGTACGACCTCCGCTGGTCCGGAGCCGGGATCTGGGCGCCCTTGTACTCGACGGCGATGCCGCCGAGCGGGTAGTCCTTGCGCTGCGGGAAGCCCTGCCAGTCGTCCGGCATCATGATCCGCGTCAGGGCCGGGTGCCCGTCGAAGACGAGCCCGAAGAAGTCGTACGCCTCGCGCTCGTGCCAGTCGTTGGTCGGGTAGACCTGGACCAGGGACGGCAGGTGCCGGTCGTCGTCCGGCGTGGTGACCTCCAGCCGGATGAGCCGGCCGTGGGTGAGCGAGCGCAGGTGGTAGACGGCGTGCAGCTCGCGGCCCTTGTCGCCGGGGAAGTGCACGCCGCTGACGCCGGTGCACAGTTCGAAGCGGAGGGCCGGGTCGTCGCGCAGGGTCCTGGCGACGGTGACCAGGTGTTCGCGGGCGATGTGGAAGGTCAGCTCGCCCCGGTCGACCACGGTCTTCTCGATGGCGTTCTCCGGGAGGAGGTCCTGCTCCTCCAGGGCGCCCTCCAGCTCGTCGGCGACCTCGTCGAACCAGCCGCCGTAGGGGCGGGGGGAGGCGCCGGGCAGGGCGACGGTGCGGATGAGGCCGCCGTAGCCGGAGGTGTCGCCGCCGTTGTTGGCGCCGAACATGCCCTTGCGTACGCCGATGACCTCGCCCTGCTCGTCGCGCGGGGCGGGGAGGGCGGAGCCGTTGTGCTCGTCGCTCATCGCAGCAGCCCCTTCATCTCGATGAGAGGCAGGGCCTTGAGCGCCGCTTCCTCCGCCTCGCGGGCGGCTTCCTCGGCGTTGACCCCGAGCTTGGAGCCCTGGATCTTCTGGTGGAGTTTGAGGATCGCGTCCATCAGCATCTCGGGCCGCGGTGGGCAGCCCGGCAAATAGATATCAACCGGGACGATGTGGTCAACGCCCTGAACAATCGCGTAATTGTTGAACATTCCGCCCGACGAGGCGCAAACGCCCATCGAGATGACCCACTTGGGGTTCGGCATCTGGTCGTAGACCTGCCGCAGGACGGGCGCCATCTTCTGGCTCACCCGCCCGGCCACGATCATCAGGTCCGCCTGCCGCGGCGAGCCGCGGAAGACCTCCATGCCGAAGCGGGCCAGGTCGTAGCGGCCCGCCCCGGTGGTCATCATCTCGATGGCGCAACAGGCGAGGCCGAACGTCGCCGGGAAGACGGAGGACTTCCGCACCCAGCCGGCCGCCTGCTCGACGGTGGTCAGAACGAAGCCGCTCGGCAGCTTCTCTTCGAGTCCCATGGTGTGCCCCTCAGCCCCTCAGTCCCATTCCAGGCCGCCGCGCCGCCACACATACGCGTAGGCGACGAAGACGGTGAGCACGAAGAGCAGCATCTCCACGAGCCCGAAGATCCCCAGGGCGTCGAAGGTGACGGCCCAGGGATAGAGGAAGACGATCTCGATGTCGAAGACGATGAAGAGCATCGCCGTCAGGTAGTACTTGATGGGAAAGCGGCCGCCTCCGGCCGGCGTCGGCGTCGGTTCGATGCCGCACTCGTACGCTTCGAGCTTTGCCCGGTTGTACCGCTTGGGGCCGATAAGCGTGGCCATGACCACGGAGAAGATCGCAAACCCTGCCCCGAGGGCGCCGAGCACGAGGATGGGCGCGTAGGCATTCACGCTCCTCGCTCCTTCCAGTCGTCCTTGACCGTTGGACCGCATCGGGCGAACAGGGTCCCCGCCTCACCAAGATCGTGCATATGTGAGGCAGTTCACAAGCCCGACTGCCCCGCATCCTATGCCCGCCGTCCTGTGATCTGCGACACGGGGTACACCAACGTCTTTGTGATCTCCACCACCTGACGAACGATCATGAAGTCGGATGAGCGGTGATCTTCGTACACGAAGCGGCCGAGTGATCACGAGAGGTGACATCTCTTGCCGTTGTCGCTGGTCAAAGGGGTGTCGCACTATCAAGCCGGGGTGCCCCGCGCAAAATTGGCGATGGACGCGACAGGGTGATAAAGGGTCCGGCCGCTCTCCGGGGCGGGACCGGACGGCCCCGGGGTCACTCGCGCGGGGGTTCCGGGGGAACGAAGTGGACGCGCATCGACATAAGCCCTTTATTGGGGTGAATCGTCCGGCGCGGCCCGCGAGTTCGGCCGCCGGCCGCGCCGGGCGCGCGTGTGCCCGGCCCGGCGAGATCACTCTGTGACCTGCGTCACTCCTCACGGACCGTTATACAAGCGGGCTTGGCCAACTGTGTGAACGAGTGGTAAGCGCAGGGCAATTCGGGCGTATTGCAGAAAACCCGTGATCACAGGCGTGATCACCCCTGCCCGATTTGCCCGTTACGGCGTCAATAAAGGCCGCCAGGAAGCGGATTCACAGATTCCGGACGTAACTGTGTCGCAACACACGTTTCTTGAACGGACCCCACACGCCCTGATAGCGCTAGTACCCATGTCCCACACCGCTCTCATACCCAGCCACCGGAAGCCCCGCCGGAACGCCTCGACGACGGCGCTGCGTGCCGGAGTTGCCGGTGGCGTCCTCAGCACCATCGCGGTCGCGGGTGCCGCGGGTCCGGCCCAGGCCGAACCGGTGACCCAGACGATCGAGATGCCCACCATCACGGCGGGACTCTCCACCACCGCCGCCGCCTCCGCCGAGGCGACGCAGCAGGTGGCCCTGGACCTGGCGACCCAGGCCCAGGAGGAGGCCGCGGCCACGAGCGCCGCCAAGGACGCCAAGAAGGCCAAGGCCGAGGCCGTCCGCAAGGCCGAGGCCAAGAAGAAGGCCGAGGCCGCCGCCAAGGCCAAGGCGGAGGCCGCCGAGCGCGCCTCCCGCGACGCGGCCCGCACCACCCTCCGCACGACCGGCGGCTCCTCGTCGACCGGCTCCACCGCCGCCACCACCACGACCTCGACGACGTCGACGTCCCCCTCCCGCGCCACCGGCTCCGCGGCCTCCGTCGTGGCGTTCGCGCAGGCGCAGGTGGGCGACGCGTACGTGTCCGGCGGCACCGGCCCCAACTCCTGGGACTGCTCCGGCCTGGTCCAGGCCGCGTTCCGCGCGGTGGGCGTGGACCTGCCGCGCGTCTCGCAGGCCCAGTCGACCTTCGGCACCCAGGTCGGCCTCGGCAACCTCCAGCCCGGCGACATCCTGTACTGGGGCAGCGCGGGCAGCGCGTACCACGTCGGGATCTACGTGGGCGGCGGCCAGTTCGTCGGCGCGCAGAACTCCTCCACCGGTGTGGTGCAGCGCCCGCTGTCGTACGACCCGCCGACCGGCGCCGTCCGCGTCCTGTAGGACCCCGGCCGGCGCGGACGCGGCACCCCCGCGTTCACGGATTCACAAGCGTGCTCCGCACGTCAGGCGCACGAAGGAGCCGTCACTCCCCCGCTCGGGAGTGACGGCTCCTCTCGTTTGTGAACGGCGTCCGCTTGTGAGCGGGTGTCACGAGCGCGGCGAGACCTTCGCCAGGCCGTTGATGATGCGGTCCATCGCGTCGCCGCCGGCCGGGTCGGTCAGGTTGGCGAGCATCTTGAGCGTGAACTTCATCAGCAGCGGGTGCGTCAGCCCGCGCTGCGTCGCGACCTTCATGACCTTGGGGTTGCCGATCAGCTTCACGAAGGCGCGGCCCATCGTGTAGTAGCCGCCGTAGGTCTCCTTGAGCACCCTCGGGTAGTTGTTCAGCGCGAGTTCCCGCTGGGCGGGGGTCGCCCGCGCGTGCGCCTGCACGATGACGTCGGCCGCGATCTGGCCCGACTCCATGGCGTACGCGATGCCCTCGCCGTTGAACGGGTTGACCATGCCACCCGCGTCACCGACCAGCAGCAGGCCCTTGGTGTAGTGCGGCTGGCGGTTGAAGGCCATCGGCAGGGCGGCGCCCCGGATCGGCATCGTCATGTTCTCCGGGGTGTACCCCCAGTCCTCCGGCATCGAGGCGCACCACGCCTTGAGGACCTCGCGCCAGTCCAGCTCCTTGAACGCCGAGGAGGAGTTCAGGATGCCCAGGCCGACGTTGGAGGTGCCGTCGCCCATGCCGAAGATCCAGCCGTAGCCGGGCAGCAGCTTCTCCTGGGGCCCGCGCCGGTCCCACAGCTCCAGCCAGGACTCCAGGTAGTCGTCGTCGTGCCGGGGGGAGGTGAAGTACGTCCGCACGGCGACGCCCATCGGGCGGTCCTCGCGGCGGTGCAGGCCCATCGCGAGGGAGAGCCGGGTGGAGTTGCCGTCGGCGGCGACCACGAGCGGGGCGTGGAAGGTGACCGGGGTCTTCTCTTCGCCGAGCTTCGCGTGCACCCCGGTGATCCGGCCGGTGCGCTCGTCGGTGATCGGGGCGCCGACGTTGCACCGCTCGTACAGCCGGGCACCGGCCTTCTGCGCCTGCCGGGCCAGCTGCTCGTCGAAGTCGTCGCGCTTGCGGACGAGTCCGTAGTCCGGGTAGGAGGCGAGATCCGGCCAGTCCAGCTGGAGCCGGACGCCGCCGCCGATGATGCGCAGGCCCTTGTTGCGCAGCCAGCCGGCCTCCTCGGAGATGTCGATGCCCATGGCGACGAGCTGCTTGGTGGCGCGCGGCGTGAGGCCGTCGCCGCAGACCTTCTCGCGCGGGAACGCCGTCTTCTCCAGGAGCAGGACGTCGAGTCCGGCCTTGGCCAGGTAGTAGGCGGTCGTGGAGCCGGCGGGGCCCGCCCCGACGACGATGACGTCCGCGCTGTGTTCGGACAGGGGTTCGGTCACGGTCGGTTCTCCCGAAGACTCGAATTCGCGTGCCGCGCGGCACAGGTCCAAGGCAGTCTATGGGGGCCTGCTGATCAACCCTCCGAAGGGCTGCCTCATGTCAATCGCGCCTGCCGCACCCCCCGTCGTACAGCTGCGTGTCCCGACCGACGAGGACGCGGTGGCCTGGCACCGCCTGTTCGACGACCCGGAGGTCATGCGGTTCTTCGGCGGCCGGTCGGACGAACTGTCGATGTACGAGGAGTGGACCGCCCGCCAGCGCAGACATGACGCCGAACTCGGCTACTGCCTGTGGACCGTGTTCGACGCGGACGGCGCGGTCATCGGCTTCACCGGGGCGCAGCCGTGGGGCCCGACCGGCTACGGACCGGTGGGCGAGACCGAGATCGGCTGGCGGCTGGCCCGGTCGGCCTGGGGCCGGGGGTACGCCACCGCCGCCGCGCTCCTCACCCTGGACCGGCTGCGCGCGGCGGGTGTGGAGCGGGTGGTGGCGGCGGTGGACGTGCTCAACGACCGGTCGGCGGCGGTCTGCCGCCGGCTGGGCATGGAGCCGGCGGAGACGTTCACGACGCCGCTGCCGGGCCAGGAGGTGCGGTGCTTCCGGCTGGAGCTGTGACGGTCAGTCGACGTCGTTGAGCATCCACGTGGACAGGGCGGTGTCGAAGACCTCGCGGGCACCGGCCCAGTCCGTGGCCCGCTGGGTGACGTAGATGGCGTACTCGGTGCCGTCCTCGGCGATGTAGCTCTGGTCGATGGCCCGGATCGCCACGCCGTCCTTGTTCTCGTAGGTGTACTCCCACCGCGCGCCGGGCCGGCCCTGGAAGGTGTTGGCCGACAGCTGGACGCGCTGGTAGTTGCGCTGGTTGGCGTCGGCGGTCTTCTCCATGGCCTGGAAGTTCTCGTACGAGGTGTACGGGGCGTTCGCGGTGACGCCCACCTTCAGCAGGAGCTGGTTGCCGGCTTCGTTGGCGTAGGTGACCTGGTGGTTCTCCTCGCCCAGCCGCTCCCACGCCTCCGGGACGGCGAGGGCGAAGCCGGCGGTGTCGGCGACGAGCCGGTAGCCGTCGGGGATCTCGGGCGCGGACGGTTCGGCCCCGGGGTCGGTGCCGGTGTCCGTGTCCATGCCGGTCTCCGCGTCGGCGGGCTCCTCGGACCGGTCCCCGGCGGGGGCGGCGTCCTCGGGGGCGCCCTCGGCGGTGTTCTCCGAGGCGGCGGGCGCGTCGTCCTGCCGGTCGATCAGTGCGAGGGTGCCCGCGGTGGCCCCGCCGCCGAGGACGAGCGCGGCGACGAGGGTGACCGCCCAGACGAGAGCGGGCCGGCGGCGCCGGGGCGCGGGGGGCTGCTCGGGGGTCGCGGCGGGGGTGTACGGCCCGGCGAGGGTGGCGGTGGGCGCCTCGCCGGGGTCGGACCCGGGCGCCTGGGCCTCG
>NZ_JAKRGC010000212.1 GCF_022347745.1 Streptomyces sp. OfavH-34-F
CCGAGCGGCCCACCCCGGCCGCCCGCCCTGCGCCGCAGCCGGCCCCCGCGAAGAAGGGCCGCTCCAAGCTGGTCCTCCTCGCCGTCGCGGCCGTCTGCCTGCTGGGCGTCGCCTACGGTGCCGGGCTCCTGATGAACCACTCCGACGTGCCCAAGGGCACCACCGTGCTCGGCGTGGACATCGGCGGCGGCACCAAGGAGGACGGCGTCGAGAAGCTGGACGCCGCGCTGGCCAAGCGCGCCGCGACCCCGCTCCGGCTGAGCGTGGACGGCAAGGAGGTCGAGCTGGCGCCGGACAAGGCCGGACTCTCGCTGGACAGCCAGGCCACCGTGCGCGCCGCGGCCGGCAGCGACTACAACCCGGTCTCCGTCATCGGCTCCCTCTTCGGCGGCGAGCGGACCGTCGAGCCGGTCTTCCCGATCGACGAGGAGAAGCTCGGCGTCGCCCTCCAGGACCTGGCCGGCGCCTCCGGCACCGCCAAGGACGGCACGATCAAGTTCGTCCCGGGCAAGGCCGTCGCCGTACCCGGCAAGGCCGGCAAGGCGATCGACGTGAACAAGTCGATGGTCTCCGTCCGGGACGCCTACCGCGCCCAGGTCGAGACCGGCCGCACCAAGAGCGTCGAACTGCCCGTCGTCACCAAGGAACCCACCGTCAGCCAGGCCGAACTGGACCGGGCGATGAAGGAGTTCGCGGAGCCCGCGATGTCCGGCCTGGTCGTCATCAGGGCGGGCGGCCGGGAGATCCCGTTCGGCCCGGCCAAGTCGCTGCCGCAGATCCTGTCGATGGTCCCGGTGGACGGCAAGCTCGTCGACCACTACGACAAGAAGGCCATCGACCGGCTCTGCGCCGGGGTCTTCGACGGCGTCATGATCACGAAGGGCGACGGCAAGAAGCACCAGCTCAGCGCGGACGACATCGCCTTCGCGATGAAGGGTGCCCTGCTGGGCAAGACCCCGGCCGAGCGCACCGTCACGATCGACCTCGAAGGCAACGGCTGACCTGCCCCGCCCAGACCACCCCGCCCCCGACCGGAATCCGGCCGGGGGCGGTGCCGTTCCCGTACCGCCCCCGCGTCACACCCGCCGCATGACATCTGTCATCCGCTTTCCACGACGGGCGGCTCTGCCGCGCGCACCCCCCGTACGGCCAGGCTGGACGCATGACGACGACGACAGCCGGCGAAGCGGCCGGGACGACGACAGCGGTGGTCGCCTTCGAAGGGGTGACCAAGGCGTACGGGGACCTGCGCGCCGTGGACGGGCTCACCCTGCGGCTGCACCCCGGCGAGACCGTGGCCCTCCTCGGCCCCAACGGCGCCGGCAAGTCCACCACCCTCGACCTCCTCCTCGGGCTGCGCCCCGCCGACTCCGGCACGGTCCGCCTCTTCGGGACGACCCCGCGCGAGGCCATCACGGCCGGCCGGGTCGGCGCGATGCTGCAGAGCGGCGGGCTGATGGAGGACGTCACCGTCGAGGAACTCGTCCGGCTGGTCTGCTCACTGCACCCGCGCCCGTACCCGCTGAGCGACGTGCTGGCCCGGGCGGGGATCACGTCCATCGCCGACCGGATGGTCAACAAGCTTTCGGGCGGCCAGGAACAGCGCGTACGGTTCGCCCTCGCCACCGCCGGCGCCAGCGACCTCATCGTGCTCGACGAGCCCACCACCGGCATGGACGTCACCGCCCGCCAGGCGTTCTGGGCCACCATGCGCGAACAGGCCGCCCAGGGCCGCACCGTCCTGTTCGCCACCCACTACCTCGAAGAGGCCGACGCGATCGCCGACCGCGTCCTGGTCCTCCACAAGGGCCGGCTCCTCGCGGACGGCACCGCCGCCGAGATCAAGGCCAGGGCCGGGGTGCGCCGGATTTCCTTCGCACTCGACGACGCCGTCGACGAAGCGGCCCTGCGCACGCTGCCGTTCCTCTCGGCGCTCGACGTCAGCGGCCGCCGGGTGCGCATCCAGTCGCACGACGCCGACGCCACCGTGCACGCCGTCTACGGCCTCGGCCTCTACCCGCGCGAGCTGGAAGTCGCCGGCATCGGCCTGGAGCAGGCATTCGTGGCCATCACCGAGGCCGAGGAGGCCAAGAACTCATGACGAACCCCTTCTCCTGGGCCCTCATCCGGCTCGAAGTCACCCGGACCCTGCGGAACAAGAAGTTCATGTTCTTCTCCGTCCTCTACCCCTCGATGATCTACCTGCTCATCTCCGGCACCCGGACCGACGCCGGCACGATCCCGCACACCGACCTGACCTTCCAGGCCTTCTTCATGGTGTCCATGGCCTCCTTCGGCGCGCTGACCGCCGTCCTGATGGGCAACAGCGAACGCATCGCCAAGGAGCGCGAGAAGGGCTGGGTGCGCCAACTGCGGCTGACCGCGCTGCCCGGCCGCGGCTACGTCCTGGCCAAGATCGCCGGCGCCGCCATGGTCACCCTGCCGTGCATCGTCGTCGTCTTCCTCGTGGCCGCCACGGTCAAACACGTCCGGCTCGACGCCTGGCAGTGGGTCGCGCTGACCGGCGTCATCTGGGCCGGTTCCCTGGTCTTCGCCGCGCTCGGCGTGGCCATCGGCTACCTCGCCGGCGGTGACGCGGTCCGCCCGCTCACGATGATCATCTACTTCGGCCTCTCCATCCTCGGCGGCCTGTGGATGCCCAGCACCACCTTCCCGCAATGGCTCCAGAACGTCTCCGAGTGGCTGCCCACCCACGCGTACGCTGCACTCGGCCAGGCCGTCGAGATGGGCGGCGCGCCGCATGCCAGGGACATCGCCGTCCTCGGCGCCTACTTCCTGCTCTTCACGGGCGGCGCGGCCTGGCTCTACCGGAAGGACACGTTGAAGGCGTGAGGGACGACGAGATGTCGGTGGGGCCGGGGCGGATGCCGGGCACCGCGCGGCAGGCCGGGATCAAGCTGCTGTGGATCGGGATCTGGCTGGCGTTCATGAGCGCGCCGGTCAAGGACCTCGCGGACGGCAACCACACCCCGTGGGCGACCGCGCTCGGCGTGCTCGGGCTGCTGGTCTTCGTCGGCGCCTATCTGGTCCTCGTCTTCCGGCACACCTCCAAGGCGCTCGACGTCTTCCGGGTCCGGGCCTTCCTCGTGTTCCTCGGGGCGCTCGCCGTCCTGCTGTCGCTGACGTTCGGCACGCGCTGGCTGGTCCTGTTCGTGTACGTCTCCGTGTCCGTCGGCGCCACGCTGCCGCTGCGGACCGCGCGCTGGCTGATCCCCGCCGTCACCGCCCTCCTGGTCGGCGTCGGCGCGACCCTGGAGAACCCGCGCGAGATCATCACCGCGCTGGTCTTCCCCGCCCTGCTCGGCGGCTTCGCGATGACCGGCGTACGGCAGCTGGTGCGCACCACGGTCGAGCTGCGCGAGGCCCGTGCCACGGTCGCCCAGCTCGCCGCGAACGAGGAACGGCTGCGCCTCGCCCGCGATCTGCACGACCTCCTCGGCCACTCGCTCTCCCTGATCACCCTCAAGAGCGAGCTGGCCGGCCGGATGCTGCCCGACCGGCCCGAGCTGGCCGCGGCCCAGGTCGCCGACATCGAACAGGTCAGCCGCCAGGCGCTGGTGGACGTACGCAGCGCCGTCACTGGATACCGCAGGCCGACCCTGCCCGGCGAACTGGCCGGGGCCCGCACCGCGCTGGCCGCCGCCGGAGTCACCGCCGACGTGCCCGCCGAGGTGCCGGACGGGCTGCCCGAGGAGGCGGAGGAGGTGCTCGCCTGGGGGCTGCGGGAAGCGGTGACCAACGTCGTACGCCACAGCGGCGCCCGCCGCTGCACCGTCACGCTCGCCCCGCGCCAGACGCTGGACGGGCGGGTCCTCGAACTCACCGTCGCCGACGACGGCCGCGGCGCCTCGGGCAACGGACCGGGCAACGGCCTCACCGGGATCACCGAACGCCTCGCCGCCGTCCACGGCACCCTCAGCACCCGGCCCACGCATCAGCGGTCGGGCAAAGGCTTCACCATGGTCCTCAGCGTCCCGTTCGAATCCGGCCTAGTATCCCCGGAATGAGCATGATCAGACTTCTCCTCGCCGAGGACCAGTCCATGGTGCGCGAGGCCCTGGCGGCGCTCCTCGGCCTGGAACCCGACATCGAGGTGGTCGCCCAGGTCGCCCGCGGCGACGAGGTCGTGGCGGCGGCACGGGAACACGCGGTGGACGTGGCCCTGCTGGACATCGAGATGCCCGGCATGACCGGCATCGACGCGACGGCCCGGCTGCGCGAGGCCCTGCCGGACGTCAAGGTCGTCGTCGTCACCACGTTCGGCCGGCCCGGCTATCTGCGCCGGGCGATGGAGTCGGGCGCCGACGCCTTCCTGGTCAAGGACGCCCCGGCCGCCCAACTCGCCGAAGCGGTACGCAAGGTGCTCGCCGGGGAACGCGTCATCGACCCCGGCCTCGCCGCCGCCGCCCTGGCCGACGGCGCCAACCCGCTCACCGACCGCGAACGCGAGGTGCTGCGCACCGCGGCGGACGGCTCCACCAACGCGGAGATCGCCGCCGCCCTCCACCTCTCCCAGGGCACCGTCCGCAACTACCTGTCCATGGCGATCCAGAAGATGGCCGCCCGCAACCGGGCGGAGGCCGTCCGCATGGCCCGCGAGAAGGGCTGGCTCTAGGGCCGGGCGTCGAACTGCCGTCGGCCGGGCAACGCCTGGCACGCACGCTCGCCCTGGTCCCTGCCGTCCCCGACCTCACCGGCCGGGCGACACCAGCCCCGCCTCGTACGCCATGATCACCAGCTGCACCCGGTCCCGCGCCCCCAGCTTGGCGAGCAGCCGGGTCAGATACGTCTTGGCGGTGGCCACGCTGATGACCAGGCGCTCGGCGATCTCCGCGTTGGAGAGCCCGCCGCCGACCAGCACCAGCACCTCCCGCTCCCGCTCGGTGATCCCGGTCAGCGGCGCCGGAGGGGACGGCGGGGAGACGGGGCGGGCCGCGAACTCGCTGATCAGCCGCCGGGTGACGGCCGGAGCGATGAGGGCGTCCCCCGACGCCACCACCCGGACCGCCGCCAGGATGTCGTCCAGCGCCATGTCCTTGACCAGGAACCCCCCGGCCCCGGCACGCAGCGCCCCGTACACGCAGTCGTCGTCGTCGAACGTCGTCAGCACCACCACGTGCGTCCCGGCGCCCGAGGCGACGATGCGCTCCGTCGCCTCGATGCCGTCCGTACCGGGCATCCGGATGTCCATCACGACGACATCGGGGAGCAGTTCCGCGACGAGCCGCACGGCCTCCTCGCCCGACCCCGCCTCGCCGACCACCTCGATGTCCGGGGTGTCGGCCATGACCATGCGCAGCGCGGTCCGCACCAGCGGCTGATCGTCCGCGAGCACCACCCGGACGGGCACGGCGGCCTCCTCGCTCATATCGCCGCCGTCCCCGCCGGCGCCGGCGGTTCGCACAGCGTCCCGGGCGGCGGCACCGGGAAGCGCGCCGTCACCCGGAACCCGCCCCCGGGGGCCGGGCCCGCGGCGAACTCGCCGTGCAGCAGGGCCACCCGCTCCCGCATCCCGACCAGCCCCAACCCCGGCGAGGCGCCCCGGCCGACGCCCTGGCCGGAGCCCTTGCCCCGGTCCGTGACCTCGACGGACAGCTCATCGGCGCCGTAGCGCACCCGCACCCGGCAGGCATCCGTCCCCGCGTGACGCACCACGTTGGTCACGGACTCCTGGACGATCCGGAACGCCGACAGCTCCAGCTCCGGCGGCAGGGCCCGCCGCTCGCCCTCCCAGTCCACATCGACCCGGACCCCGGCGGCGGTCGTGGCCCGGGCGAGGCGGCCGACGTCGGTCAGGCCCTCGGCGGGGCGCCGCGGCGCCTCCTCCCCGTCCGGCTCCGTCTCCCGCAGGGCGCCCAGCATCCTGCGCAGCCCGGACAGCGTCTCCCGGCCCGCGGCCTCCACCGCGCTCATCGCCTCCCGCGCGGCATCCGGCTGGGTGTGCACCACCCGGGCCGCCGCGCCCGCCTGGAGGGCGATGATCCCGACACTGTGCGCCACCACGTCGTGCATCTCCCGGGCGATCCGCAGCCGTTCCGCGACGAGCGCCCGGTCCGTGGCCCGGGCCGTCAGGTCCGCGGCGTGCCGGCGGCTCTCGTACGCCGAGCGGCCCACCAGCCAGGCGACGACCGCCGTCAGCGCCACCGCCAGCTCCGCCGAGGTGCCGGCGGGCCAGCCGGCGAGCACCCGGTAGCCGATGTAGCCGGTCGGGACGGCGATCGACATCACGAGCGCGAGGACGCCCGTACGCAGGGGGCGGGTCGCGGCGACGAAGTAGAGGGCGACGTAGACGGAGAGGAACTGGGCGAGGGGTATCTCCGCCACACTCAGCGGCATCGTGGCGACGACGGAGGCGGCGAGCAGCACCGCCATGGCGGTCAGCGGACGGCGGGTCAGGCGCGTACAGCCCGTCAGCAGCAGGGCCGTGGCGAGCAGATGCGTCAGCAGGCCGTCCCACCGCAGGAAGAGGACGCCCGGCCGGACGGTGGGCGCGAACTCGCCGGGCAGCCGCATCCGCATCAGGAACGTCAGCGCCACGCCCGCGCACCAGGCCGCGGCCACCCACGCGCCCGGCGGGACGCGCTTGAGCAGGGGCAGGACCGGTGACGAGGACATGCGGCGATCGTAGCCAGCGCCGAATCCCCGCACATCGGCCCACGGTTGTACACCCACGGGTGGCCATCGGCCCCGCCGGGTGTCAGCGCCGGTCCGACGACACCGCCCGTCGCGGCGAGCAGGGTGGACGGCGTGATCGAAGTCAACGGACTGACCAAGCGATACGGCGACACCACCGCCGTCGACGACCTGACCTTCACCGTCCGGCCGGGCGAGGTGACCGGATTCCTCGGACCCAACGGGGCCGGCAAGACGACCACCCTGCGCATGCTCCTCGGGCTGGTCGAGCCGACCGCCGGAACCGCCACCGTGGGCGGGAGCCGCTTCCGCGACCATCCGCGCGGACTCCGCCACGCCGGCGCCCTGCTCGACGCGGGCGACGTCCACGGCGGCCGGACCGCCCGCGCTCACCTCGCCGTGCAGGCGCGCGCCAACGGCATCCCGCGCGCCCGGGTCGACGCGGTCCTCGACGAGGTGGGCCTCACCTCCGCGGCCCGCCGCCGCGTCGCCGGCTTCTCCCTCGGGATGCGCCAGCGCCTCGGCATCGCCATGGCCCTGCTCGGCGACCCGCCCGTCCTGATCTTCGACGAACCGCTCAACGGCCTCGACCCGGAAGGCGTGCTCTGGGTGCGCGGACTCTTCCGCCGGCTCGCCGCCGAAGGCCGCACCGTCTTCGTCTCCAGCCACCTGATGACCGAGATGGAGCACACCGCCGACCGGCTCGTCGTCATCGGGCGCGGCAGCCTGATCGCCGCCGAGACCCTGAGCGCGTTCGCCGCCAGGAGCACCCGGACGAGCGTCACCGTACGCACCCCCGACACGGCGGCCCTCGCCCCGCTGCTGACCGCCGAGGGCGCCGCCGTGACCGGGGAAGGCGACCTGCTCACGGTGACCGGACTGCCCGCCGAGCGCATCGGCGAACTCGCCCTGCGCCACCGCGTGCTGCTGCACGGCCTCACCCCGCACGGCGCCTCGCTGGAGGAGGCGTTCATGGAACTCACCTCGGACAGCGTCCAGTACACGGCAGGAGCCCCCCGATGACCACGGCGACCACCGCCCCCGCGAGCCGCGCGGTCCGCGACGAGCCGCGCGCCCGCTTCACCGACCTGCTCGCCGCCGAATGGCTCAGGACGTGGTCGCTGCGCTCGACGCCCTGGCTGTACGCGCTCGGCGCGCTGGCCGTGATCGGCTTCAACGCCGGTACGGCGTACGACCACCACCGTTACTGGTTCCAGCACGACGGGGCGAGCCGGAAGTTCTTCGTGGACCACCGCCTGGCGCTCATGGACGCCTTCACGGACAACGCCGCGCTGGTGCTGGTCCTGGCCCTCGCGGCGATCGGCGCCGTCTCCGTCACCGGCGAGTACGGGTCCGGGCTCGTCCGTACCACCTTCACCGCCGTCCCGGCCCGGCGCTCGGTGCTGGCCGCCAAGGTGCTCGTGCTGGCCGCCGTCAGCACCGCGTTCGGCCTGTTCGTCGCCGCCGCCTCCTTCGCCTCCACGCAGGCGATCCTCTCCGGACGCGGCGCCGCGGTCTCCCTCGGCGACCCCGGCGTGCTTCAGGTCCTCACCGCCTCCGCGCTGCTCGCCCCGGTGGCCGCGCTCGCCGGACTGGCCCTCGGCACGGTGATCCGCCACACCGGCGGCTCGATCACGGCGTGCTTCGTCGTGCTGCTGCTGCTCCCGATGGTCCTCAGCGACCGCCGCCATCCGACGGCGGTGCTCCGGCACACCCTGCCGTTCAGCGCCTGGGACCGGCTGCGGGACGTGGCCCTGCCGAAGCCGCCGCCGGAGCTGTTCCCGTGGTCGGAGGCCGGTGCCTGGACCGTCTACGCCCTGTGGGCGCTGGCCGCGGGCGCGGTGGCGGTCTGCGCGGTGCACCGGCGCGACCAGTGAGACCGGGGGAGTGCCCCCGGGGTGACGGTTCGTGCCGCTGCGGGAGGGGGAGACCTGGCCGGCACCTCGGTCAGGTAGGTGCCGGCCAGGGGCTGGGGGCGCGCGTTTCAGGCGCGCGTGATGCGGGAAATCGCCTCGGCGGTCAGGGCGCGGTCGTGCGGTTCGGTCTCCAGGGCGCGGTGAATGGACAGGCCCTCGATCAGCGCGTCCAGCTGACGGGCCGTCGCCGGGTCGAAGTGCCATTCCAGGGCGACCCGGCTGCGCCGCATCCACTCACGGGTCAGCTCGCGGTAGGCGGGTTTGCGGGCGGCGAGGGTGTACAGCTCGTGCGTCAGGACCAACTCGCGCTGGTTCCCGCCGGAGAGGTGGTGCACCAGGTCGGTGACCGCCTCGCGCGCCTCGTCCGGCGTGTTCGCGGCGCCCAGCCGCTCCTCGAAGACGGCGACGATCCCGCTGGAGAAGCGCGTGAACGCCTCCCGCAGCAGCTCGTCCATCCCGGCGAAGTGGTACGTCATCGAGCCGAGCGGCACTCCCGCGCGGGCGGCGACCTTGCGGTGCGAGGTCCCGGCGACCCCCTCGGCCGCGATCACGTCGAGCGCCGCGGCGATGATGCGTTCCCGCCGCTCGGGGTCGTGCTGTCCGGTCGCCACCCTGTGTCCCTCGTCGCCCTCGTCTAGATCGAACGGATCACCCGGGCCGGATTGCCCACGGCGACCACGTCGGCGGGGACGTCCTTGGTGACGACGGCTCCCGCGCCGATGACGCTGTTGTCCCCGATGGTCACCCCGGCGAGCACGATCGCGCCGCCCCCGAGCCAGACATTGTCGCCGATGGTGATGGGACGGGCCGCCTCCAGTTTGTCCCGGCGGGGTTCCGGCTCCACCGGGTGGGTGGGCGTGAGGAGTTGGACGTTGGGCCCGATCTGGCAGTCGCGGCCGATGGTGATCGGGGCGACGTCCAGGGCGGTGAGGTTGTAGTTGACGAACGTGTCCTCGCCGACCGTGAGGTACGAGCCGTAGTCGACGTACAGCGGCGGCCGGATGTGCGCCCCCTCGCCCAGCCCGCCGAGCAGCTCCGCGAGGAGCGGCCGGGCGGCGTCGGGGTCCTCCGCGTACGCGGCGAGATAGCGGGCGGCCAGCCGCACGGCCCGCTTCTGCGCCTCGATGATCTGCGGGTCGTCCGCGATGTAGAGGTCTCCGGCGAGCATGCGCTCGTGGTTCGTACGGGGGTCACCCGCGAAGTGGTCCGTCATGGGTACGAGCGTACACTCCAGGTGTACGATCGTACGCTCGCGCGTCGTGCCTGTTCTCGCGCGCCCACGTACGTCCGCCCTTTCCCCTGTCTGACGAGGCCCCGCTGTATGGATGCCGCCACACGCCGCTGGCGTGCCGCCCTGTTCCTCTTCATGCTCGCGTCCGGCACGGGCATGGCCTCCTGGGTCGCCCGCACCCCGGCCGTCCGGGACGGGCTCGACGTGTCCACCGGCGCGATGGGCCTGGTGCTGTTCGGGCTGTCCACCGGCTCGATGGCCGGGGTCACCGCGTCCGGGCCGCTGGTGCGTCGACGCGGCGGCCGGGCGACGATCCTCGGCGGCGTCCTCCTGATCGTCAGCGGACTGCTGGTGGTCGCGGCCGGCACCGTGCTGTCCCAGGCCGCCGTGGTCTTCGGCGGGCTCGCCCTGTTCGGCGGCGGGATGGGCATGAGCGAGGTGGCGTTCAACATCGAGGGGGCCGCCGTCGAAAGCGTCATCGGACGGCCCGTCCTGCCCGTGCTGCACGGATGTTTCAGCCTGGGAACCGTCGTCGGGGCGCTCCTGGGCATGGCCCTGACCGCGGCCGCGTTCCCCGTCGGATGGCATCTGACACTCGTCGCGGTGCTCATAGCCGCCGCCGGTACGCGGGCGGTCCTCGCCCTCCCGCACGGCACGGGCAAGGAGGACGTGCCCGCCGCCGGGGCGGGGCGCGGCGGGGGCGGGCACCTGCACGTCTGGCGCGACCGGCAGCTCGTCCTCATCGGGGTGATCGTCCTGGCCATGGCCTTCGCGGAGGGCGCCGCCAACGACTGGCTGCCGTTGCTCATGGTCGACGGGTACCACGTGAGCGCCACGGCGGGTTCGCTGACCTTCCTGGTCTTCGCCGCGTCGATGACCCTCGGCCGGCTGGCCGGCGGCCCCTTCCTGGAGCGGTTCGGGCGGGTGACGATCGTCCGGATCAGCGGCCTGACCGCCGCGCTGGGCCTCGTCGTGGTCGTCGTCGCGCCGAGCCCCTGGATGGCGGGCGCCGCCACGGTGCTGTGGGGGCTCGGCGCCTCCCTCGGCTTCCCGGTCACCGTGTCCGCCGCCGGCGACCACCCGCGCGACGCCGCCGCCCGGGTCGCCGCGGTCTCCACGGCGGGCTACGGCGCCTTCCTGGTGGGCCCGCCCGCCCTGGGCTTCCTCGCCGACCACATCGGCCTCCGGCTCACGATGACGGTCGTCCTCGCCCTGGTGGCCGTCGCGACCGCGCTGGCCGGGGCGCTGGACACCGGCCCCGACCACGACGCGACCGGCGCGCAGGCGGCCCCGGCCACGCCGTGACGCCGGCGGCCCGCCCGCGACCCCGCACCCTTCGGCGCCCTCACGCCTCCTCGTCCC
>NZ_JAKRGC010000213.1 GCF_022347745.1 Streptomyces sp. OfavH-34-F
CACGAGCCGCAGCAGCCGCCCGCCGGGGCCTGCTCGGCGGCCGCCCCGAATGCAGCGGGGGCGCCGAGCTGGACGAGCTGCGGCGCGGGCGCGCAGCAGCCACCGCCGTCGGCCTCAGCAGCGTCGGGGGCGTCGAACAGGCCGGCGCCGCCGCAGACTCCGGTCTCGGGCAGGGTGAGTTCCACGCGGTCGGCCGAGGCGAGGTCGCCGGCGATCGCGGCGGCGACGGAGCGGACCTGCTCGTAGCCGGTCATGGCGAGGAAGGTCGGGGCGCGGCCGTAGGACTTCATGCCGACCAGGTAGATGCCCTGTTCGGGGTGGGAGAGTTCGCGGTGGCCGTGGGGGTAGACGGTGCCGCAGGAGTGCTGGTTGGGGTCGATCAGCGGCGCGAGCTCGACGGGTGCCTGGAGGCGCTCGTCGAGGCCGAGGCGGAGCTCGGAGAGGAAGGACAGGTCGGGGCGGAAGCCGGTCAGCACGATCACTTCGTCGACCGGGTCCAGGCGGCGGCCGTCCTCGCCGACCAGGACGAGGCGGCCGTCGGTGTGCCGCTCGATCGCCTCGGTGCGGAAGCCGGTGACCGCGTCGGCGTGGCCCTCGTCGACGGCGGCCTTGGCCGCCAGGCCCAGGGCGCCGCGCGCCGGGAGCTGGTCGGCTTCTCCGCCGCCGAAGGTGGAGCCGGAGATGCCCCGGCGCAGGATCCACACGCCCTTCGTGCCCGCGCCGTCGTCGGACTTGGCGAGGTCGGCCAGGTAGGCCAGGGCGGTGAACGCGGAGGCGCCGGAGCCGATCACGGCGGTGCGCTTGCCCGCGTACCGGGCGCGGATAGCAGGGTCCTTGAGGTCCGGGACGCGGTAGGTGATCCGGTCTGCGGCGGCCTTCTCGCCGAGCGCGGGCAGTCCGCTGCCGCCGGCCGGGCTCGGGGTGGCCCAGGTGCCGGAGGCGTCGATGACGGCGCGGGCGAAGAGGCGCTCCTCATGGCCGTCGGTGTGGGCTACGTGCACGACGAACGGCTGGGCCTCGCGGTCGGCGTCCACGATCCGGTCCCGGCCGGTGCGGGAGACGCCGGTGACGGTGGCGCCGGTGCGGACGCGGTCGCCGAGGACGTCGGCGAGCGGCTGCAGGTAGAGGTCGGCCCAGTCGCCGCCGGAGGGGTAGGTGGCCGGGTCGGGGCGGGTCCAGCCGGTGGGGGCCAGGAGCTTCTCGGCGGCGGGGTCGACGACCTCGCCCCAGGTGGAGAACAGCCGCACGTGCGACCACTCGCGCACCGCCGCGCCGGCGGTGGGGCCGGCTTCCAGGACCAGGGGCTCGATGCCCTGGTCGATGAGGTGGGCGGCGGCGGCCAGGCCGGCGGGGCCGGCCCCGATCACGACGACGGGCAGCTCGGTGATGGCGGGCGCGTTCACGGCGACTCCTTGCGTGTTTCGACATCTGTCGATGGCTTGCGCGGCCCAGCATGGCACCTGTATTGATGAGCGTCAACATAGACATCCATCGAACCCAGGGGGATTCGCTGATGGAGCACATCGACGTCGCCGTGATCGGCGGCGGCCAGTCCGGCCTCGCCACCGCCCACGCACTGCTGCGGCGCGGGCTGCGGCCGGTGGTACTGGAGGCGTCCGACCGTGCGGCCGGGTCGTGGCCGCACTACTACGACAGCCTCACGCTGTTCTCGCCCGCCCGGTACAGCTCCCTGCCCGGGATGCCGTTCCCCGGCGCCGACCGCGACCGCTACCCGCACCGCGACGAGGTCGTCGCCTACCTCACCACCTACGCCGACCGCCTGGACGCCGAGATCCGCACCGGCTGCCGCGTCAGCGCGGTCCGCCGTACCGGCGACGGCTTCGCAGTGGAGCTGGAGGGCGGCGGCCGGTTGTCCGCGCGGGCCGTCGTGGCGGCCTCCGGGACGTTCGGGCACCCGCACCGGCCCGCGCTGCCGGGTCTGGAGGAGTTCACCGGGCAGGTGCTGCACGCCGCCGACTACCGCAGCCCGGCCCCCTTCGCCGGCCGCCGGGTGGTCGTGGTCGGGGCCGGGAACTCCGCCGTGCAGATCGCCGCCGAGCTCGCCGAGACGGCACGCGTCACGCTCGCCACCCGCGCCCCGGTGAAGTTCGCCGCTCAGCGCGTCCTCGGCCGCGACCTGCACTTCTGGACGGCCCGCACCGGCCTGGACACCGCGCCCCTTGGCCGGTTCCTTGCGCGCCCGCCGGCGCAGCCGGTCCTCGACGATGGCCGATACCGGGCCGCCCTGGCCGCCGGACGGCCCGACCGGCGGGCGGTGTTCACCGGGGCCGACGGGGCCAAGCTCGTCTGGCCGGACGGGCAGCGGGAGGAGGTCGACGCGATCGTGCTCGCCACCGGCTACCGCCCCCACCTGCCCTACCTCGTCGGCCTCGACGGCGCTCTCGACGCCGACGGGAACCCACGGCACCGCGAGGGCCTGGCCATCGGGGTGCCGGGGCTAGCGTTCGTCGGGCTGGAATGGCAGCGCAGCCTGTCGTCGAACTCGCTGCGCGGCGTCGGCCGGGACGCGGAACGGATCGCCCGGCGCCTGGCCCCCCATCTCGCGCGCCGGTGACGGACGCCCCATCCTGGTTCGACGTGTGTCAACATAGACGCATGTCGAATGCGAAGGTGCTGCCGCTGCTCGAGCCCGCCGACGGTCAGGGTGTGGCGCCGTGCTGCCCGCCGCTGACCGAGCGCCCGATGACCGCGGAGGAGGCCGAGACGGCCGCGCGGATGTTCAAGGCGCTCGGTGACCCGGTCCGGCTGCGGCTGTTCTCCGCCGTGGCCTCGCACGAGGGCGGGGAGGCGTGCGTGTGCGACATCTCGGACGTCGGCGTCTCCCAGCCCACCGTCTCCCACCACCTGAAGAAGCTGAAGGAGGCCGGGCTGCTCACCTCCGAGCGGCGCGGCACCTGGGTGTACTACCGGGTCGAGCCGTCGGTGCTCGCCGCGATGGGCAAGCTGCTGACGCTGCCGGCCGCGGCCTGACTAGGCGGGCGCCGGTACGGCGGTGGGGCTCAGGCGTCCTCGACGATCGAGCACACGGTGGCCGGCTCGCCGCACGGCCGGTCGTCGGCGCCCCGACGAGTCTCCGCGAGGGCCTGGCGCAGCGCGAGGAGATCGGTGATGGTCGCGTCGATCTCGGCGATGCGCGCGTCGAGCAGGTTGCGGACAGCGTCGCACGGCGGGGTTCCGCCACGGCGGATGTGGAGGACCTCGCCGACATCGTCCAGGTGCAGGCCCAGTGCGCGGGCCCGGCGGATGAACGTCAGCAGCTCGACGTCGTCTTCGCTGTAGAGGCGGTAGCCGGCCTGGCTGCGCTCCGCCGGGGGCAGCAGGCCCTTGGCTTCGTAGACCCGGACGGCCTTGCGTGTGAGCCCGGCGGCTTTGGCCGCCTGCCCGATCGTCATCCCTTGCATCGCCATCCGTTCCTCCTCCTGTCCAGTGTTGACCTTGCCCCTGGGGCCAGGTTCTAGCGTCGCTCGCGACGGAAGAGAAACGCGAACAAGGAGGTGAGCGCGATGCCGTTCCGTGAGGGCGAGGTGTATCGCTGCCCCGATGAGAACTGCGGGTGCGAGCTGACGGTGACCAAGGGCGCCCCGGTCACCTGCGGCGGCCAGCAGAACCCGACGTGCTGCTGTGGCAAGACCATGGTCAAGGCCGCGTAGCCGCACGTTCCCGGCCGCCCGGCACCGGGCGGCCGGGGACGGCCGCACCGCCCGCGCTCACAGGAGCCCGGCGATCTCGCGTACCGCGTCCCGGGCCGGGCGGCCGACGCCGATGAGGGTCGCGGAGGCCGGACCGGTCCAGTCGCCGTACCCGAGCAGGTGTAGCCGCGGCTCCCCGAGGGCGCGCGTGCCGTCGGTGGGGATGTGCCCGCGCGGGCCGCGCAAGTTCAGCGGGGCGAGGTGTGCCAGGGCCGGGCGGAAGCCGGTGCACCAGATGACCGCGTCCGCGCCGGTGTGGCGGCCGTCGGCCCACTGGACACCGTCGTCGGTGAGCTGCGCGAACATCGGCTTCGCGGTCAGGAGTCCGGCGTCGCGAGCGGTCCGGACGGGCGGGACGGCGACGATGTCGCCGAGTGAGGCGACGCCGCCGGTGTCGGTGCGGCCGGCGTCCAGGGCGTGGCGGCGGGCGGTGGCGACGTCGAACAGGGCGCGGCCGTCGATGTCGTCGGGGAGGAACCGCGGCGGGCGCTGGGTCACCCACGTCACCTTGACATGGCCGTCCAAGGCGAGGTCGGCGGCGATCTGCGCACCGGAGTTGCCGCCGCCCACCACGACGACGCTCTGGCCGGCGAAGTCGGCCGGACAGCGGTAGTCCACGGTGTGGAGCTGCCGCCCGGCGAAGATGGATCGGACGGGGACGGCGGGGAGGAAGGGCCGCGACCAGCTGCCGGTCGCGCTGATGACCGCCTTCGCCCGCCACGTGCCGGTGTCCGCCTCGGCCAGGAGCCGGTCCGCGTCGCGGCGTACGGCGTCCACGCGGGTGCCGTGCTGGACGGGAAGGTCGTAGCGCTTTTCGTAGTCGGCGAGGTAGTCCACCACGTGCCGGGCGCCCGGGTAGGTCTCGCCCACCTGGGCGGGCATGAGTCGTCCGGGCAGCGAGGAGTGCTCGGCCGGGGAGAACAGGTGCAGGGAGTCCCACATGTGCTGCCAGGACCCGCCCGGCGCCGCATCGGCGTCCAGGATCACGAAGTCGAGACCCTGGCGGCGCAGGTGGTAGCCGGCAGCGAGTCCTGCCTGGCCGCCGCCGACCACCACCACATCCGTCTGCTGCGTCACGGGGCCGTGGTCACCGCGCCCGGGGCGAACTTCTTTCGCCAGGCGAGCGCGACGTAGACCAGGCCGATCAGGACCGGGACTTCGATGAGCGGGCCGACGACGCCCGAGAGGGCCTGGCCGGAGGTGACGCCGAAGGTGGCGATGGCGACGGCGATGGCCAGTTCGAAGTTGTTGCCCGCCGCGGTGAACGCCAGGGTCGTGGTGCGGTCGTAGGCCAGGCCCAGGCCCTTCCCGAGGAGGAAAGTGCCGAAGAACATGACCGCGAAGTACACCAGCAGCGGCAGGGCGATCCGGGCGACGTCCAGCGGCTGGGAGGTGATCGTCTTCCCCTGGAGGGCGAAGAGGATGACGATCGTGAACAGCAGCCCGTACAGCGCCCACGGGCCGATCTTCGGCAGGAACTTCGCCTCGTAGTCGGCGCGGCCCAGCTTCTGCTCGCCGATGCGGCGGGTCAGGAAGCCGGCCAGCAGCGGGATGCCGAGGAAGATGATGACGTTCAGCGCGATGTGCCAGACGGACACGTCCAGGCCCTGGCCGTCGCCGAGGTTCATCCAGCGGGGCAGCAGGTCGAGGTAGAACCAGCCCAGCAGGCCGAACGCGAGGACCTGGAAGACGCTGTTGAGGGCGACCAGGACAGCCGCGGCCTCGCGGTCGCCGCAGGCGAGGTCGTTCCAGATGATGACCATGGCGATGCAGCGGGCCAGGCCGACGATGATCAGGCCGGTGCGGTACTCGGGCAGGTCCGGCAGGAAGATCCACGCCAGGGCGAACATCACCGCGGGGCCGACGATCCAGTTGATGACCAGCGAGGAGACCAGCAGCTTCTTGTCGCCGGTGACGCGGTCGAGCCGGTCGTAGCGGACCTTCGCCAGCACCGGGTACATCATCACGAGCAGGCCGAGCGCGATCGGCAGGGAGATCCCGCCGATCTCAATCTTCGCGAGCGCGTCGTTCATCCCTGGGATCAGGCGACCAAGGCCCAGACCGACGGCCATGGCCAGCAGGATCCACACCGCGAGGTAGCGGTCGAGGGTGGAGAGCTTCTTGACGATCGAGTCGTCGCCACCGCCAGTCGGAGCGGGGGCGGTGGTGGGCTCGGTGGAGGTCACGGGCAGGCCCTCTTGTTCTCGGCGGCGGTGCGGGCGGAGGCGGCCAGTTCGGCGAACTGCTCGGACAGGCCGGCCAGGACCTCGGGCTTGAGCTTGTAGTAGGTGAAGCGGCCACACGGCTCGGTCTCCACGATCCCGGCCTCGCGCAGCACCTTCATGTGGTTGGACAGGTTGGTCTGCTTGGCTCCGGTCTCCTCGACCAGGTGCGTCGTGCACAGCGTCTCGCGCGCCAGCAGGGTCACGATCTTCAGGCGGAGCGGATCGCCCAGCACCCGGATCACATCAGGATCGACTGAAGTCAGCATGCACTGATACTCTCACATCATCACTCGCTGATACCAGCGGGGGCTGAAGTCATTGGCGGCTGGGTTCCGCCATGCGACGAGAGAGAACGATCACCATGGCCGACAAGCCGTCCGTCCTGTTCGTCTGCGTCCACAACGCCGGCCGCTCCCAGATGGCCGCCGCGTGGCTGACCCACCTGGCCGGCGACCGAGTCGAGGTCCGCTCCGCCGGCTCCAACCCCGGCGACCAGGTCAACCCGGCCGCCGTCGAGGCCATGGCCGAAGTCGGCATCGACATCTCCGCCGAGGTGCCGAAGATCCTCACCGTCGACGCGGTGAAGGAGTCGGACGTGTGCATCACCATGGGCTGCGGCGACACCTGCCCCGTCTTCCCCGGCAAGCGCTACCTCGACTGGAAGCTGGATGACCCGGCCGGACAGGGCGTCGAGGCCGTCCGCCCGATCCGCGACGAGATCAAGACCCTGGTGGAGGGCCTGATCGCCGAGATCGCCCCGGCGAAGCCGGAGGCGACGGCGTGAGCGAGATACGCGAGGTCGTCATCATCGGCTCCGGCCCCGCCGGATACACCGCCGCCCTCTACACCGCCCGCGCCCAGCTGAAGCCCCTGCTGTTCGGCAGCAGCATCTTCGTCGGCGGATCGCTGACCACCACGACCGAGGTCGAGAACTTCCCCGGCTTCCCCAAAGGTGTTGACGGCCCCGTCCTCATGGAGAACATGCGGGCCCAGGCCGAGAAGTTCGGCGCCGAGATGATCGACGACGACATCGTCGAGGTGGACCTCACCGGCGACATCAAGCTCCTCACGGACTCCGTCGGCACCGTCCACCGCGCGAAGACGGTGATCATCGCGACCGGCTCCGGCTACCGCAAGCTCGGCCTCCCCAACGAGGACGAGCTCTCCGGCCGCGGGGTGTCCTGGTGCGCGACCTGCGACGGGTTCTTCTTCCGTGACCGCGACATCGTCGTGGTCGGCGGCGGCGACACCGCCATGGAAGAGGCCACCTTCCTCACCCGCTTCGCCCGCTCGGTCACCGTCGTCCACCGCCGCTCAACCCGCGCGCCTCCAAGGTCATGCAGGACCGGGCGTTCGCCGACGACAAGATCTCCTTCGCCTTCGACAGCGAGATCGCCGAGATCAAGGAGACGAACGGCATGCTCGGCGGCGTCGTCCTGCGCGACGTCTTCACCGGCGCCACCCGCGAGTTGGACGTGACGGGCCTGTTCATCGCGATCGGCCACGACCCGCGCACCGAGCTGTTCACCGGCCAGGTCGACCTCGATGCCGAGGGCTACATCAGGGTCGCCGCCCCGACGACGCGTACGAACCTGCCCGGGGTGTTCGCGGCCGGCGACGTCGTCGACCACACCTACCGCCAGGCCATCACCGCCGCCGGAACCGGCGCGGCCGCGGCCCTGGACGCCGAGCGCCACCTCGCCGCCCACGGCACGGCCGGGACGGAACCGGAGACCGCTGCCGTCCTGGCCTGAGCGCACTCGCAGGTGGGCCGCCCGGAGCATCCGGGCGGCCCTGGTGGCGTTCCGGCACCAGCCCTCATCGGTAGAGCGAGCGATCACACTCGGCGACCACGGCTTGCCAACTAACCTGCTGCGTCCTTGCCAACTACGCAGCGACACATCCGTCCGACCAGCGACAACCTGCGCCGCTACTTGCCAACAAAGCTGCATGGTCACACCAGGGTGCCCCGACCCGGCGGGAACGCCGCCGCGCCCGGCGGGCCGGCTGACCGTAGGATGCGAAACGCCTGGCCCCCGGCAGCTCCAATGCCGGGGGCCAGGCGCGTGGTGCGCGCAGCCGGTCTACAGGTCGAACTCGAGGTGCTCGATGTCCGTGAACCGGACCTCCTCCAGGGAGCCGGCGCGGCGGCCGCCGTCCTGGAAGTAGACCTCCTTGAGCGCTTCGGCCGCGATCTCCTGGAGGCGGGCGTCGCTGGCCCCCTGCTCCTGGGCGTCGAAGAGACGGGCGGCGTAGACGGGCGGCAGGGCAACGGTCAGGTGCCGGATGCGGTCCTGGTCCGTCGACCCGATCGGCGCGGTGTAGCCCATGCAGGCGCGGGTGTCGATGACGATGCCGCCCGTGGTGGCCGCCTTCTGCCGGGCCTTGGCCCGGATCTGGGGCTGCCAGCGCTTCTTCACCTCGCGCTCCAGGCGCGCGGCGAGGTCGGCGCGGGGCTTCTTGATCTGGTCCTTCACGTACCGCTCGACGGTGCGCTGGGAGATCCGCAGCATCTGCGCGGCCGCCTTGGTGCCGCCGAGCTGCTTGACCAGGTACCGCATCTGCGCTCCGGCCGACTTCGGTGCGGGGCGCGTGAACGCCTTCTGCACGGCGGCGTCCAGGCCGTCCCCGAACAGGCTCATCGCCTACTCCTACTCTCCGTTGTCGACGTCGGTGACGGTGCCGTCCTTGATGTACCGGGCGAGATTGAGCTCCGGCGCGTTGAATTTGTCCCGGACCTCCTCACCCCACAGAACGGACTGGGTGCCCTCGTGCTTGACCAGGCCCGGGTTGATGCCGAGCTTGAAGCCGCCGGGCAGCGGCTTGCCCTCCCGGTAGGGCAGGAAGTCGAGCGGTGACGTGCCGTCGGCGGCGTAGACGACGCAGTCGGACAGGATCGCGATCGGGTACTGCCCGGTGAACGCCGCGTGCTTGACGACCTTCCGGTGGAGGTTGATGCGGGTGCGGGAGATGACCGCCGCCCGGATGTCGGGGCGCCACGTCGGCCGGGACAGGGCACGCCACGGCTCGCCGGGCCGCCAGCCCTCGCCGCGCGGGCGCTCGCGGAGCTTGCCCAGGCCGCCCTTCACCGTCGCCTTGATGGCCGAGGTGACGATCGCCAGCTCCGGGTCGCGGGCCTTGTAGCCGTCCATCGCGGCGAGGAAGTCGCCCGGCGACAGGTCGGCGTCGACACCGAGGTCGGCCATCGTGGCGAGGTAGGCGTCACGGAGCCGGTTGTACCAGCCGTCCAGGTAGCGGCCGTTGTCGTAGCGCACCCACGCCTCGACCGGGCGCACCTCGTAGCCGAGCTCCACCGCGTAGGCGACGGTGGGCGTCGCGTACCAGGCCGGTCCCTCGGGCCGCTCGCCCTTCGGGGTGAACGGGCTGGGCAGCAGGCTGCCGTCCAGCTCCACCCACTCCTTGCCGACCTTCACGCGGGACAGGTCCACATGGGACAGGTCGACCAGCCAGGAGCCGGGCAGCTTCGGGTCGAACATCGGGTTCGTGACGTGCGTCGCCTCCCCGAGGCCGACGTGCAGACCGTTGGCGCCGGCGGCGAAGGCCATGTTGACGTCGATGCCGACCAAGAAGCGCAGGGTGCACTCCGCGTCGGTCATCGGCCGTGCCCAGTCGTACGCCTCCTCGAACAGCTTCTCCGCCGGACCGCGCACGTGGAACCGGGGCAGGTCCTTGAGGACGGGGTGGCCGTCGGGGACCTCGCACGGCGGCCAGTTCATCGGATCGATGGCGTCCTTGCCCAACGAGCCGGGGTTGTGCTCGGAGTGCCGCTTGCCGTCGGCGTCCGGCTCGGAGGCCCGCGTCGGCGGGTGCAGCGCGGTCATCAGCTCCAGGCCGGTCACGGCGGTGGAGCCGCGCGGCGTCATCACGCGCGAGGCGTACACGCCCAGGACGCGGGCGAGCTCCGCCGGCGGGAGCTGTGCGGCGGTGCCCCAGTGCCGGGTGTCCAGCGCGTTCCACGACGGGATGCACAGCTGCACGCACGCGCGCTCCGAGCCGGTGGCGGGGCGGTAGATCCGCGCCCACGGGCCGAACCCCCGCTTCGTCAGCCTCCACTCCGCGCGGGTCAGCTGCTTGATGACCTTGTGGCCCTCCGGGAGCCGCCCGGCGTGCTTCTCCTCCTCCGTGAGCGTGACGGGCAGGCCGTAGCGCTCCAGCGCGGCCTCGGTGAGCACGATCAGCGGGTCGGCGTCCTTGCCCGGCCCCGACAGCTTCGGAGCCCCGAGCTTCGCCTCCGTGAGGGTCCAGTCGACCAGGGCCGGGATGGACTTGGCGGGCACGTCCAGGACCAGGCCGCCGGTGCAGTACGCCAGCACCTTCCCGTCCTCGACGTCGACGACCGCCAGCGGGCCGTTCTCGAACCGCAGATCACCGCCGCCCGCCCGGGTTCCGGCCGGGGCCGCCTTCTTCGTGCCCGGGCGGCGCGACGTCGACGACGTCCTGGCGGTGCGCGCCGGACGCGACGCGGCGGCCGGAGCAGCGGCGACGGGGGCAGGGGTCTGGGTGTTCTCGGTTGCAGTCATGACCGCAGCCTCGGACGCCTCGCCTGTGGACAGCGTCTGCGCTTCCGCCGGGGCGGGCGCGGCGGTGAACGTGGCCGGCACCGCAGCGTCAGGGGCGGCGGCGGGCGTGGCGACGGGGTAGAGCTCCGCGAGCTTGTCGAGCAGCCGGGCGTAGGCGTCGCGCTCGGGCGGGCGGGGTTCGGTCTTGCCGGATTCCCAGCCGGACACCGTGGCCCGGCGCACCTTCAGTGCGGTGGCCACTTCGTCGATCGTCAGGCCGTGCGCGGCACGCAGCCGCTTGCGCTCCGCCGGCGGCGGCAGCACGGCGCGGGACGCGAGCAGGGCGTCGACCGCGTCGAACAACTCGGACATGAAAGCACCTCCTGACCCACACCCTACCCCATGAAGCGTACGAAGTGCGTACGTTTCGCGTACGAATTCCGTACGGTATTCGGCTCCCGGCTGGCGAGCGCGGGCGGCCCGGACGCGAGAGGCCGGGGCCGGTACGGATGTCCCGTACCGGCCCCGGCCGTGTTTGTCTCGAGCGCGTGTGGTTCATCCATATCGGTAGGTTCGGATATTCGTCTGTGTGGAATAGCGCTTCAGGTGGTGTCAGTGGGCAAGGGCAGACTGACCACATGACCGCATCTCGCAACGTTTCTCGTCACCTCCATGCCGATCTTGCTTGG
>NZ_JAKRGC010000214.1 GCF_022347745.1 Streptomyces sp. OfavH-34-F
CCGGATCGGCGCCGAACTGCTGGTCGACGGAGTCGCCGTACGCCCCGGTCACCCGGCAGCCGCTCGCCCCGCACGGAGGACCCACCTCCGCCGCCCGTGCATCCCGGCCGGGGTGCGCGCCCCTCCGCGTCAGGGCCGGGCCCGGTTCACCGCCGACAGCACCGCCGCCACCGCCGCGGCCGTGCCCGAGACGTCCCGCCCCGCGCCCCAGTACTCCCCGCCGCCCGTCCGGCAGCGCGCGTACGCCGACGCCGTACCGTCACCGGCCGGGCCCCGCTCCACCAGTTCCAGGACGTCCACGCCGATCCCGGCCGCCGCCAGCGCGTCCGTGAACGCCGTGACCGGGCCGCTGCCGGTGCCGTCGTAGTCGCCCTCCCGCTCGTCCACCCGCAGGGTGCAGACGAAGCGGTGCCCGCCGGCCGGGTCGTTCCGCACCGACCAGGAGGCCAGGGTGACGGAGCCGTCCCGGCCGGGGGCCAGGTAGCCCGCTTCGAACAGCTCCCACAGGTCCTTCGGGGTGGCCTCCCGGCCGCTGTCGTCGGTCGCCTCCTGGACCGTGCGGGAGAACTCCGCCCGCATCCCGGCCGGCAGGTCCACGCCGTGCCCGGTGCGCAGCAGATGGGCGATGCCGCCCTTGCCCGACTGCGAGTTGACCCGGATGACCGCCTCGTACGTACGCCCCACGTCGGCCGGGTCGATCGGCAGGTAGGGCACCTCCCACAGCTCGGGCCCGCCGCCCTCCGCCCGGCGCGCGAAGCCCTTGCTGATGGCGTCCTGGTGGGTGCCGGAGAACGCGGTGTACACCAGGTCCCCGCCGTACGGATGGCGCGGCGGCACCGGCAGCCGGTTGCAGTGCTCGACCGTGCGGCGGATCTCGTCGATGTCCGAGAAGTCGATCATCGGGTCCACGCCCTGCGCGTGCAGGTTGAGCGCCAGGTTGACCAGGTCCACGTTGCCGGTGCGCTCTCCGTTGCCGAACAGGCAGCCCTCCACCCGCTGCGCGCCCGCCAGCACGGCCAGCTCCGCGCAGGCCACGCCCGTGCCCCGGTCGTTGTGCGGGTGCACGGAGAGGATCACCGAATCCCGCCGGGCCAGGTGGCGGTGCATGTACTCGATCTGGTCGGCGTAGACGTTGGGCGTGGCGATCTCCACGGTGGCCGGCAGGTTGTGGACGACCGGCCGGTCCGGGGAGGCGTCCCACAGCTCGGTCAGGGTGTCGCAGACCTCCAGGACGAAGTCGGGCTCGGTCAGGTTGAAGACCTCCGGCGAGAACTGGAACCGGATGTCCGCGCCGGGCCTGGCCCGCGCCAGCCGGTCCATCTGCCGGGCCGCGTCCCGCACCACGCCGAGCAGCCCGGCCCGGTCGCGGCCCAGGACGACCTCGCGCCAGACGGGCGCGGTCGCGATGTAGAGGTGGACGACGGCGCGGTCCAGCCCCGCCACCGACGCGAAGGTCCGCTCGATCAGCTCCGGCCGGGCCGGGGTGAAGACGACCGGCGTCACGTCGCCGGGTACGGCGCCGCTCGTCGCCAGGTGCCGGACGAAGTCGAAGTCGGTGCGGCTCGCGGACGGGTAGCCGACCTCGATCTCCTTGAACCCCATCGCCACCAGCAGGTCGAACATCCGCCGCTTGCGGGGCGTGTCCATCGGCTCCGCCAGCGCCTGGTTGCCGTCCCGCAGATCCACCGGCACCCACAGCGGGGGCCTTTCGATACGGGCCTGCGGCCAGCTCCGCCCGGTCAGCGGGACGGCGACCCGGTCGAACGCGGACCGGTAGCGGTGCGACGGCATCGAACTGGAGCGCTGGGGGTTCCAGCGGGGCGCGGACTGGGGGACCGGACCGCGGGGCGTGCAGATGGTGGGGAAGCTGTGCGTCTCGGACATGGACTCGGGCATGAACGGTGTCTCTTCTCGCATCGCCGGATGCGACCGGCACAGCACGACACCCCGCGGCGGGGTGCCGATCGCTTCAGGCCCCGCCGCGGCAGCCGAGAAGGAGGAGACCGCAGTACGTCATGGGCGGTACAGTAACCAGAACGCAACCCCTCAGACAACCTGACAGGTGAACCACGTGTCCGCGCTCGGTCCGCTCCGCCCCAGCCCCCTCGTCGAACAGGCCGCCGGCCATCTGCGCGCGCGGATCACCGCCGGGGACTGGCCGGTCGGCACGAAGCTGCCCGGCGAGACCACCCTCGCCCGCGAGCTGGGCGTGGGCCGCTCCACGGTCCGCGAGGCGGTGCGCACCCTCGCCACCCTCGGCCTGCTCCGCTCCCGGCAGGGCGCCGGCGTCTTCGTCGTCGCCGACCGGGTCACCGAGGACTGGCCGGTCCGGCTGCGCCGGGCGGCGGTCACCGACGTCTACGAGGTCCGCATGCTCATCGAGGTCCAGGCCGCCCGCCTCGCCGCCCGCCGCCGCACCGACGAGGACCTCACCGCGCTCGACGCGGCGCTCACCGCCCGGCTGGCCGCGGGCGCCGGGCTCGACGACGCGGACTTCGTGGACGCCGACATCGCGGTGCACCGGGCCGTGGTGACCGCCGCGCACAACCCGGTCCTCACCGACCTGTTCGCCGAGTTCGCCCCGGTCCTGCGCCAGGCCCTGATCGACCTGGTGGAGCTGCTCGCCCTGCGCCGCGAGGACCCGCAGCACGGCCACGCGGGCCACCGCGCCCTGGTCACCGCGGTGGTGGCGGGCGACCCGGAGGCGGCGGCGCGCGCGGCCCAGGCCGAACTGGAGTCCACGCTGGCGCGGTTGCGGGAGGCGTGAGGGGGAGCCGGCGGCCGTAGCGGGGCGCGCGGCCCGTCCCCGGCTCCGGGTTCGGGCAAAGAACGCGTGAGTCCGTATCCGCGCCTCCTCCCGGTGGTGTCCCGTTCACTTCCCGGCGGGCGCTTCCGGGGCTCGCGGGGGAGCGGAAACGGGTTTCCGGGGGGTGGCGGGAAACAGGCGCGGGGGACGGTTTTCCGACGGTGCTCGAACAAGATCGATTGTCAACCCCGCCCCGACCTGCGGGAATTCGGAATCGGCCGCCGCGCCGCAGTGCGGCGCGGCGCTTTGGCAAGCCTTCGGGCGGACACGGTCTCGTGACTTGCAGGACACGCTCGCGCAACGGAAGCGTCTTCAAGTCTTGACACCCACCCCCCGCAGGCAGCAATCTTCCGACATCGACGCATGGGAGCGCTCCCACATCGCACGGGGTTTCCCGGGCGAAACGGCACTACCCGTGTTCTCCCCCCGCACCCACCCGGCAGCCGCATTCACCAGCGCGTATGCCACGCAGTGAGCCAGTCCCACCCTGGAACAAGGAGTAGTGGAATGCGTATCACCCGCACCGTTGCCGGTCGGAGCCGCAGAGTCGCGGTTCTGGCCACCACGGGCCTGACCGCTTCGGCGCTGCTGCTGACCGGCTGCAGCAGCGACGACTCCGACTCGAACGAGTCGTCCGACGCGAACGGGAAGATCACGCTGACCGTCGCCGACTTCGGCCAGTTCGGCTACAAGGAAGCCGGCCTCTTCGAGAAGTACCACGAGCTGCACCCGAACATCACGGTGAAGGAAGACACCACCGCCGATGAGAAGGTCTACTACCCCAAGCTGCTCCAGCAGCTGAACTCGGGCAGCGGTCTCGCCGACGTCCAGGGTCTCGAGGTCGGCCGCATCAAGGAACTCGTCGACACCAAGGCGGACCAGTTCGCCGACCTGAGCAAGGTCATCGACGTCAACGAGTTCGTGTCGTGGAAGGAGAAGCAGGCCACCACGCCGGACGGCAAGGTGATCGGCGCGGGTACCGACATCGGCCCGATGTCCCTCTGCTACAACACCGAACTGTTCAAGAAGGCCGGCCTGCCGACCGACCGCAAGGAGGTCGCGGCCAAGATCTCCGGCGGCTGGGAGGACTACCTCAAGCTCGGCGAGGAGTTCAAGAAGAAGGCCCCCGAGGGCACCTACTTCATGGACTCCGCCAGCGCCATGTTCAACGCCGTGGTCAGCTCCAACGCGAAGCAGTACTACGACGAGAGCGGCAAGGCGATCTACAAGGACAGCCCCAGCGTCCAGCAGGGCTGGAACCTGGCGGCCGAGGCCGCGGACAAGAAGCTGACCCAGGGCCTCGCCCAGTTCAGCGACCCGTGGAAGGCCGCGCTGCGCAAGAGCACCATGGCCACCGTGGTCTGCCCCGCCTGGATGGCCGGCCAGATCTCCGTGAACGCCGGTGACGCGAACAAGGGCAAGTGGGACATCACCACCGCCCCCGGTTCGACCGCCGCCAACTGGGGCGGCTCCTTCCTCGGTGTCCCGAAGTCGGGCAAGCACGTCGAGGAGGCCACCAAGCTGGTCAAGTGGCTGACCGCCCCCGAGCAGCAGGCCGCCGTCTTCAAGGCGATCGGCTCCTTCCCGTCCAACAAGGGCGCGTACGACCTGCCGGACGTGAAGAACGCCACCCTGCCGTACTTCAACGACGCCCCGATCGGCCAGATCTACGCCGATGAGGCCAAGTCCATCCCCGAGGCGATCCTCGGCCCGAAGGACGCCGCGATCAAGGACACCATCTCCACCCAGATCAACAACATGGAGCAGCGCGGCACCTCCCCGGACGCCGCCTGGGAAGCGGCGACCAAGGCCATCGACAAGGTGATCGGCTGACGTTCGCCGGGGCGCGTCCGGCCTGATCCGCCGGACGCGCCCGGCGCGGGCGGCCTCCGGGCCGCCCGCACCTGCGTGTCGCGGCGGGCCTGCACGGGGCGACCGGACGGCTCCGGCCGTCCCGTGGAAGCCCACCGCGTACACCCTCGCCCCGCAGGTCCTGTCTGGAGCTCCAGTGCGGCGCCCGGCACCGCCGTCTCCGGCGCTGTCGCCACTCGCCGACGCTCCGCGTCGACTCCCTCCTCCGCCTTGGATCCGACGGCACCGGACACCGCTCCCTCACCCGCGCCGGAACTCAGGACAGGCCCCGGCCGGGTCACTCAAGCACTCCAGGGAAGGACTCCCGCTCGTGGCCACCTCGACTCCCACCCGGGACGCATACGCGCCGCCACCCCGCGGCTCCCAGCACAAACCGGCGCCCCGCCGGCAGAACTGGCGCAGCCGGCTCTGGCGGTTCGACGACAAGGCGTCGCCGTACGCCTACATCGCACCGTTCTTCCTCGTCTTCGGCGCCTTCGGCCTCTATCCGCTGATCTACACCGGATGGATCGCCCTGCACCGGGTCGAGATGACCGGCATGAACCAGATGGAGTGGGTGGGCTGGGAGAACTTCGACAGGATTCTGCACGACTCCGAGTTCTGGACGGCCGTCAGCAACACCTTCGTGATCGGTGTGATGTCGACGGTCCCGCAGCTGCTCGTCGCGCTGGGCCTCGCCCACCTGCTCAACTACAAGCTGCGCGCCAGCACCTTCTGGCGCACGGTGATCCTCACCCCGTACGCCACCTCGGTGGCCTCCGCGGCCCTCGTCTTCGCGCTGGTCTTCCGCGCCGACGGCGGTCTGCTGAACTGGGCGCTGCAGTTCGTCGGCCTCGGCGACACCAACTGGGCCAACGGCCACTGGACGTCCAAGATCGCCATTTCCGTCATCGTGATCTGGCGCTGGACCGGCTACAACACCCTGATCTACCTGGCCGCCATGCAGGCGGTGCCGTCCGACCTGTACGAGGCGGCCTCGATCGACGGCGCCTCGCGCTGGCAGCAGTTCCGCAAGGTGACCATCCCCTCGCTGCGCCCCACGATCCTCTTCACGATCGTCATCTCGACCATCGGCTCGATGCAGCTGTTCGGTGAACCGCTGCTGCTGGAAGGCGGCACTCTCGGCGCGACCGGCGGCAACGAGAATCAGTACGAGACGCTCAGCGTCTACCTCTACAACTACGGCTGGAACCTCGGACATCTCGGTCCGGCCGCCGCAGTGGCCTGGGCGATGCTCGCCCTCCTGCTGCTGATCGCCGCGGTCAACTGGCTCATCGGCCGCTACGTACGCAAATCCGCGGTCTGACCGGGAGCGATATCCATGACCATGACCAGCCCCACCAAAGTCTCGGAACCCGGCCTCCCGGCACGTTCCGCCCACCGCGCGCCCAAGCGCGCCGGCCGCTTCAAGCCCGGCGCCGGCCAGCAGCTGAAGGGCGGCCCGTTCGCCTACATCGCCCTGGCCGTCGTCGGCATCGGCTCGCTGCTGCCGCTGTACTGGACCCTCGTGGCCGCGTCCCACACCCAGGACGAGGTGCTGGCCACCACCCCGCCGTTCCTGCCGGGCGACCGCCTCTTCCACAACCTCGACGCCGCCTGGACCCAGGCCCACCTGGGCAAGGCGATCGTCAACAGCGTGATCGTGGCCGGCTGCATCACCGCGGCGACGCTGTTCTTCTGCACCCTGGCCGGCTACGCCTTCGCCAAGATGCGCTTCCGCGGCCGCAACGCGCTGATGACCGGCGTCATCCTCACCCTGACGATCCCGCCGCAGCTCAGCGTCGTCCCGCTGTTCATGATGATGGCCGACCTCGGCTGGGGCGGGAACCTCCAGTCGGTGATCTTCCCGACCCTGGTCAGCGCCTTCGGCGTGTTCTTCATGCGCCAGTACCTCATGGAGGCGCTGCCGTACGAGCTGATCGAGGCCGCCAAGATCGACGGCGCGAACAACTTCCGCATCGTGCTGAGCGTGGTGCTGCCGGTGGCGCGCCCCGCGATGATGGTGCTCGGCATGCTCACCTTCGTCCAGGCGTGGAACGACTTCTTCTGGCCCTACCTCGCCCTGAACCAGCAGAACCCCACGCTCCAGGTGGCCCTCGGCCAGCTGAGCGCCTCCTACACGCCCGACACGAGCATCGTGATGGCCGGCGCGCTCATCAGCACCCTGCCGCTGCTCGTGGTGTTCGTGATCTTCGGCAAGCAGATCGTCGGCGGCATCATGTCCGGCGCCGTCAAGGGCTGACGCCCCGCCTGCCGCCCCGCCGTACCGGACCCGTACGGTCCACGCCCGCCCCGCCGACCGTACGGGTTCCGAGCCCCACCCCGTCACGCCCCTGTCCGTCACATCCTTGGGAGCGCTCCCGCATGACTGCAGTACGACCCGACACCGCCCCGAAGCCGGCGCCCGAGGCCCTCACCCGGTTCCCGACGGGCTTCCTCTGGGGGGCGGCCACCGCCGCCTACCAGGTCGAGGGGGCCGCCGCCGAGGACGGGCGCACGCCCTCCATCTGGGACACCTTCAGCCGCACCCCCGGCAAGGTCCGCAACGGCGACACCGGCGACATCGCAGCCGACCACTACCACCGCTACCGCGACGACGTGGCCCTGATGAAGCAGCTGGGGCTGAAGGCGTACCGCTTCTCCGTCTCCTGGTCCCGGGTCCAGCCCACCGGACGCGGCCCGGCCGTCGAGCGCGGCCTGGACTTCTACCGCAAGCTCGTCGACGAGCTGCTGGAGGCCGGCATCGCGCCCGTCGCCACCCTCTACCACTGGGACCTGCCCCAGGAGCTGGAGGACGCCGGCGGCTGGCCGGAGCGCGCGACCGCCGAGCGGTTCGCCGACTACACGGAGATCATGGCGAACGCCCTCGGCGACCGGGTCTCCACCTGGACCACCTTCAACGAGCCGTGGTGCTCGGCCTTCCTCGGCTACGGCTCCGGCGTCCACGCCCCCGGCCGCACCGAGGCGTCCGCCGCTCTGCGGGCGGCCCATCACCTCAACCTCGCCCATGGCCGGGCGATCGGGGTTCTGCGCGCCCAACTCCCCGCCGACGCGCAGACCTCGGTCACCCTCAACCTCCACCAGGTCCGCCCGCTGACGCCGAGCCCGGAGGACGCGGACGCCGCCCGCCGCATCGACGCGGTCGGCAACCGGGTCTTCACCGGCCCGATGCTGCGCGGCGCCTACCCGGAGGACCTGCTCACGGACACCGCGCACCTGGTGGACTGGTCCAAGCTGGTCCAGGACGGCGACCTGGAGGCGATCTCGCGCCCGGTCGACATCCTGGGCATCAACTACTACACGCCCACCCTGGTCTCCACGCCCGGCGAGGGCGCCGGCGACACCCGCAACGACGGCCACGGCGCCAGCGACTACTCGCCCTGGCCCGGCTCCGAGCACGTCGCCTTCCACCTCGCCGAGGGGAAGGAGCGCACCGCCATGAACTGGTCGATCGACCCCAACGGGCTCTACAACCTGCTCATGGACGTCACCCGCGACCACCCCGGCATCCCGCTGATGGTCACCGAGAACGGCGCCGCCTTCGACGACTACGTCTCGCCCGAGGGCCGGGTCCAGGACCCGGAGCGCATCGCGTACCTGCACGGCCACCTCGACGCCGTGCAGCGCGCGGTCGCCGACGGGGCGGACGTGCGCGGCTACTTCCTCTGGTCGCTGATGGACAACTTCGAGTGGGCGTACGGCTATTCGAAGCGGTTCGGCGCCGTGTACGTGGACTACGCCAGCCAGCGTCGCATCCCCAAGGACAGCGCCCACTGGTACGCCGACGTGATCCGCCGCCACGCGCTGCCGCCGCGGGAGGACCTCGCCTGACCCGTCCGGTACGCCCCCCGCGTACCGTTCCTGAGACCCGGCCCCGGCGCCGGGTCTCAGCCGTTTCCGCCCCCGACCAGGCCGGATCACCCCCCGGGCGGTTCGTCCCGCTTGACCACGCGCGTAGAGTGGGAGCGCTCCCATCAGGGGAGCCGGGGGGCGGCCGACCGGTCCCTCAGAGTGTCAAGGGAACCAACGCCAGGACTTGGTTTGGTTATCCGACTGTGAGAAATTGACCGCGAACGGGAGGCAGCCATGACGGCATCGCGAGTACGGAGCGGGGGCCGGCCCACGCTCGAAGAGGTCGCGGCGCGGGCGGGAGTGGGCAGGGGCACGGCCTCGCGCGTGATCAACGGATCGCCGCGGGTCAGCGCCCACACCAGGGAGGCGGTCGAGGCGGCCGTCGCCGAGCTGGGCTACGTGCCCAACCGCGCGGCCCGCGCACTGGCCGGCAACCGCACGGACGCCATAGCGCTCGTCGTCCCCGAGTCCGAGAGCCGCTTCTTCGCCGAACCGTACTTCTCCGACATCGTGCGCGGGGTCGGTGCCGCCCTCGCCGACACGGACATGCAGCTGCTGCTCACCCTCGTCGGCAGCGACCGCGAACGCCGCAGGCTCGCCCAGTACCTGACCGCGCACCGCGTGGACGGGGTGCTCCTCGTCTCCGTGCACGCCGACGACCCGCTGCCCGATCTGCTGGAACAGCTCGGCATGCCCGCCGTCATGAACGGCCGCAGATCCGCCGCCGAATCGCTCTCCTCGGTCGACTCGGACAACTTCGAGGGCGCCCGCGGCGCGGTGGAGCACCTGGTCTCGCGCGGCCGGCGCGCCATCGCCACCATCACCGGCCGGCTCGACGTCTACGCCTCCCAGAGCCGCCTGGACGGCTACCGCCAGGCCGTGAGCGACGCGGGCCTGGAGCCCGACGAACGGCTCGTCGCGCCCGCCGACTTCACCGAGGAGGGCGGCGCCCGGGCCATGCGCGACCTCCTCGACCGCCGCCCCGACGTGGACGCGGTCTTCGCCGCATCCGACGTGATGGCCGCCGGCGCCCGTCAGGTCCTGCGCGAGGCCGGCCGCCGCATCCCGGACGACATCGCCCTGATCGGCTTCGACGACTCGGCCGTCGCCCGGCACATGGACCCGGCCCTCACCAGCGTGCGCCAGCCGATCGAGGAGATGGGCCGCACCATGACCCGGCTGCTGCTCGACATGATCGCCGGGGAGCACGCGGACCGGGCCCAGATCGTGCTCCCCACCGAACTGGTGGTCCGCGACTCCTCGTGAGCCCGGTCGTCCGGCGGCGTCAGCCGGAGTCCGTGACCGGGCGTCCGTCCCGCAGGCCGATCACCCGGTCGCAGGCTTCGGCCACCTGGTGCTCGTGCGTGGCGATCAGGACCGTGGTCCCCTGTTCGCGCCCGAGCCGCACGATCAGGTCCATGACGGCGGTCCCGGTCGCCGAGTCCAGCGCCCCGGTGGGCTCGTCCGCCAGCAGGAGCCGGGGCGCGGCGATCAGCGCACGGGCCAGCGCGACGCGCTGTTGCTGTCCTCCGGAGAGCTGCGCGGGGTGGGCCTTCTCGCGGTCGGCCAGGCCCACGGCCGCCAGCAGCTCGCGGGCGCGCGCGTGCCGGTCGAAGCCCGCGCGGCGGGGCAGGACCGGCGCCAGGACGTTGTCGATGACGGTCAGCGCGGGCAGCAGGTGGAAGCGCTGGAAGACGAAGCCGACCGTGCGGCGGTAGGCGGCGAGCCCTCGGGGGCGCACGGCCGTCACGTCGGTGTCGCCGACCCGCACCGAGCCGGAGTCGGCGCGTTCGATGGCGCCCAGCAGGTGCAGCAGCGTCGACTTCCCCGACCCCGACCGGCCGGTGAGGGCCACGATCTGCCCGGCCGGGACCGTGAGATCGATGCGGTCGGCCGCGGTGATGGCGGCCGGGCCCTTGCCGAAGACCTTGGTCAGGGCGCGGACCTCGATGTCGGCGCCGCCGCCGCGGGGGCGCTCCGCTGCCCGGTCCGTTCCGGTGTGTGGCATGGCGTTCTCAGTCCTCCTGGAGCAGTGCGGCGTCCGCGGTCCGGGTGAGCATCAGGGCGGGGACGAGCGAGGCCGCGGTGGCCAGGACGATCCCGGCCAGGGCCGCGAGCAGCGCGGTCGTGACGAGTGCGGGGGTGGCGGAGCCGGTGAGCCGGGCCATGAGGCCCAGACCGGCGGCCGACCCGGTGAGCGCGCCGAGCCCGCCGAGCAGGGCGCCCTCCGTGAGGACGAGCCGGGTGAGTTCGCCGTCCGACCAGCCGGTCGCCCGCAGCACCGCGAACTCGGCGGCCCGCTCACGTATGCCGAGGTAGATGACGTCCGCGGCGGCGAACGAGCCGAGCAGGGCGGTGCCGGCGGCTGCGGCGATGTCGACGCCCCGGGCCCGCAGCGCGATGGCGTCGCCCATGACCGTGCCGACGACGTCGTCCTCGAATGACCAGAGGATGGCGGCGACCGAGGTGACGGCGGCGACGCCGACGGCGAGCGCGGCGGCGCCCAGGAGCGTGCGTCCGGGCACCCGGACGAGGTTGGCGCGGGCGAGGCCGGTGACGGTGCGGTGGCTGCGGGGCCGACGGG
>NZ_JAKRGC010000215.1 GCF_022347745.1 Streptomyces sp. OfavH-34-F
CCGGAAGCGCGCCGCCGCCCCGCGCGGTGCGCCGTCCGGCCCCCGCGGGCCCCCGCGCCGCCGCATCATGGAGGCATGCCCGAAGGAGACACCGTTCTGCAGACCGCCGGGCGGCTGCACCGCGCGCTGGCCGGTCAGGTCCTCGTCACGTCCGACCTCCGCGTCCCCCGCTTCGCCACGGCCGACCTCACCGGCCGCACGGTCCTGGACGTCACCGCGCGGGGCAAGCACCTGCTGACCCGGATCGAGGGCGGCCTCACCCTGCACAGCCACCTCCGGATGGACGGGGCCTGGCGGATCTACGCGCCCGGCGAGCGCTGGCGCGGCGGCCCCGGCCATCAGATCCGGGCCGTCCTGGGCAACACCGCCCACACCGCCGTCGGCTACCGGCTCCCGGTGCTGGAGCTGCTGCGCACGCGGGACGAGGAACAAGCGGTCGGCCATCTCGGCCCCGATCTCCTCGGCCCGGACTGGGACGCCGACGCGGCGCTGCGCAACCTCCTCCGCTACCCGGCCCGCCCGCTCGGCGAAGCCCTGCTGGACCAGCGCAACCTGGCCGGCATCGGCAACATCTACAAGGCGGAGCTGTGCTTCCTGGCCCGCGCCACCCCGTGGCTCCCCGTGGGCGAGCTGCCCGCGACGATGGCCGCCCTGCTGGTCTCCACCGCCCACCAGCTCCTCGACGCCAACCGGGACCGCCCGACGCGCATCACGACCGCCGGCGGGCGCGCCCGTACCGTCGCGCAGGCGGCCTCCCGCATGCGCAGGCCCAGCGACACCCTCTGGGTGTACGGCCGCGCCGGGCGCCCCTGTCTGCGCTGCGGCACGCCGATCCGGGAATCCGAACAGGACGGCCGGCCCGCCTACTGGTGCCCGCGCTGCCAGTCCGGCCCGGCTCCCGCGTGACGCAGCGCCGCCGGGCGGCCGACGGCCTCACCCATGCTCGGTGACCGGCCGCCCCGGACCCACGGTCCTCAGCCGGCGACCCGTCGCCGCCGCCAGGACCGTGCCGCCCGTCGTGCCCGGACCGTGGCGCGCCGCAGCAGGCTCGTGCCGGCGTCGAAGACGCCGATCGGCCGGGCGGTCGTTGCGACGTGCACCGGCAGGAGGCTCAGCCCCCATCCGCCCGCCGCCACCGCTCCCTCGACCACTCCGGCGTGCGCCGGGGTGAGCACCAGCCGCAGCACGGCCCACCACCACGCGCCGCAGAGAACGAGCGCCGGTACCCATCGCCGTACCATGGCTGCCTCCTCCGGCCGAACCTAGTGGCGCCCGCCTTTCGGGGGCGAGAGCGCACCGGTGCACCACCGGCGCGCGCGGGGCGCGGTCACACGCCCCACGAAGCCCCCGTAGACCGCGCCCTGTCAGCACGGAGCCCCCACCACGCGGGGTGGGGGCTCGCGACGGGCCGGGGGGACCGGGGTCAGTCCTTCTTGTCGCCCAGGGAGTCCTTGAGCCCCTCGGCACGCTCACGGGCGCCGCCCATGGTGTCCTTGGTCTTGCCCTTGGCCTGGTCGGCCTTCCCCTCGGCCTCCTTGCGGCGGTCGCCGGTCATCTTGCCCATGGCCTCCTTGGCCTTGCCGGTGACCTTGTCCTTCGCGCCTTCGTTCATGATGCTCATTCCTCCATTGGGGTGAACCGGGTGATGCCGGTCCAGGTCTGGGTCGCGGGGTGTCCGGTCAGGCGCTCTCGGCCTGGAACATCCACGCGTGCTTCTCGAGGTCCGCGGTCAGCGCGATCAGGAGGTCCTGGGTGACCGGGTCCGGGGTCTCGGTCGCCTCGATGCGCTCCCGCATCCGTCCGATGACCACGCCGAGGGCGTCCACCAGCGACTTCACCGCGTCCACGTCCTTGATCCAGCCGTCGGACACGGAGTTGATGGCCGTGCTCCTGGCGATCGTCGCGGCGCGGCCGTCCGGGTTGACGCCGATGGCGGAGGCCCGCTCGGCGACGGTGTCGGAGTGCTGGCGGGCGGTGTCCACCACGTCGTCGAGCTGGAGGTGCACGGACCTGAACCGCGGCCCGACCACGTTCCAGTGGACCTGCTTGGCCACCAGAGAAAGGTCGAGGAGATCCACCAGGGCGCCCTGCAGCGCGTCTCCGACGGTCTTGAGGTCGGTATCGGACAGGGGGCTCTTCACGACAGACATGCACGTCTCCGATCTGGAATCCGTTCCGTTCAGCACCACCCACGATGGCACAAACGAAGCAAAACGGTCATCCGAGGAAGTCGCCGGCGGCCCATTGGCCTTCCGGGGAGTTCCTCGATCTCTCATCCAGCCGCCTGCCCCTCATCCGCGCGCTCACACCCGACGCGTTTCCCGGATTCCGCAGGCGGGAGCACACGCGAAGGCCCCGGCCCTGCCGCAGAGGGGCAGGACCGGGGCCTTCGGCTTCACACCGAACCGATCGGATCAGGCGGCGACGACGTCCACCGCTTCCGCGGGCGCCTTGATGGTCACCCGCCCCGTCGGTACACCCGCCACCGAGGTAACGGAGACGGAGTTGAGCATGGGGCGCACCGGTACAGGTACCGGATCGCTGGCCGCTGCCGACTCGGCCAGTTCGGCCAGGGACAGCTCATCGCTCACTTCACGCATGAGCTCGGACATCCGTACGTCAAGCGCGTCGCAAATGGCGGAGAGCAGTTCGGAGGATGCCTCCTTCTGCCCCCGCTCCACCTCGGAGAGATAGCCGAGCGAAACTCGGGCGGACGAGGAGACTTCGCGCAGAGTACGGCCTTGGCGCTGGCGCTGCCGACGCAGCACGTCACCCAGCAGGCGACGGAGCAGAATCATCGGTGGCTCCCTCCTCGGACCGCGTAGCCGCATCCTTCACGCCCCACCGTACCGCCTAGCGCTGCGGCCGTGCGGGGAGCGATGTCGTGTTCACTCAGGGCTGCAAACATCAATTCCCCCCGTTCTCTTCCGTATCCTGTGCGCTCGCATTCTCGTGGAGTTCGCCTGAGATCAGGTCGAGCGCGCTTCGTACGCTCTCTTTACGGATGTCCGCCCGGTCGCCGTTCAACCTCAACGCGACGACTTTCCCGCTGCCGCGTGGGCCGCTGACCGCGACGAAGACCGTTCCGACGGCTTGGCCGTCCTGTGGTTCGGGGCCGGCGACACCGGTGGTCGCCACTCCCCAGTCTGCGCCCAGAACCCGCCGTACGCCTGTCGCCATCTGGCGCGCGACCTCGGCGTCGACCGCCCCGCGCGCCGCCAGGAGCGCCGCGTCGACCCCGAGGACTTCACTCTTGAGGGGGGTCGCGTAGGCGGTGACGGAGCCCCGGAACGCCTGCGAGGCGCCGGGGACGGACGTGAGTTCGGCCGCGACCAGACCGCCGGTCAGCGACTCCGCGACGGCGAGGGTCTGCCCGCGCTCGACGAGCAGCCGCAGCACCCGGTCCGCCTCGGTCACCGCTCGGCCTCCGCCGCCAGTCCCTGACGACGCAGCACGACGGCCTGGCGGATGTAGTCGAGCGCGGTGACGACCGTGAGCACGACGGCCACCGCCATCACCCAGAACCGCAGGGTGGCCAGCGGACCCGTCAGGGCCAGAACGTACATGCCCACGGCCGTTCCCTGTGCCAGCGTCTTCATCTTGCCGCCGCGACTGGCCGGAATGACTCCGTGCCGGATCACCCAGAACCGCATCAGCGTGATGCCCAGCTCGCGGAAGAGGATCACCCCGGTGACCCACCAGGGCAGGTCGCCCAGATAGGACAGGCAGATCAGCGCCGCGCCCATGATCGCCTTGTCGGCGATCGGGTCGGCGATCTTCCCGAAGTCCGTGACCAGGTTGTACGTGCGCGCCAGGTGCCCGTCGAACAGGTCGGTGATCATGGCGACGGCGAAGGCGGCCCAGGCGAAGGAGCGCCAGGCCGGGTCGTAACCGCCGTTGTGGAGCATCAGCACCACGAAGCCGGGGACCAGCACGAGCCGGGCCATCGTCAGCAGGTTGGCGATGTTCCACAGACTGGCCTGATTGACCGCAGCGGCGCCCAGCTTCCCGCCGCGGACCGGCGTCGCGCCGGAACCGCCTGCCGCGGACGCCGGGACTCCGGTCATCTGGCTACCTCCACGAGATCACTGCACTCGGCGATCAGGTCCACGCCTTCGGTGCCCACCACCTTCGCCTCGACCATACGGCCCGGAACGAGCCCTTCGCGTGTGGTGAAGAGCACCTGGCCGTCCGTTTCGGGCGCCTGGTGCGCGGCGCGGCCGTAGGCGCGCGGTTCGTCGTCGGTGGGCTCGACGGACTCGACGAGCACCTGGAGGGATTCGCCCATGCGCTCCTCGGCGCGCTGCGAGGTCAGTTCCTCGGCGAGCTGCGAGATGTGCGCCAGGCGCTCCGCGATGACGTCGGCGTCCAGCTTGTTCTCGTAGCCGACGGCCTCGGTGCCCTCCTCGTCGGAGTAGCCGAAGACGCCGATGGCGTCGAGGCGCGCTCCCGTGAGGAACCGTTCCAGCTCCGCGAGGTCGTCCTCGGTCTCGCCGGGGAAGCCGACGATGAAGTTGGACCGGGCGCCGGCCTGCGGTGCCTTGCTGCGGATGGTGTCCAGCAGCTCCAGGAAGCGGTCCGTGTCGCCGAAGCGGCGCATGGCCCGCAGCACGCCGGGCGCGGAGTGCTGGAAGGACAGGTCGAAGTAGGGGGCGACCTTCGGCGTCGAGGTGAGGACGTCGATCAGGCCGGGCCGCATCTCGGCGGGCTGGAGGTAGCTGACCCGGATGCGCTCGATGCCGTCGACCTCCGCCAGCTCCGGCAGCAGGGTCTCCAGGAGACGGATGTCACCGAGGTCCTTGCCGTAGGAGGTGTTGTTCTCCGAGACGAGCATGACCTCCTTCACGCCCTGCTCGGCCAGCCAGCGGGTCTCGCCCAGCACGTCCGAGGGGCGGCGGGAGATGAAGGAGCCGCGGAAGGACGGGATGGCGCAGAAGGAGCAGCGGCGGTCGCAGCCGGAGGCCAGCTTGACCGAGGCCACGGGGCTGGTGCCCAGCCGGCGGCGCAGCGGCGCGCGCGGTCCGGAGACCGGGGCGACGCCTTCCGGCAGGTCGGCCGGGGCGGGGAGGACGGCCTCCTGGGCGTGGCCGGGCAGGGCCACGGCGGCGTCCTGCCGCTCGGCGGGGCTGATCGGCAGCAGCTTGCGCCGGTCGCGGGGGGTGTGGGAGGCGTGGATGCCGCCGCTGAGGATGGTCTGGAGGCGGTCGGAGATGTCCGCGTAGTCGTCGAAGCCGAGGACGCCGTCCGCCTCCGGCAGGGCCTCGGCGAGGTCCTTGCCGTAGCGCTCGGCCATGCAGCCGACGGCGACGACGGCCTGGGTGCGGCCGTGGTCCTTCAGATCATTGGCTTCGAGCAGGGCATCGACGGAGTCCTTCTTGGCGGCCTCGACGAACCCACAGGTGTTGACGACGGCGACATCGGCATCGGAGGCGTCCTCGACGAGCTCCCAGCCGTCCGCTGCCAGGCGGCCTGCGAGCTCCTCCGAGTCCACCTCGTTACGGGCGCAGCCAAGAGTGACAAGGGCGACGGTACGGCGTTCGGGCATGGGCTCAAGACTACTTTGTCCCGGCACCGTCCCCGCCGCTGAGGGTTGCGCCGCTACCCGGAGTGAGGAAAAGGGCGAGCGCCCGGCGTGGTGACCGGGCGCTCGCCGTACCGCTGTGCTTGCGGGGCGGCCGGTCAGCCGACCTCGGGGTCGCCCTTGGTGTACGAGAGCCGCTCGACCTGTCCGGGCTGGAACTCGTCCTCGACCTTCTTGCCGTTGACGAACAGCTCGATCGAGCCGGCGTTGCCGAGGACGAGGTCGACGCGCTCCTTGTCCTGGAAGGTCTTCGAGTCGCCCTGCTCCAGGGTGCCGTCGAAGAGGGACCGGCCGTTGTGGTCCTTGGCGGAGATCCAGCTGCGGCCGTGGGTGGCGCTGAGCTTGACGGTGACCTTGTCCTGGGGTGCCGCGGCGATGGCGCTCTCGGTCGGGGCCGGCTTGGGGTCGGCGGGCTTGCTGGCGGACGGCTTGGGGGCGATCTTGTCGGAGGTCGGCCCCTCAGCGACGCGGCCGGCGGTGGCGGGTTCGTCGCCGCCCTTGAAGAAGGTGAAGCCGACGAAGCCGATCACGACGACGATCGCCGCGACCATGGCCGCCGTCCAGTTCGGGCGGCGGGGTTCGGAGCGGATGCGTTCGGCCTCGAACAGCGGCGCCGCCGGCGTCGGCGCGGGACGGCCGCCGTGCTCGGCGTCGTACTGCGCGATCAGCGGTTCCGGATCGGTGCCTACGGCACGGGCGAGCGTGCGGATGTGGCCGCGGGCGTAGACGTCGCCGCCGCAGCGCGAGAAGTCGTCCTGCTCGATCGCGTGCACGATGGGGATGCGCACCCGCGTGGACGTGCTGACCTCGTCGACCGTGAGGGACGCGGCGAGACGGGCCTGCTGGAGGACTCGACCGATCGAAGGCCGGTCGTCTTCGGGAGAGTTGCCGATGGACACGGGGGCGCCTTTCGAACGTGAGCCACCTGCTGGGTGTTCAGTCTAGGGGGGTTGCAAAAGGGTGGGGCAACCGGGCGGTGGACTTTGTACGCCATCAGATTCGAACAGAGCCGTTCGCCGGGCCGCGCCGGGGAGGGGCGTGCGGTCCCTCCCTTCAACTTGACGTGCGGCCCGACGAAACGGTTGCCCGTAAAACTCTTACGAACCGGTTTCCCCACGGATCTGGGCGAGCACTCCGTCCAGCTCGTCCGGTTTCACCAGGACGTCGCGTGCCTTGGAGCCCTCGCTGGGCCCGACGATGTTGCGGGACTCCATCAGGTCCATCAGCCGTCCGGCCTTGGCGAAGCCGACCCGCAGCTTGCGCTGGAGCATGGAGGTCGATCCGAACTGGGTGGAGACGACGAGTTCGGCGGCCTGGCACAGCAGGTCGAGGTCGTCGCCGATGTCCTCGTCGATCTCCTTCTTCTGCTTGGTGCCGACTACCACGTCGTCGCGGAAGACGGGCGCCATCTGGTCCTTGCAGTGCCGGACGACGGCCGCGACCTCGTCCTCGGTGACGAAGGCGCCCTGCATGCGGACGGGCTTGTTCGCGCCCATCGGCAGGAACAGGCCGTCGCCCTTGCCGATGAGCTTCTCGGCCCCGGGCTGGTCCAGGATGACGCGGCTGTCGGCGAGCGAGGAGGTGGCGAACGCGAGCCGGGAGGGGACGTTGGCCTTGATCAGACCGGTGACCACGTCCACCGACGGGCGCTGGGTGGCGAGCACCAGATGGATGCCCGCGGCGCGGGCCAGCTGGGTGATGCGGACGATGGAGTCCTCGACGTCGCGCGGGGCGACCATCATGAGGTCGGCCAGCTCGTCGACGATGACCAGCAGGTACGGGTAGGGGCTCAGTTCCCGTTCGCTGCCCTCGGGCGTCTTGAGCTTGCCGGTGCGCACGGCGTGGTTGAAGTCGTCGATGTGCCGGTAGCCGAAGGCCGCCAGGTCGTCGTAGCGCAGGTCCATCTCGCGCACCACCCACTGGAGGGCCTCGGCGGCCTTCTTGGGGTTGGTGATGATCGGCGTGATCAGGTGCGGGATGCCCTCGTACGCGGTCAGCTCGACGCGCTTGGGGTCGACGAGGACCATCCGGACGTCCTCCGGCGTCGCCCGGACCATGATCGAGGTGATCAGGCAGTTGATGCAGGACGACTTGCCGGAACCGGTCGCTCCGGCCACCAGGACGTGCGGCATCTTCGCCAGGTTGGCCATCTCGTAGCCGCCCTCGACGTTCTTGCCGAGCGCGACGAGCATGGGGTGGTCGTCCTCCGCCGCGTCGGCGAGGCGCAGCACGTCGCCGAGGTTGACCATCTCCCGGTCCGAGTTGGGGATCTCGATGCCGACCGCGGACTTCCCCGGGATAGGCGAGATGATGCGTACGTCGGGGCTGGCGACGGCGTACGCGATGTTCTTCGCGAGCGCCGTGATGCGCTCGACCTTCACGGCCGGGCCCAGCTCCACCTCGTAGCGCGTGACCGTCGGGCCGCGGGTGAAGCCGGTGACCGCGGCGTCCACCTTGAACTCGGTGAAGACGTTGGTCAGCGCGGCCACGATCGCGTCGTTGGCGGCGCTGCGGCTCTTGCCGGGGCCGCCGCGCTCCAGCAGATCGAGCGAGGGCAGCGCGTACGTGATGTCGCCGGAGAGCTGGAGCTGCTCGGCGCGGGCGGGCAGCGGCTGCGACTCGGAGGGCTCGGGGGCCGGCTTGGTCAGGTCCGGTACGCCACCGGCCGGTGCGGGGCTCGCCGTGCGTCCGGCGGGCTTCGCGGCGCCCTCCGCCTCCCTGGCACCCGGCACCGGCGTGCTGCCCGTCCGTTCGCGCTCCACCGAGACGCCCTGGGTGAGGTCGGCGACGACCGGTGAGGGCGGCATGCCGTTGAGCACGGCCCCGTCGAGGGCGGCGGCAGCGGCGGCCGCGATGTCCACCGCGTCCATCGTGCGGTTCATCGCGGGCTGCGCCGAGGGCCTGCGGGGCTTGCGGCGCTTGGTCAGCGCCTCGGCCTCCGCGAGCTCCGGGTCGTACTCGCCGGGGGCGGCGGTCCGGGGGCGGCGGGAGCGGGCGGGCAGGGCCTCGCGCCACTGCTCCTCGTACCGCTCGTCGTCGGCGGCCTCCCCCGCCTCGGGGTCGTACGCCGGTTCGAGGATGCCGAGCTTGACGCAGAGGAGCCGCAGCCGCTGGGGGATGGCGTTCACCGGGGTGGCCGTGACGACCAGCAGCCCGAACACGGTGAGCAGCAGGAGCAGCGGGACGGCCAGCACCTCGCCCATGGCGAAGATCAGCGGCTTGGACGCGGCCCAGCCGATGAGGCCGCCCGCGTCCTGCATGGCCTGGGTGCCCTCGCCGCGGCCGGGTGAGCCGCAGGCGATGTGAACCTGGCCGAGCACTCCGACGACCAGGGCGGACAGGCCGATGACGATGCGTCCGTTGGCCTCGGGCCGCTGCGGATAGAGGATGAGCCGCACGGCGATGACGCCCAGCAGTATCGGCACGAGCAGGTCGAGCCGGCCGAACGCGCCGGTGACCAGCATCTCCACGAGGTCGCCCACGGGTCCGCGCAGATTCGACCAGGTGCCCGCGGCGACGATCAGCGCGAGGCCGAGCAGCAGCAGGGCGACGCCGTCCTTGCGGTGGGCGGGGTCGAGCCCCTTGGCGCCGCGCCCTATGCCGCGGAACACCGCGCCCACGGCGTGCGCCGCGCCCAGCCAGACGGCGCGCGCCAGCCGGTAGACCGCGTTCGTCGGTGAGGGCGCGGGCGGGGGCGGGGCGGCCTTCCTGGCCGGTGCCTTCTTCGCGGGCGCCTTCTTGGCGGGGGCGGCCTTCTTGGCCGCGGTCTTCTTGGCGGGTGCGGCTTTTTTCGCCGGACCGGGGCCGCCGCCGGCGCGCTTCGCGGTGCCCGCGGTGCCCTGGGAACCCTTGCCGGACGTACGTGAGGCCATGGGGCCGAGGTTACCGGTGAGACGTCCCTGCACACGAGTGCGGACGGGTTCACCCGTCCGTGTCGCCCTGCGGGGGCCGCTAACTGACGTCGCCTCAACGCGGCCGTGCCCGGCCGCCGTTACGAGGCAGGCGCCGCCGTTACGAGGGCACGGTCGCCGACGCCCCGCCGGTGCCCGGCTCCAGCGCGTCGAGCGCGCGGCGCAGTCCGGTCAGCTTCCGCTCCAGATGGGCGGCGGTCGCCACCGCTCCGGCGTCCGCGGACTCGTCGTCGAGCTGCTTGGACAGCGCCTCCGCCTGCTCCTCGACGGCGGCGAGCCGCGCGGAGAGCTCGGCCAGCAGACCGGCGGGCTCCCGCTCCCGCGGGGCGTTCGCCTCCCCGCCGCCTTCGAGCTGGAGCCGCAGCAGCGCCGCCTGCTCGCGCAGCTTGCAGTTCTTCATGTACAGCTCGACGAAGACCGAGACCTTGGCGCGCAGCACCCACGGGTCGAACGGCTTGGAGATGTAGTCCACCGCGCCCGCCGCGTACCCCCGGAAGGTGTGGTGCGGGCCGTGGTTGATCGCGGTGAGGAAGATGATCGGGATGTCCCGGGTGCGCTCCCGCCGCTTGATGTGGGCGGCGGTCTCGAAACCGTCCATCCCCGGCATCTGGACGTCCAGCAGGATGACCGCGAAGTCGTCCGTGAGCAGCGCTTTGAGCGCCTCCTCCCCTGACGATGCCCGTACCAGGGTCTGATCGAGCGCAGAGAGGATGGCCTCCAGCGCCAGCAGATTCTCCGGCCGGTCATCGACCAGGAGGATCTTGGCCTTCTGCACCATGGCCCGTCCTCCTCGCCCCGGAATCGCACCGGGCGCCGCCCCGCGGGACGGCTCTCTTGCGCCGTCCGTCCTTGTGCCGGTCATGGTAACCGCACCCCGGCGGTCACCACACCCTGTCACCGCGATGTCACTGTGCACGTACCGAAAACGCGGCGGGAGCCTGGAAGGTTCCCCGTAATCCGCGTTCCCACACTCCTTCGGACACCAGCAGGCAACAAATCTTGCTGAATTCGCTCAATGAGCGCTCACTCTCCGCTCATCCACTGCTCCATGACTGAAAGAAGGTGATCGGGATCGACCGGCTTGGTGACGTAGTCCGACGCCCCGGCGTCGAGCGCCTTCTCCCGGTCGCCCTTCATCGCCTTGGCCGTCAGCGCCACGATCGGCAGCTCGGCGAACTGCGGCATCCTGCGGATCGCCGACGTCGTCGCGTAACCGTCCATCTCCGGCATCATGATGTCCATCAGCACCACCGTCACATCGTCGTGCTGCTCCAGGACTTCGATGCCCTCGCGCCCGTTCTCCGCGTAGAGGACGGCCAGTCCGTGCTGCTCCAGCACGGAGGTGAGCGCGAAGACGTTGCGGACGTCGTCGTCGACGATCAGGACCTTCTCGCCGTTGAAGCGGAACGTCCTGCGCGGCTCCGGCTCGTCCTGGCCGCTCGCCGCCCACGACTCCTGCGGGGCCGCCCCGGCAGCCGGCTGCGGGGCGGACACGGACGCCGCGTGCGGCGGCAGCGCGGGCTGCTGCCGG
>NZ_JAKRGC010000216.1 GCF_022347745.1 Streptomyces sp. OfavH-34-F
CGGCGTCCACGGCCGCGAACCAGCCGTCCTGGAAGCGCTCGACGGTCCGCAGCCACACCTCGGCGAGCAGCGCGTCGCGGCCGGGGAAGCGGTGGTACACCGAGCCGCTGGGGGCGCCCGTCGCCTGGGCGACGGCCGACATCGTCACCCCGGCCGGGCCGGACGCGGCGGCCAGCGGCACGGCGGCGTCCAGGAGTTGCTCGGTGCTGAATCGGGGTGGCCTGGCCATGAATCGGAGAGTACTCTCCACAACTGTTTTGGAGAGAGTTCTCTATTTGGTGGAGGTGGCGCGTGTGGGCGTCCACAACGTGCACGAACGGCTGCTGCCCGTCCCGGCGGACCGGGTCGGCGCCCTGCTCGACACCCTGGCGCGCCCCGGCGCCGGGGACCGCCTGTGGCCGCACCGGAGCTGGCCCGCGATGACGTTCGACCGGCCGCTGGGCGTCGGCGCGGCCGGCGGACACGGACCCGTCCGCTACACGGTCGTCGCCCATGTCCCCGCCCTCTGGGTGCGGTTCGCCTTCGACGGACCGCGCGGCTTCCACGGCTTCCACGAGTACGCCGTACTGCCCGCCGGCGCGGGGGAGCCGGGCACGCTGCTGCGGCACACCCTCGCCATGCGCACCACCGGCCCCGCCCGGCTGAGCTGGCCGCTCGTCTGGCGCCCGCTGCACGACGCGCTGATCGAGGAGAGCCTGGACCGGGCGGAACGGGCCTGCGCGGGCGCGGTGGCGCGGCCCGCGCGCCGGGGACCGTACACCCGGCTGCTGCGCGCCCTCGCGCGACGCCTCGCGGCCCGCACCCCCCGGGGGTGAATTCGCGGGCCGCCACGGCGTTTCACGCGCCCGGGCGCCCCCGCTCGATGATCATCGTTCCGCCCCGAACGCGGCGTTTGCCCCCCGGGGCACCATCCTGCCGCACTCCTCATCCGGACGACGCCCGCGCGACGCGAACACGTCAGCCCCCGGATGCGCCGGGCCGGTGGACTTCCACCCACACCACCAGTCAGGGGAGGGACAGATGACGCACTCATCGCCACAGCAGGAGCTGCGCGAGGCCGCCCGGCACACCGACCGCCGCCGCTTCCTCACCGTCACCGGAGCCGCCGCCGCACTCGCCTTCTCGGTCGGCCTGCCCGCCGCCGGAACGGCCAGCGCCCGCGAGATGAGCGGCCACCGCATCGGCGAGGACCCCTTCACGCTCGGCGTCGCCTCCGGCGACCCGCTGCCCAACTCCGTGCTGCTGTGGACCCGGCTCGCGCCCCGCCCCTTCGAACCCGACAGCGGCCTGCCCCGCGCCCGCGTCGAGGTCCGCTGGGAGCTGGCCCACGACGAGCGCTTCACCCGGATCGTGCGGCGCGGCACCACGTACGCCCACCCGGAGTTCCACCACAGCGTGCACGTCGAGGTCCAGGGCCTGGCCCCCGACCGGGTCGTCTACTACCGCTTCCGGGCCGGCCAGTGGACCAGCCCCACCGGACGCACCCGCACCGCGCCCCCGCCCGGCGCCCCCAAGCGCGAACTGGCCCTGGCCGCCGTCTCCTGCCAGGCGTACCACGACGGCTACTACACCGCCTACCGCCACCTCGCCCAGGAGGACGTGGACGTCGTCTTCCACCTCGGCGACTACCTCTACGAGTACGCCGTCAACGCCACCGGCGGCGCCCGCGCCTACACCGACCGCACCCTGCCGGCCCTCTTCAACCACGAGACGACGACGCTGGAGGACTACCGGCTGCGGTACGCCCTCTACAAGTCCGACCCGGACCTGCGCGCCGCCCACGCCGCACACCCCTTCGTCGTCACCTGGGACGACCACGAGACCGAGAACAACTACGCGGGCGACACCCCCGAGAACAGCGTGCCGCCCGAGGAGTTCCTGATCCGCCGGGCCGCCGCGTACCGCGCCTACTGGGAGAACCAGCCGCTGCGCGCCCCCCAGCGGCCCACCGGCCCCGACATGCGCCTCTACCGCCGCCTCGGCTTCGGCAGGCTCGCCCAGTTCGACGTGCTCGACACCCGCCAGTACCGCAGCGACCAGGCGTACGGCGACGGCTGGCAGACCCCCGGACCCGAGTCCGGGGACCCGCGGCGCACCCTGACCGGCGCCACCCAGGAACGCTGGCTCATCGACGGCTGGCGCCGCTCCCGCGCCACCTGGAACGTCGTGCCCCAGCAGGTCACCTTCGCCCGGCGCCGCGACGTGCCCACCGACGCCTACAAGCTGTCCATGGACTCCTGGGACGGCTACCCCGCCTCCCGCGACCGCGTCCTGCGGGGCGCCGAACGCGCCGGAGTGGACAACCTCATGGTCCTCACCGGCGACGTCCACGTCAGCTACGGCTTCGACCTCAAGCGCGACTTCGACGACCCCGACTCGCGCACCGTCGGCACCGAGATCGTCACCACGTCCATCACCAGCGGCAAGAACGGCTCCGACAAGCCGTCCAACTACAACAACCTCACCCGGGCCAACCCGCACCTGAAGTTCTACAACGGGCGCCGCGGCTACGCCGTCATCACCCTCCAGGAGCGCTGGGCGCGCACCGACTTCCGTACGGTCTCCGCCGTCACCACGCCGGGCGCGCCCCTCACCACCGCCGGCTCCTACGTCACCGAGGCCGGCGACCCCGGCCTCAAGCCGGCCTGACGGCCGGGCCCTACAGGTCCACCGGGTAGCGGACGCCGATGTGGTCACGCACCGCGTCGAGCGTCCGCATCACCGCGAGCGAACCCTCCAGCGGCACCAGCGGCGACTCCGTCTCGCCCGCCCGCACCGCGCGCATCACCTCGGCCGCCTCGTACTGCATCCCCGACAGGCCCTGCGGACCCGGACCCGAGGTGATCTCCTCCGGCTCCGCGCCCGCCCGGTGCAGCACGAACCCCTGCGGATGGAAGAAGCTGTGCGGAATGTCGATCCGGCCGCCCGTCCCGATCACCGTGGCCGACGTCGGGTGGTGCCCCACGATCGAACACGACAGCAGCGCGTTGGCGCCCGAGTCCCACCCCAGCAGCATCCCGGTGTTCAGGTCCACGCCCTCCGGCGACAGCAGGGCGTCCGCCTGCACCCGGTCCGGCTCGCCCAGCAGCAGCTGCGCGAACGACACCGGGTACACCCCCAGGTCCAGCAGCGCCCCGCCGCCCAGCCGCGGATCGCGCAGCCGGTGCCCCGCGTCCAGGTCCCCGGCGAACCCGAAGTCCGCCTGCACGGTCCGGACCTCGCCGATCGCCCCGTCCCGCACCAGCTCGGCCAGCCGCCGGACGACCGGGTTGCAGTACGTCCACATGGCCTCCATCAGGAAGACCCCGCGGTCCCGGGCGAGCTTCACCAGCTCCCGCGCCTCCCGCTCGTTCAGCGTGAACGCCTTCTCGCACAGCACGTGCTTCCCGGCCTCCAGCGCCAGCGCGGCGGCCTCCCGGTGCGCGGAGTGCGGCGTGGCCACGTACACCACGTCCACCTCCTCGTCCGCGACGAGCCCCGCCCAGTCGCCGTACGCCCGGGGTATCCCGAACCGCTCCGCGAACGCCCGCGCCGAGGCGTCCGTACGGGAGGCCACGGCCACCACTTCCGCATCGGGCATGGCCAGCAGATCGGCGGTGAACGTCGCCGCGATACCGCCGGTCGCCAGTACGCCCCAACGGACAGTCCCGCTCATGCACACTCCAAAAGGTGTCGACCATCCCCGCTGAGCTGAGAGCATAGAGCCGGATTCAACAACCATGGAGATGAAGAATGCCGGAGAGCGGCGTCAGCCGGGCCCAGCACATACGCACCACCGACACCACCCCCGCCACCCCCGCCCCCGCGCGGGACGGGAAGCGGCCCGGCGGCCCGGCCACCCCCGCCGCCCGCCGCACCGGCCTCCTCGTCACCCTGGTCCTCGGCGGACTGACGGCGCTCCCGCCGCTGTCCATGGACATGTACCTCCCGGCGCTCCCCGCCGTCACCGACTCGCTCCACGCCCCCGCCGCCACGGTCCAGCTCACCCTCACCGCCTGCCTCACCGGCATGGCCCTCGGCCAGGTCGTCGTCGGACCGATGAGCGACCGCTGGGGCCGGCGCCGCCCGCTGCTCCTCGGCATGGCCGTTTACGTCCTGGCCACCGCGCTGTGCATCTTCGCCCCGTCCGCCGGGCTCCTCATCGCCTTCCGCCTCGTCCAGGGCCTCGCCGGCGCCGCCGGCATCGTCATCTCCCGCGCCGTGGTCCGCGACCTGTACGACGGCGTCGCGATGGCCCGGTTCTTCTCCACCCTGATGCTGATCTCCGGTGTCGCCCCCGTCATCGCGCCGGTCATCGGCGGCCAGGTGCTGCGGCTCACCGACTGGCGCGGCATCTTCGGCGTCCTGACCGTCGTCGGCCTGCTGCTCACCTTCGTCGTCTGGAAGTGGCTCGGCGAGACCCTGCCGCCCGCCGAGCGCCACACCGGCGGCATCGGCGACGCGCTGCGCACCATGCGCGGCCTGCTCGCCGACCGGGTCTTCACCGGCTACATGATCGCGGGCAGCCTCGCCTTCGCCGCCCTCTTCGCCTACGTCAGCGCCTCGCCCTTCGTCATCCAGGAGATCTACGGCGCCTCCCCGCAGACGTTCAGCCTGCTGTTCGGCCTCAACTCCATCGGGCTCATCGCCGTCGGCCAGATCAACGGCAAGCTGCTCGTCGGCCGGGTCAGCCTCGACAAGGCCCTCACCTGCGGACTCGTCGTCATCGTGGCGGCGGCGACCGCGCTGCTCCTGATGACGTCCGGGGTCTTCGGCGACGTCGGCCTGGTGCCGGTGGCCGCCGGGCTCTTCGTCCTGATGTCGGCGATGGGCCTCGCCATGCCCAACACCAACGCGCAGGCCCTGATGCGCACCAAGCACGCCGCCGGCTCGGCCTCCGCGCTGCTGGGCACCTCGCAGTTCCTGATCGGCGCCGTCGCCTCCCCGCTCGTCGGCATCGCCGGCGAGGAGACCGCGGTCCCCATGGCCGTCGTCCAGCTCGCCTGCGCCGCCGGCGCCCTCGTCTGCTTCCTCACCCTGTGCCGGCCCTGGCGGGCGCGCCCCTCCGCGCTCTGACGCCCCTCCCGGCCCGCCTACAATTCCTCGGTGAACGCCACCTTCCCCACCGCGGACGCCCTGCGCGCGGCCCTGTCCGGAGCACTGGACGGGCTGCCGCCCAAGCAGGCGGGCCAGGCCGTCGACCGGCTCATCGCCCACTACCGGGGCACGGTGCCCACCGGCACCCCGGTGCTCCGCGACCGCTCGGACGTCGCCGCGTACGCCGCGTACCGGATGCCCGCCACCTTCGAGGCCGTACGGGCCGCCCTCGGCGCGCTCCGCGAGGCCGCCCCCGACTGGGCGCCCGCCACCCACACCGACGTCGGCGGCGGCACCGGATCGGCGAGCTGGGCCGTCGCGGGGGAGTGGCAGGGCCAGCGCACCACCGTCCTGGACTGGGCCGAACCCGCCCTCGCCCTCGGCCGCGAACTCGCCGCCGCCGGCCCCGAGTCCCTGCGCACCGCCGACTGGCGGCGGGCCCGCATCGGCCAGGACCTGGAACTCGCCCCCGCGGACCTGGTCACCATCTCCTACGTGCTCAACGAGCTGACGGACCCCGCGCGCACCGCGCTCATCGACGCGGCGGCCGCCTCCGCCCAGGCCGTCGTGGTCGTCGAACCCGGCACCCCGGACGGCTACACCCGGATCATCGAGGCCCGCGACCGGCTCACCGCCGCCGGACTCACCGTCGCCGCGCCCTGCCCGCACAGCGACGCCTGCCCCATCGAGCCGGGCACCGACTGGTGCCACTTCGCGGTCCGGGTCAGCCGGTCCTCGCTCCACCGGCAGGTCAAGGGCGGCTCCCTGGCGTACGAGGACGAGAAGTTCAGCTACGTCGTCGCCACCCGGTTCACCCCCGACCCGGTGACCGCCCGCGTGATCCGCAGACCGCAGATCCGCAAGGGCCAGGTGCTCCTGGACCTGTGCACCCGCGACGAGGCCCTGGGCCGCACCACGGTCACCAAGCGGCACGGCGGGCTCTACCGCGCCGCCCGGGACACCGACTGGGGCGACGCCTGGCCGCCGCCCCCGGGGGACTAGCCGCGCAGCTCCTGCGTACAGCACTTCACGCTGCCGCCGCCCTTGAGCAGCTCGCTCAGGTCCATCGGAACCGGCTCGAAGCCGCGCGCCCGCAACGGGTCGAACAGGCCCGTCGCCGCCTGCGGCAGCACCACGTGGAGCCCGTCGCTCACCGCGTTCAGGCCGAGCGCGGCGGCGTCCGCCTCCCCGGCGATCAGCGCGTCCGGGAAGAGCCGCGCGAGCACCGCCCGGCTGCCCGGCGAGAACGCCGGCGGGTAGTACATGACCTCGTCCGCCGCGTCGTCCAGCACACACAGCGCGGTGTCCAGGTGGTAGTAGCGCGGGTCCACCAGGTCCAGCCCGATCACCGGCCGCCCGAAGAACTCCTGCGCCTCCCCGTGCGAGAGCGGCGAGGACCGGAAGCCCCGGCCCGCCAGCACGTAGGAGGCGGTCACCGCGAAGTCGCCCTCGCCCTCGTTGACGTGATCCGGCTCACGGACCTCGTTGAAGCCGTGGGCCAGGAACCAGTCGCGGTGGGCGGCCGCCTCCTCGAACCGTTCCTGATAGGCGAACCGGGCCCCCAGGACCCGTCCGTCGATCACGGTGGCGCCGTTGGCCGCGTAGACCATGTCCGGCAGGTCCGGGCGCGGCTCCAGCAGATCGACGGTGTGGCCCAGAGCGCGGTAGCGGTCGCGCAGGTCCTCCCACTGCGTCTGCGCCAGGGGCAGGTCGACCGGCTTGGTGGGGTCCATCCAGGGATTGATGGAATACGTCACCCGGAAATGGGAAGGCGCACACATCAGGTAGCGCCGGGGTGTCGCTTCACGAGGCAATGAGGGCTCCTCACGAGGTGTCGCGGCGGCTGGTGGCCACTGCGGCGGGTGCGTCGCACGGGTGTGTGCGTGAGCCCATGGTGCGCCGTCCGGAGCCGCCGGGACAGTGGTCCGAACGGGTGGTTCCCGCGGACGCGGACCCCCGGCGCACGGCACCGGCCGGGCCGAATGCCGTCACGATACGTGCTCTTTCATGACAAAGCGTGTGAAGGTGCCGTCCGTGCTCCCCCGCCCGTCCCACCCCGCTTCCGGACTCTGGCCACCTGAGGCGCAGGATGGTGGGACCATGGGCAGGGGCAACGCAAAGGCAAGGGGATAGATGGGCGTCGATTTCGGCCGTTCTCGCGGCTCAGAGAGCAAGTTTTCCCAGTGGCTGCGGCGCCGACCCAAACCGCAGCAGCGCGAGGTCGACGACACCGCACGGGAGGCGCTGCTCCTGGCTGTCGCCGAAGCCGGAATGCCGATCGCGCCCGCCGCCCACCCGGTGGGCTACCGATGTTCCTGCGAACGCATCGGCTGCCCCACCCCCGCCCGACACCCCGTCTCCTTCGCCTGGCAGACGCAGTCCACCACGGACCGTGCCCAGATCGAGCGCTGGGCCCGCAGCCAGCCGCAGGCCAACTTCATCACCGCGACGGGCATGGTCCACGACGTGCTCGACGTACCGCTGGCCGCCGGTGAACAGGCCCTGGAGCGGCTGCTCGCCGCCGGGGTCGAGGTCGGGCCGGTGGCCCGCTCCGGCGACGACCGGATGCTGTTCTTCACCGCGACGCGCGGCACCCCCGAGGACGAGGACGAGTGGTGGCCGTGCGAGCTGGACTGCCACCCCGAGACGATGGACGAGCACCCCGGCCTGCGCTGGCACTGCCGGGGTAGCTACGTACTGCTGCCGCCCGCCCAGCTGCCCGGTGAGCTGGACGTCGCCTGGCTGCGCGGCCCCGAGCACCCGCTGCCCGACCCGCTGTCCCTGCTGGAGACGCTGACCGACGCCTGCGCGCGGTTCGTCGGCGCCGCCGGGGGCGAGGCCGGCCACGACGCGGTGGCCTGGCCGCTGCGCCGGTAGCCGGGCCGCCGGGCGCTCCCGTCTACGAGCCCTTCGCCGACGTCAGGCCCGGCAGCCGGTTGAGCACGGCCACCCGCTTCGCGTCGGCGTCCTTGCCCGGTACGTACACCAGCTGGCTCGACACCCGTTCCTTGGTGAGGGTGCTCTTCACCTCGCCGGTCAGCAGCGCCTCCACATCGGGATCGACGGCCGGGCGCAGCCCCTCGGCGGCGGTCTGCCGCTCGTAGTGCCTGCTGCTGAAGAAGACCAGCGCCCCGCCGTCCTCGGTGGCCAGCCCGAGCGGGGCGAACGCACCGCTGTCGATCGGCTGGTCGACGTACTGGTACGAGAAGCCGGCCCGCCGGGTGTTCAGCCGGGCCTCGCGCCACTGCGAGGTGGCGGAGCCGGGCGCGAAGACGTCCGGCGAGCCCTTCTGGAGGTACTGCGTGTACCGGCTGCCGAGGTCCTGGGGGGCCACCACGAGTTCGGAGTCGTCCGGGGCGACCGGCCTCGCCCCGCCTTCGCCGTCCTTCGCGAGGGCGGGCAGGTCGTCGGGCGCGACGACCGACAGATAGGCGGCCTTCCAGCCCGCGTCCGGGCCGGTCTTGACGAAGACCAGCAGCCAGCGGTCGTCCCGCTCGCCCTCGTCCTGGTCGCGGTTGGAGTCCGTGTCGGCGAGGAACCAGCGCGGCCAGCCGGCCTTCCGCGGGATCACGAACCGGGCGTCGGTCAGCTCCAGCGGCCGGTGCCGGGAGTTGCCGGTGGGCGATATCCGGTGCCGGGCCCGGAGCCCCGCCTGGTTGATGGCGCCGAGGGAGCCCGTCACCACGTCCGCGTCGAGCGCGGGATCGTACGCCTTGTCGGCGGCGTTGTACGCGGCGGTGAACTTCGCGAGCGCCTTCGCGGCCTCAGCCTTCGTCGCCGCCGGAACGACTTCCCGCTCGCCGTGCACCGTCACGCATCCGCTCGCCGTCAGGCTCAGCACCGTCGCCACCGCGAGTCCCGCCGCCCGCCGCACCGGCCCCAGACTTCTCATCCGCTGCTTTCCGCGCCTTCTGATCCGTCGCCACTGACCGTCCGAACCCTACCGGGGCCAGGAACAGCGCGAGGGTCGGGACCAGATACAGGGCCCACACCGTGAGTTGGAGGACGGTGGGGTCCGGCTGGAAGTTGAACGTGCCCTTGAGCAGGGTGCCGTACCAGCTGTCCGGCGGGATGGCGGAGCTGATGTCGAACGCCCGGTTCCCGAGGCCGCCGAGGAACTCCGCCTCCTGCAGGTCGTGCACCCCGTACGCCAGCACACCGGCCGCGACGACGACCAGCATGCCGCCGGTCCAGGTGAAGAACTTCGCCAGGTTGATCTTCAGCGCGCCCCGGTAGAACAGCCAGCCGAGCACCACCGCCGTGCCGATGCCGAGCACCGCGCCGATCATCGGGTGCCAGCCGTCGTCCGCCGCGTGCACCGCGCGCCACACGAACAGCGAGGTCTCCAGGCCCTCCCGGCCGACCGCCAGCAGCGCGGTGGCGACGAGCGCTCCGGTGCCCATGGCGAGCGCCGCGTCGAGCTTGCCGTGCAGCTCCGCCTTGAGGTGGCGCGCGGTCCGGCGCATCCAGAAGACCATCCACGTCACCAGGCCCACCGAGACGATCGACAGCGAACCGCCGAGCGCCTCCTGCGCCTTGAACGTCATCTCCTGCGAGCCGAATTCGAGCCCGGCGCCGAAGGCGAGGCTCACCGCCACCGCGACGGACACCCCGATCCAGATCGGCGCCAGCCGGTCGCGGTTGCCGGTCTTCACCAGGTAGGCGATGAGGATGCAGACGACCAGGCTGGCCTCCAGGCCCTCGCGCAGCCCGATCAGGAAGTTGCTGAACACGTGTCGGTTCCCTTTCCGCTTCGAGTCCCGTTACGAGAACAGCGCCCGGCCCCACCAGTCGTCCTTGTCGCGGACGCCCGGCGGGACGGCGAAGTGCGCCGAACCCACGTGCTGGATGTACTCGTTGAGTGCGTCGTGTGCCGCCAGGCGCCGCTGCATGGGGACGAACGCCTTGCGGGTGTCGCGCTGGTACGCCAGGAAGAACAGCCCCGCGTCGAGCCGGCCCAGACCGTCGGTGCCGTCCGTGAAGGAGTAGCCCCGGCGCAGGATGGTCGCCCCGTCGTTGCTGTCCGGGTGCGCCAGCCGTACGTGCGCGGTGGGCAGCATCGCCTTCAGGAACGGCTCGTCGCGCTCCTTCGACCGGCCCACCGGGGCGCCCTCGCCCTTGTCGCGGCCGAAGACGTCCTCCTGCTCCTTGAGCGAGGCGCGGTCCCAGGTCTCGATGTGCATCCGGATGCGCCGGGCGACCAGGTAGGAGCCGCCGGTCATCCAGTTCGGCCCGTCCCCGGCGCCGACCCAGACGTGCCGGTCCAGGGAGGCGGTGTCGGTGCCGGAGATGTTCCGGGTGCCGTCCTTGAAGCCGAGCATGTTGCGCGGGGTCTGCTCGTCCGGGGTGGTGGACGAGGTCTTGCCGAAGCCCAGCTGGGACCAGCGGATCGCGGTGCGGCCCATGCCGATCCTGGCGAGGTTGCGGATGGCGTGCACGGCCACCTGCGGATCGTCCGCGCACGCCTGCACGCACAGGTCGCCGCCGCTGCGGGCCTTGTCGAGGTTGTCGCCGGGGAACTTCGGCAGATCCACCAGCGCGCCGGGCCGCCGGTCCGCCAGCCCGAAGCGGCCCTCGGCGAACAGCGAGGGCCCGAAGCCGAAGGTCAGCGTCAGCCGGGACGGCTTGAGGCCCAGCGCCTCGCCCGTGTCGTCCGGCGGCGCCTCGGGCAGTCCGCCGTAGGCGCCGTCGCCGACCGCGTGGCCGGCGGTCATCCGCTCGGCGGCCCGGGTCCACTCCTTGAGCAGGGCGACCAGTTCGGCCCGGTCCTTCGTCGTCACGTCGAACGCGGCGAAGTGCAGCCGGTCCTGGACGGCGGTGGCGATCCCGGCCTGGTGCGCGCCGTGGAAGGGGACGGCCGCGCCGCTGTCGGCGGCCGTCGCCGTGCCGCCGTCGCCGGAGCGGGCCGCCGTGACG
>NZ_JAKRGC010000217.1 GCF_022347745.1 Streptomyces sp. OfavH-34-F
CGGGGGCTCCTCGTGCGGCCGATCGCGGCGTCCGGCGCTTCCCGTGCGGCTGACCGCGGCAACCGGGTGCTTCCGTGCGGCCGATCGCGGCCCCCGGGCGCTCCTCGTGCGGGCGCTCCCCGCCCGGGTGGTGCGCGTCCGGGGCTCAGGCGGCGGTGATGTGCAGCGTGATCGTGCCGTCCGGCGCCGGCTCCACGCGCAGCCGGGTCAGGTCCGGGATGTGGGCGTCAGGGGCGTGGGCTCCCGCGCGCGGGCCCACGCCCACCACGCGCATGCCGGCCGCCCGGCCCGCCGCGATGCCCGCCTCCGAGTCCTCGAAGACCACACAGTCCGCCGGGTCGAAGCCCAGCGCCGCCGCGCCCTTGAGGAAGCCCTCCGGGTCCGGCTTGCTGGCCCCGACGCTCTCGGCGGTGACGCGGAGGTCCGGCATCCGCAGCCCGGCGGCGTCCATCCGGGCCGTCGCCAGCGCCAGGTCGGCGGAGGTGACCAGGGCGTGCGGGAGGGCGGCGATCGCGTCCATGAAGGCGGGGGCGCCGCCGATCGGAACCACCCCGTCCACGTCGGCCGTCTCCTCGGCGAGCATCACCCGGTTGTCCGCGTGGTTCTCCGCCATCGGGCGGTCCGGGAGCAGCACCGCCATCGTGGCGTACCCCTGCCGGCCGTGCACCACCTTCAGCACGTCCTGCGGGTCCAGCCCCTGCCGCAGCGCCCAGCGCCGCCAGCAGCGCTCCACGACGGCGTCGGAGTTCACCAGGGTGCCGTCCATGTCCAGGAGGAGGGCTCGGGCGGTGAGGGCGGTGACCGGCATGGGCGGGCTCCAGGGCGGGAGGGGGCGCCGCGGGGGTGTGCGGCACAAGAGGTCAAGCGGCCCCCGCCCGCCGGTCAGGGTGTGCGCGCGGAGGCCACTTTGTTCCTCCACGATACAAAAACATGGCGGTGTTGGCGAATCCCCCGGACCGGAGGCAGTGCGTCCGGCCGCGGGGCGGCGGTCAGCGGCGGTCGCGACCCGTTGGCCATGTCTCCAGACAGTTTCGGGTGTGCGGACCATAGACGCCCTTGGGGTCTTCTGTGATGGTGCACCAGGACTGGAACTCTCCTACAGCCCGCTCCGTGCGGTCCCCGTAGTAGGAGTCCACGGGGCCGTTGTAGACCCAGATCTCGCGCAGCCGGTTCTGCAGCTCCGCCACCGCCGGGCCCCGGTCGCCCCGCCGCAGGGTCTCCCCCGCGTCCGGGGCCGTGGGCGGCGGGGCCACGCCCTCCGCCGGGGCGCTGCTGCCCGCCGAGGCCGAGGGGGACGAGGAGGGGCCCGCACCGGACGCCGAGGCGGAGGACGAGGCGGAGCGGGAGGGAGACGTGGAGGCCGAGGCGGACGCGGACTTCGACGCCGAGGCGGTCGCGGACGCCGAGGGGGAGGCCGAGCGCGACGGGGACGGCGAGGCGGAGGCCGACGCGGACGGCGAGGGCTCGCCGCTCTCGTCGGGGAGGCTGGCCACCGTGGAGGGCAGGGCCTGGTCCAGATCGGCCTCCCCGCCGCCGTCGCCGTCGAACAGCCCGCCGATGAAGGCGGCCGTGCCGACGACGGTGACCACGGCCGCCCCGGCGATCAGGGCGGCGAAGGGCTTGCGGCGGCGCGGCGCGACCGGGTCCGGGCGGGTGAGCAGGAGCGCGGCGGTGGGCTCGTCGGTCCGGTCCCCGGCGGCCCCGGCGGAGGCCATGGGCGGCAGGTACAGCGGCATGGTCGTCGCGGCGTCGCCCTCGGGGGCGTAGAGGTGCGGGGCGCCCGGCGGGGGAGTGGCGGGTCCGGTCATCGGGGACGCCGCCGTCGTGGTGTCGCCGCCCAGCGTCACGTACGGGCGGATGCGCAGCGGGTCGAAGTCCTCCGCTGCCGCCATCTCGGCGGACCGGCCGGCGTGGTGCTCCTCGGCGATGCGCCGCTGCTCGGCGGCCCGCTCCGGGTCGGAGAGGTGGCCGGGGGCGCCCGGGGCGCCGTAGGCCGTGCGGCCCGCGCAGGCGCAGCCCGGACCGCTGCCCGGTCTGCTCTCCGTACCGCACTCCGGGCATATATGTCCGGCCATGGTGGGTCCCCTCCCCTTGAACTGCTGCGATTATGCAGCCCGCCGCCGAGAACCCCAATCAGACGGGCCTCCGGCAGGCCATAACGGGGCGGAACAGACAGGATGGGTGTGTAGCGGATCGTCCGAGGAGAGCATCCGAGGAGATGTTTCATGGCCCAGCAGCTGAGCCCCCCGGCCCCGGCCCCCGGCGAGGACCGCTCCACGCGGTCGGTCCTGGTGGCCATCGGCGCACTGCTCCTCGGCATGCTGCTCGCCGCACTCGACCAGACCATCGTCTCCACGGCCCTTCCCACGATCGTCAGCGACCTCGGCGGGCTGGAACACCTGTCGTGGGTGGTGACCGCCTATCTGCTGGCCTCGACGGCCGCGACCCCGCTGTGGGGGAAGCTCGGCGACCAGTACGGGCGCAAGAAGCTGTTCCAGACGGCGATCGTCATCTTCCTCATCGGCTCCGCGCTCTGCGGGATCGCCCAGAACATGCCCCAGCTGATCGGCTTCCGCGCCCTCCAGGGGCTCGGCGGCGGCGGGCTCATGGTGCTGTCGATGGCGATCGTCGGGGACATCGTCCCGCCCCGTGAGCGCGGCAAGTACCAGGGCCTCTTCGGTGCGGTGTTCGGGGCGACGAGCGTCCTCGGACCGCTGCTGGGCGGCTTCTTCACCGAGCACCTGTCCTGGCGCTGGGTGTTCTACATCAACCTGCCCATCGGGGTGGTCGCCCTCGTGGTGATCGCCGCCGTGCTGCACATCCCGGTCCGCCGGACGAAGCACACCATCGACTACCTGGGCACCTTCCTCGTCGCGTCGGTCGCCACCTGCCTGGTCCTGGTCGCCTCCCTCGGCGGCAGCACCTGGCCCTGGGGGTCCTGGAAGATCATCGGCCTCGCGGTGCTGGCCGTGCTGCTGCTGGTCGCGTTCGTGTTCGTGGAGCGGCGGGCCGCCGAGCCGGTGATCCCGCTGACGCTGTTCCGGATCAGGACGTTCAGCCTGGTCGCCGTGATCAGCTTCGTCGTCGGGTTCGCGATGTTCGGCGCGATGACCTATCTGCCGACCTTCCTCCAGGTGGTGCACGGCATCACGCCGACGATGTCCGGTGTGCACATGCTGCCCATGGTCTTCGGGCTGCTGATCACCTCCACCGTGTCCGGGCAGATCGTCAGCCGGACCGGCCGCTGGAAGGTCTTCCCGATCGCCGGGACCGGCATCACCGCGATCGGCCTGCTCCTGCTGCACCGGCTGACGGTCTCCAGCGGCACCTGGGAGATGAGCGCCTACTTCTTCGTGTTCGGCGCGGGACTCGGCCTGGTGATGCAGGTCCTCGTCCTGGTCGTGCAGAACGCGGTCTCGTACCGGGACCTGGGCGTCGCGACCTCCGGGGCGACGTTCTTCCGGTCCATCGGCGCCTCGTTCGGTGTGGCGATCTTCGGCACCGTCTTCACCAACCGGCTCACGGACAAGCTCGGTGCCGCGCTCGCCGGGCGGCCGCTGCCGCCCGGTGTCGACGCGAAGGGCCTGGCCGCGGACCCGCGCGCCCTCGGGCAACTGCCGCCGGGCCTGCGCGGCCCGGTGCTCCAGGCGTACTCGACGTCGATCACCGATGTGTTCCTGTACGCCGCCCCCGTCGTCCTGGTCGCCTTCGTCTTCGCCTGGCTCCTCAAGGAGGACCCGCTGCGCGGCTCGGTGACGGCGCCCGACCCGAGCGAGACGCTGGCGTCCAACCCGGTCGAGCGCTCCTCGTACGACGAGTGCGCGCGGGCCCTGTCCGTGCTCGCCACCCGGGAGGGCCGCCGCGAGGTCTATGTGAAGATCACCGAGCGGGCGGGCCTGGATCTGCTGCCGGCCGCGGGCTGGATGCTGCTGCGCATCAGGCGCCACGGCACCGTGGAGCCCGCCCGGCTCGCCGAGGTGGCCCCCGTACCGCTGCGGGTGATCAACGAGGCGGCCCGGCAGCTGGAGGGGCGCGGGCTCGTCCGGCGGGTCGGGGTGCAGATGGTGCTCACCGAGCCGGGCGCGGAGGCGGTGGTCAAGCTCGCCCAGGCCCGTGAGGACTCGCTGGCCGAACTCCTCGGCGACTGGTGGGGGCCCGACCGGCCCACCGACCTGGTCGCCCTGGTCTCCGAGCTGACGGCCGAGACGAGCGGATCGAGCAAGGAGCGCCCGCACAGCCCCGAACCGCGGCGCGACCACTGGGCGGGCCACCGCCACCGGGGCGAGTGACCGAACGCCTGCGGAACCCGCGCGGACGCGTTACGCGGCGGAGCCCTGCCCTCCGGGCAGTTCCTTGGCGAACCAGCGTTGCGCGTAGGGGCCGTCGCTGAACGCCGGGACCTCCCGGTAGCCGTGCTTCGCGTACAGGCCGCGCGCCTCGACGAGGTCGTGGCGGGTGTCGAGCCGCAGCAGCGCCGTCCCCAGCGCCCGCGCCCGGTCCTCCACCGCCGCGAGCAGCAGCCCGCCGCCGCCCGTGCCCCGGAACTCCGGGCGTACGAAGACCCGGGTCAGCTCGGCGGTGCCCCCGTCCACCAGGACCAGGCCCGCGCAGGCCGCCGGGCGGCCGTCGAAGCGGCCGACCAGGAAGTCCCCGGTGGGGGCCCGCAGCAGCTCGGCGCCGTCGCCGGTGAGCCCCTTATCGATCTCCGCGTCCGTCGCCGGGCGCCCCCAGTACCGGCCGGCGACCTCGCCGTAGTAGTCCCGCCGCAGCAGGGCCGCGTCGGCGCAGTCGAAGGGCTCGGGGGCGACGGTCCAGGTCATGGGGCCATTCTGGCCGCCGCACACAGGTGCGGGGCAACCGATTTCGAGGGGGCCGCCCGCCGGACACGCCCTAGCGCAGCGGGGGCGGGGTGAGGACCGGGGGCGGGGGTGTCACCGGGCGGCGCCGCCGGGCGCGTACCAGCAGCAGCGCGGCCACGACGACCGCCGCCGCGCCGCCGGAGAGCGTCACCAGCCAGGCCGGGACGCCGCCCCAGGTCAGCAGCGTCTCCCGGTGGATGACCTTTTGGTACGGGGTGTCCTGGGCGGTCGCCACCAGTTCGTGGTCGCCGTCGATCCGCTCCGGCGCCGGGAAGTACTGGTGCATGGCCGTCACGAAGACCGGCCCGTCGCCGGTGACCGCCGCCAGCGCCTCGTACGGCTCCGCCGCCGGATCCACCCGGCCGGCGTAGGAGACCGTCGCGGGCCGCCCGCCGATCGTGCCGCGCGGCTCCATGCGGTGGTCGGCCAGCACGTACAGGTCCAGGGACTGCGGGGTGGCGGCCAGCTTCGACAGGCGCATCGGGTAGACCAGCCGGTCGCTGGCGAACCGCAGCCGCAGCGGGTCGAGCGTGCCGTTCAGCGGCGTCCCACGCTCCTGCGGCGCCAGCCGCACCGCCACGTACTCCCACTTCTGCTCGACGTAGGGGGTCAGGGCGGTGGCGAGGCGGTCCGGCAGCTCGAAGCCGTTCTCCGTCAGCCAGCCCTCCAGGGCGCGCGGGTCCGTCGCCGTCAGCCGGGCCACGTCGAAGGGGCCCAGCCGTTCCCGGCCGACCACCCCGACCGGGGCGGACGCCCGGGGACCGGCCGCGCTGTCGCCGACCGCGTGGTCCGAGCCGCCGAACGGCCAGTCCTTCTCGCGCGGCCAGAAGTAGTGCCGTTCCTCGCGGACCGGCGCGGTGATCGCCTCCAGCTCCGTGAACAGCTCCGCGTCGCCCAGCTCGACCGTGGCGCGGTGCGGCACGGGCATGATCCAGGCCGCTTCGGGTGCGTTCCCCCGGACGCTCAGCCGCATCACGATCTGCTCGGTGCGCCCGTCCCACCCCACCGCCGACGTCTCCCGGTCCACCGCCACCCGGCTGTCCCGGTCCACCACCATCGCGCCGCACCCGCAGGCGTACGCCGGTGCGATCAGTGACCCGATCTGCAACGACACCAGCATCAGGGCCAGGGAGAGCGCACGGGCCGCCCAGCCGCGCGCCCCCTGCCCCGTCCCGCGTTCTCCTCGCGCGCGCCGCATCTTCCGTCCTCCCCGTCGGTGCTGATCACGGGCTCAGACGTGCGCGGTCGCACGCCGGTTCCGGCCGATCCGCACACCTGACCAGGCATCTTGTCGGACAAATGGGGGTGAATTTCAAAGAGCGGGTTGATTGCGCCTATCTCCTTGCACAGTGCGAAGGTTCTACACATGCCGGACATCCGGCCGGTGGCAGACCTTGGGAGGATCGGCGCAGCGTGGCGAACGCGGAGCACGGGGGCGGCGGAAGCGCGACGGCGGGACCGGGGACCGCGGCGGCACGGGCGGTGCTCTGGCTGATCGTGGCCGCGCTGGCCCTGCGGCAGATGGCGGCGGTCCTGCGGCAGCCCCCGGACGAGCGGCTCACCGAACTGGAGACCTGGATCGGCCCGCACGGCGTGCTCCACGTGCCCGGATCGCTGTACGACACCGACCACTTCACCGGCACCCCGTTCGCCGGGCTCGTCCTCAAGCCGCTCACCCGCACCGCCGAGCAGAGCCTCGGCGTCGCCTGGACCTCCGGATCGCTGCTGCTGGTCGCCGCCCTCGGCGTCGTCGCCGCCCGCGCCCTGCCGGGACCGGTCGGCCGGCGCACCGCCCTGCTCGGCGCGCCCGTCGCGATCAGCCTGCTGATGCTCTCGCTGCCGGTGCGCAACGCCTTCCACCTCGGCCAGGTCAGCATCCTGCCCGTCCTCCTGGTCCTCGTCGGCCTCTTCGCCGTACGCGGGGAACGCGCGGCCGGGGTCCTCATCGGCGTCGCCGCCGCTCTCCAGCCGACCGTGCTCCTCTTCGCGGTCCTGCTCCGGCTCACCGGCCGGCGCCGCTGCGCCCTCACGGCCGCCGGCGCGTTCACCGCCGGCACCGCCCTGGCCTGGGCCCTGCTGCCGCACGACTCATGGACGTACTGGGTGCACCACGTCGCCGGCGCGGGCCTCGGCGACCAGGCGGACAGCCTCGCCAACCAGTCCCTGCACGGCGCGCTGCTGCGGTCGGGCCTGACCGGGCCGCCGGAGATCGCGCTGTTCCTGGCGCTGGGCGCCGCCGTGGCCGTCATCGGCCTGCGCCGGGCCGTGCGGTACGCGCGCGACGGCCAGCTCCTGCTCGCCGTGGCCGTCACCGGCTGCGTCGCCGTCGCCGTGTCCCCGACCGCCTGGCAGCACCAGCTGCTGTGGGTGCTGCTCGCCGTGGTCGGCCGGGCGGGCCGCAGCGCCTCGGACCGGATGGTGTGGCCGGCCGTCGTCGTCCTGGTCACCACCCTGCCGGGCACGGTGCTGCTGCCGAACATCGGCGCGGCGTTCCCGGTACGCGACAACGTGCTGCTGCTCGCCGCGCTCGGGGCCGCCTGCGCCGCCCCGTTCCTGCCGCGCACCTCCCCGTACTGGCGGCGGCCCCTGCCCACCGTCCACGCGCGGCCCGTCGCCTCCCGGCTGCGCCGGGTGCCGCTGCTGCCGCCGCGCCGCGCCCTGGGCCGGCCCCACCTGCTCCTCGAACTGCTGCTGCTGCGGGTCGTCTACTCCGCGTACGCGCACATCCGGCTGGCCGCCACGGCCGGACGGGAGACCGCCGAACGGCACGGCCGGCAGGTCCACGCCGTCGAGCGGTGGCTGCACATCGACATCGAACGCGCCCTCAACCACGCGGTCGCCGGCACCGGCGCGCCGCGGGCCTTCCTCGACTACTACTACGCGACCTTCCACTTCCTCGTGCCGCTGGCCGTCCTCGCCGTGCTGTACGTGCGCCGCCCCGCCGACTACCGCTGGGCGCGCGCCACCCTCGGCCTCGCGACCCTGCTGGCCCTCCTCGGCTTCTGGCTCTACCCGCTGGCCCCGCCGCGGCTGATGCCCGGCCTCGGCTTCATCGACACGGTCCACGGCGTCCAGGACTTCACACGGCCCGACTACGGGGCGCTGACGGCCCTCACCAACCAGTACGCGGCGATGCCGTCGCTGCACTTCGGCTGGTCCCTGTGGTGCGGGGTGATCATCGTGCTGCTCGCGCCGAAACCGTGGATGAAGGCGCTCGGCGTGCTGCATCCGCTGTGCACCGTCACCGCGATCGTCGCGACCGCCAACCACTGGGTGCTGGACGCGGTCGGCGGGGCGGCCGTCGTCGCGCTCGGCTTCCTGATCGCCCACCTGCTCATCGGCCCGCGCCGGCTGTGCGCGGCCCCGCGTCCCGCAGGGGTGCCGGAGACACCGGAGGACAAGGCCCGGGCGGTGGAGGCCCGGGCATGACCGAAGGGGTGCGGGAAGACGTGAGCACGTCCCGCACCCCTTCGGCGGGGGGATCGTCGCCCCTCAAGCATCGGCCCGTCCCCGGCCGCCCGCCACTCGAACGGCTCACCCGCCCCCCAGCGCCCAGGCCGCCACCGACAGCGTGACCATCGACACCAGCGTGGACGCCACGATCGCGTCCCGGGCCGGCCCGGCGTCCAGGCCGTACTCGCGGGCGTAGATGAACGAGTTCTGCGCCGTGGGCAGCGCCGCGCACAGCACCACCGCCAGCAGCCGCCCGTCCGACAGCCCCAGCAGCGGGCCCGCCACCAGCAGCGCCACCAGCGGCTGCCCCAGCGTCTTCACCGCGACGACGGCCGCCGTCTCCGCCCGGCCCCGGCGCGACCCGCCCCCGCCGCCCGGCCCCCGGTGCAGCGACAGGCCGAGCGTGATCAGGGCCGTGGGCACCGCCGCCGCGCCCAGCACCTCGCACGGATGCGCCAGCGCGGCCGGCGGCCGCAGCCCCGCCGCCGAGACGGCCACCCCGAGCATCGAGGCCAGGATGATGGGGTTGCGGACGGGCATCGTGAGCATCCTGCGGACGCCGCCGCCCCGCCGCGCCCCCGGCTCCCCGTCCCCGCCGCCCCGCGTCCCGGAGTCCAGCAGCGTCAGGATCACCGGCGACAGCACCAGCACCTGGAAGAGGATGACCTGCGCGACGAACGAGGCGTCGCCCAGCACCTGCACCGCCACCGGGATGCCGAGGTTGGCGGAATTCACATGACCCGAGGCCATCGCGCCGATCGCCGCCCCGGCCCGGTCCCGCCCGAAGACGCGGCGCACCAGGACGAACCCGAGCCCCGCCGCCACCGCCGTGCTCGCGGCGAACGCCACCATCGCCGGACCGCCGAAGACGTCCGGGCTCGCCTTCGACACCAGGGTGAACAGGGCCGCGGGCATGGCCACATGGAAGACGAACCGGCCCAGCACCGCCTCCGCCTGCGCTCCGAGGAGTCCACCGCGCCCGACCGCGTAGCCGATGCCGGTCAGCATCCAGATGGGGGCGAAGCCGGAGAGCAGGGCATGCATGCCCGCCATGATCTCCGTGCGCCTGTTCGGCATGCGGACGGGGGTACGGGTGCGGGCGCCGGTCCGTGAACAGGCCGAAGCCCCGGCCGCGCGGGGCGGTCGGGGCTTCGGTGATCACCGGCTGTCCGGGACGGGCCCGGTCAGTACCAGTTGTTGGCCTGCCAGAAGGACCAGGCGGCGCAGGGGCTGCCGTAGCGGGAGTTCATGTAGTCCAGACCCCACTTGATCTGCGTACCGGGGTTGGTCTTCCAGTCGGAGCCGGCCGACGCCATCTTCGACGCGGGCAGCGCCTGGACCAGGCCGTAGGCACCGGAGGAGGCGTTGGTCGCGGTCGGGTTCCAGCCGCTCTCGTGGCTGACGATGTTGCTGAAGCACTGGAACTGGGCGCCGTCACCGATCATCTGCCGTGCCGTGTCCTGGGCACTCCCGGCGGACGTCGGCGCGGCGGACGGGGCCGCCATGGCCGTGGAGGAGACCCCCAGGCCGAGGCCGGTGGCGCCCAGCAGAACGGCGGCGCCGGTGACGGCGGCCTTGCGACGGGAGAGGCGGGGCGCGGAGACCAGGTTACGGGCGAACGACACAGGGAACCTAACGGTTGGGAACGGGGGAGTCGCGGCTCGGTCCGAATCCTGCGTGGACCGGCGCTCGTTGACCGCGATCCGGTGAGGACCTGCGGTGCTCGGCGACGGGTTCCAGTCTTAGCGGCGCCGTCCGGCCGTGGCAACGACCCCTGATACGACCCCGCCTCGCACCCGGGGCCGAAGGTCCCGAACCCCCTCAAAACGCTGCATAGCAGGTCACAGGGGCCGTAGCGGGGCCCTGTGCACCCCCCGGGCGCCTCCTAAGCCGCTTCGTACAGGACCAAGGTCCTGTGGGTGCCCTCACTCCGCACGGTCGCCGAATGTGACCTGGGCCTCGAAGGAAGCCCGCCGTGTCGCCCTCCGCAGCGCCTTCAGCAGCGGCGCCCCGACCGTCAGCGTCAGCACCACCGTGAGCACCGCCCGGCCCAGGTCCCAGCCCAGCGACGTCGTCGCGCAGTACGCGAGGAAGCGGACCAGGTTGTCGCCCAGCGGGTCGCCCGCACGGAACGAGATGCCCGAGGCCAGGCCCGGCACGATCGTCCACCCGTACAGGTTCATGACCGTGCCGTACGCGAACGAGGCGAGCGCCCCGTACCCGGCGAGCATCAGCAGCTCGCCGCGCCCACGCAGCCGGTCCGGGCCCGGCAGCAGACCCGCGCCCATCGCGAACCAGCTCATCGACAGCATCTGGAACGGCATCCACGGCCCCACCCCGCCGGTCAGCAGCGCGGACGCGAACATCGTCACCGACCCCAGCACGAAGCCGAACCCCGGCCCCAGCACCCGCCCGCTCAGCACCATCAGGAAGAACATCGGCTCCAGGCCCGCCGTGCCCGCCCCCAGCGGGCGCAGCGCGGCCCCCACCGCGGCCAGCACCCCCAGCATCGCCACCGCCTTCGCGTCCAGGCCGGCGTCCGCGATCATCGCGACGAGCACCACGACCAGTACGACCAGAATCACCCCGACCAGCACACCGCCCATGACCTCACGTCCTTCCGTCCCCCGAAGCGAGGCCCCCCGCTCCGCGCCCGTTCCGGCGTGAGGGGGA
>NZ_JAKRGC010000218.1 GCF_022347745.1 Streptomyces sp. OfavH-34-F
CGGCGTGCGCGGCGCTCTCCAGCACCAGCACGGCAGCGCCCTCGCTGAGCACGAACCCGCTGCGGTCGGCGGCGAACGGCCGGGAGGCCGAGGCGGCATCGCCGGGGTGCCGCGACAGCGCCTGCGCCTGGACGAAGCCCGCCACGGTGATGGGGGTGATCGCGGCCTCGGTGCCGCCCGCGATGACCAGGTCCGCCTCGCCCGCCCGGATGAGCCGGGCCCCCAGGGCGACGGCCTCGGCGCCCGACGAGCACGCGGAGACCGGCGTGTAGGACCCCGCCCGCGCCCCGTACTCGATGCTGATCAGCGCGGCCGCCGCGTTGGGCATCAGCATCGGGACCGTACGGGGGGAGACGCGCCGTGTCCCGGACCGCTCCAGGACGTCGTCCTCCCGCAGCAGCGTCCCCACGCCCCCGATGCCCGTCCCGATCGCCGACGCGAGCCGGTCCGGGTCCACCTCGGGCGCGCCCGCGTCGGCCCAGGCCTCGGCGGCGGCGACGAGCGCCGCCTGCTGGGCCCGGTCGAGCCGCCTGGCCCGTACCGGAGGCAGCGCGGCGGCGGGGTCGACGGCCATCGTCCCGGCGGCCGTTCCCGCGAGGCCGGTGTCCTCGGGGCCGGTCGGTGCCAGGTCCCGGATGCCCGACTCGCCGGCCAGCAGGGCCTCCCAGGTGGTCGCCACATCCCCGCCCAGCGGGGTGATCGCGCCCATTCCGGTCACGACGACCTCGTTCCCGTCCATGCTCCGCACCTTTCTTGTATGCGATACAAGCGAACAGGGGTTGTTGTATCACATACAATTCCGGGGTGGAGAAGAAGCGAACCGAGACCGGACCGCCGTCCGCACGCGCGCGCGACCGCGGTCGCGCGACGAAACGCCGCCTGATCGAAGCGGCCGCGCGGCTCTGCGAGGAGCGGCCCGGCACCGAGGTGAGCGTCGCGGAGATCGCGAGCGCGGCCGGGGCGTTCCCCAACCAGGTGACGTACTACTTCGGCTCCAAGGACTCGCTCCTCGTGCACGCCGCCTTCCTCGGCCTGCTCCACGACACCCGCCGCGTCGAGCGCGTCGGCCGACAGGCCCCGGACGCGGCGGCCTTCCGGCGCAACATCGCCCGCGCCGTCCTGGCCATGCCCTCCCTGCCCTCCGTCGCGCGGGCGCTCGCCACCGGGATCGCCCGGCCCGAACTCGCCCCCGTCGTCGACCAGCACCTCCAGCTGCTGTTCCGGCAGTCCGAACGCTTCACGGGCCGGCTCGTCGAAGCACGCGGCTGGCGCACCGGCCGCCCGCTCGCCGCCGAGGTGAGGACGTTCTGGAGCACCGCGCTCGGGGCGGTCCTGCTCGTCCGCGCCGGAGCCCACGGCACCTCCGCCGACCTCGACCTCGCCGGCTCGCTGACCCTCCACGACGGCCCGGACCCGGCCGGGAAGGCGTGACCCCGGTCCGTCAGCCGCGCCGGGGCGGGGACAGACGGGTGGCGACAGCGGTGGCCGCGCCGACGAAGGGGGCGGCCATGATCCGGGCGGCGCCGGTGTCCCCCGCGAGGTAGGCGTCCAGCCGGCGCCAGACCGGGGGCAGCCGGGTCAGAGCCGTGTGGACGAGCCGGGGATTGCGGCTGAACAGGTCCATCAGGGCGCCGCCGGCCCGCATCTCGGCGCCCAGGCCCTCCACGACCTGCCGCCGGTAGGCAGCGGTGACGGCGTCCGCCTCCTCCCCGCCGACGCCCGCCAGCCGGGCGGCGGCCCGCCCGGCCAGCTCGCCCGAACCCAGCGCGTACGAGATCCCCTCCCGCGACCAGGGGGCCAGGAGGGCGGCGGCGTCGCCCGCGACGAGCACCCGGCCCCGGGCCAGGGGCGAGTCCGGACGGCGGCACCGCATCAGATGCCCGGTGTCGTGGAGCGGCTGCGAACCGGTCAGGCCCTGACGGCTCAGGAACTCCTCCTTGTACACGCGCAGCGCGGCGGAGTACCCGCGCGCCGCGACCACTCCGGCCGTGCACACGTCCCCCTTCGGGAACACCCAGCCGAAGGAGCCCGGCAGCGGACCCCACTCGATCAGCGCCCGCCCCTGCCACCGGGCGGCCGCCGCGCCGCCCACCGGCACCTCCACCTCCAGGGCCAGGTCGACCTGGGCGCACCGCACGCCGACGTACCGGGAGACCCGGCCGGCGCTGCCGTCCGCGCCGACGACGGCCCGCGCCCGCAAGGTGTCGCCGCGCCCGGTCCGGACCGCGACCGTGTTCCCCTCGTGCTCCAGGGAGGTGACCGCGGTGCAGTCGTCCACCCGGGCCCCCGCCGCCGCGGCGGCCTCGGTCAGCGCGGCGTCGAACTCACTGCGGTACACCATGGCGCAGGTCGGCACGAGGCAGTCGAGGGTGCGGGCGGCGCGGCCGTTGAGGGTGAAGGTGAACCGGTCGGCCGTGTCCCGGACGTTCAGCGGCAGGCCGGGCGGCAGCGCGGCGAGGGAGGCCCCGATGAGGCCGCCCCCACAGGTCTTGTAGCGGGGGATCGAGGCGCGTTCCAGCAGGAGCGTCCTGCGGCCGTTCCGCGCGGCGACCCGGGCGGCCGTGGCACCGGCCGGACCGGCGCCGACGACGATCACGTCCCAGACCGCGGGCGGACGGACGGAGGAAGAGCGAGAAGTCATGGCGGCACCCAGGAGTTGTACGGAGCGGGGATGACGCAGATCCGTCCGGCACTCCTCAGCCGCTGACCTGCCACCACCAGGCGATGGACGGCAGGCCGCTCGGATCGCGTCCTCCCGGGAGCGGGGCGTCCGTCCAGCGGGTCCGTACCGGGCCCGCGCCCCGCGCGGCGCCGCCGGAGTACCGCAGGGTCCGCGCGGCCCATTCGATGTTGCCGCGGATACCGTGCGCGAGATCGTCGACATAGCGCCTCAGCGGTGCGCTGGCCCGCGCCCGTACGGCGTCGCGGAGTTCGAGGAAGCGGCACAGCACCCGGTCGCGCAGCCCCACGGCCCGGTGGAGCGCCTGCTCCGGTGTGCCGCCCTCCTCGGCCATCAGAACGCTGAGCACGTTCTGGCCGGTCTGGCGGCGGGCGCACTCGTGGGCGAAGGAGTGGCGGTCGTTGTCGAGGGCATCGACGCAGATGGCCATTTCGGTCAGGGCCCGGACCGCCGGCGCGTCCATCTCCCGGCCGGGCACCTCCTCGCCGTTGACGATCTCCAGCATGGCGTACGTCGGCTCACCGCCCGCCGAGTGCAGCCGCATCGTCAGATACTGGTCCAGGGTGGGCAGCCGGCCGGTGGCCCGGTTGCACACCTGCCACTGGACCCCGGCGAGCCAGCCCTGGTGCGCGTGGTGGAAGCGCCGGAGCTGTACGGGCGTGGCGCAGGCCCGGAACCGCTCGCCCAGGTCGTGCAGCGCCGCCGCATAGCCGTCGGGGACGAACAGCGGCCCCGGCGTCTCCAGCGCCCGCTGGGTGCGGGCGGCCACGCCGGCGAACCCGGCCGGATCGGCGGCGAACGGACCCTCGTCGCAGCGGGCGTCGTCGAAGGCGAACCCCCAGTACACCCAGCAGGCGGCGAGCCACAGCCGGTCGGGATCGGCGTACGGCGCGAACCGCGCGTAGAAGTCGGCGCTCCGGGTGCGGACGGTCCGGGCGTACTCCTCCTCGGTCCGGGCGAAGCCCATGCGGTCGATCCAGGCGACCGCCCGGCGTTCGGCCTCGCCGGCCGCCGGATGGACGGCCGGCCCGATGGGGCAGAAGAAGGGCAGGGCCAGGGCGTCGGTGTCGCTGTTCACGGAAATCCTCCCTCGGGGTGAGCCGGCCGGGTGGCCGTCATGCCGTCCGGGTGACCGCCTCGTCGGCGATGCGGCGCAGGGCGTCCGCCGCGCGGGGGACGAACGGCGCCCGCTCAAGGGCCGCGAGGGACGCCTCGTAGCGAGCGGTGATCATCTTCTCGACGGTCTCGCGGGCACCCGTGTCCTCCAGGACCCGGCGCACCGCCGCCGCCCCCCGCGCGTCCAGGCCGGCATCCCCGACGAACCTGCGCAGCAGCCGCGCCTGCGACCGCGACGCCCTGCGGACGGCCAGCGCCATGAGCACGGTCGCCTTGCCCGACCGCAGGTCCTCCGCGACCGGCTTCCCGGTGACGGCCGGATCGCCGAAGGTGCCGAGCAAGTCGTCGCGGAGCTGGAACGCCTCGCCCAGCGGAAGCGCGTACGCCGAACAGGCCTCCAGCATCCGGGCGCCCGCCCCGGCGAGCACCGCGCCCAGGTGCAGCGGCCGCTCGACGGTGTACCGGGCCGTCTTCAGCCGGACCACCCGGAAGGCGAGGGCGGCGTCGGCACCGGGCGGCCCCGCGGTGCGCAGATCCAGGTACTGGCCGAGCACGACCTCGTTGCGCATGGTGTCGACCAGCGGCAGCAGCGCCCGGTACTGCCGGTGCGTGAACCCCGCGGAGTGCAGCATCTCGTCGCACCGTACGAGCGCCAGATCGCCCAGCAGGACGGCGAGGTTCCGGCCGAACGCGTCCGGGTCGGCGCGGTCGCGGTGGCGCAGGGCGAAGGCCCGGTGCGCGCTGGGCGCTCCCCGGCGGCTGTCGCTCTCGTCCATGATGTCGTCGTGGATCAGGGCGAACGCGTGGAAGAGTTCCAGTGAGGCGGCCAGCCGGACGGCGGCCTCCTCGCCCTCGCCGTCGCGACCGCCGCCGGCGGCGTACCAGCCGATGAGGCAGAGCAGCGGTCTGATCCGCTTGCCCGGCGCGAGCACGTAGGAGGCGAGCGTGCGGTCGAGGTCGTGGCCGCCGTTCACCCGCCGGCGCTGGGCGGGGACGCGGGGCGAGGGGCCGTACAGGAAGTCGGCGAGTGCGGTGTCGATCAGTTCGCGAAGGCCGGCGGGATCGAGCGCACCGGCCTTCAGGGCCTGCGGACGCATGAGGGCTCCTTGAGTGTGGGGGAGGGGAGCGGGCCGCGGGGGTCACCGGGCTCGGGTGCGGTGCTGCCAGAACATCGCGGCCGCCATGGACAGGCCCAGTTCCGGTCCGCCGAGGCCGCGTATCGACCGGGACGGCGGCGGGGGGCCGTTGAGGGTCATCCGCATGCCGAGGTCGCGGTTGGCCAGGTCCCGTGTCACGCCGCGCAGCTGCTGGGGGGCGGACGCCCCGGCCGTGATCAGCTCCAGCGCCGTGCGGACCGCCTGCTGCGGCGACAGGGCCTCCTTGACCAGATCGGTGACGATCCCGATCAGTTCCTCGGAGAAGACGTCGATCAGGGAGAGTTCCGGGCACAGATGGCGGATGGACCCTTCGATGTTGGCGAACGACTTCCCCAGGATGGCCACCATGGGGCTGGTGCGGATACCCCGGCGGGTGGAGTGCTGGAGGACGGCGCTCAGGGTGACCCCGAAGTCCAGCTCCTCCAGGGACGCCGTGGCGATCTGCGGCACCAGCGCGGACATGTCTCCGGCGAAGGCGGCAGCCCGCGTCCAGGACGTGGTGCTGCCCATGTCGATCCAGGCCCGGGCCGTTCCCGCGCCGTCGTTCATGGCCAGATTGAGGAGCAGCAGCAGGATGCCGGTGCTCATGGGCCGGTCGATGCGGCCGACCATGCCCCAGTCGATGAGGGTGGCGGGCCGGCCGGGGTGGACGAACACATTGCCCGGATGCGGATCGCCGTGGAAGATCCGGTCCACGAAGTAGCCCCGGTACATGAAGGCCAGCAGGTCGTGGCCGATGGCCGTGCGCTCCTCCACGGTGAACGCGTCCCGGTCGGCGTCGCGGATGGAGACGCCGGGGGCCAGGCCCTGGACGAGCACCCGGCCGGTCGCCTCGATGACGTCGGGCACGGCGATGTGGTCGAAGCCGAGCGCCGCCTCGGCGGCCTCGGTCATGTTGCGGGCCTCCTTCACGAAGTCCAGTTCGGGCCGCATGGCGTCGAAGACCACGCCGAGCATGGCCTCGATATCGATCACCTCGTTGAACCGGGTCGCCCGCTTCGCCCCGAACCGGGCCAGGGACCGGATGAGCTTCATGTCCGCCTCCACCGCCTCCCGGACCCCGGGCCGCTGGATCTTGACGGCCACCCGGCGCCCGCCGGGCAGCTCCGCCCGGTACACCTGGGCCAGCGACGCGGTGCCCAGCGGCGCGGCGGTGTCGATGTCCGTGAACCGCTGGTGCCACAGCGGCCCCAGCTCCTCCTTGAGCACCGGTTCGAAGTCGGTGAACGGGGCGGGCGAGACGTTGTCGTGCAGCTTTTCGAACTCGGCGATCATCTCGGGCGGCACGAAGTCCGGGCGGGTCGCCAGCATCTGGCCGGCCTTGATGTAGAAGGGGCCCAGGCTCTCCAGCGCCTCACGGGTACGGCGCGCCCGGCGCACCCGCGCGCTCTCGCCCCCGGGCGCGCCCCGGCGGCGGGGCCGCAGGGTGTGCGCCGCCTCCGCCCCGGCGAGCTGTGCCAGGACCCGCGCGAGCAGTCGCGCCCGCCGCTCACCCATCGTCACCACCTCGGCCCGTCATGTGCGGTCACCCGGCCCGGTCGCCCCTCGGCCGATCCGGTCAGCGCGCAACGTCGTCCATCCGGTCGAGGCGGGCGGCCAGCGTCGCCAGATCGGCCCGGACGGCTTCCAGATCCCCGGCGTCCCGGGGTGGCGGCACCGCTTCCACCGCGCGCATGCTCTCCCGGTGCCGCTCCAGCCGGTCCGCCAGCACGGAGATCCGCTCGGTGAGCGCCCGCAGATCGCTCTCGTCGCGCTCCGGCGGACCGGTGCGCCGGCGGTCCGGCCCCCGTCGGCGGCGATCGTCCCCGTCGTGGTCGTGGTCGTGATCCCGGTCGTCGGGGCAGTGGCGGTGCCGGTCGGGGCCATGGTCGTGGTCGTGGTCGTGAGGGTCGTCGTGATCCCGGTCGTGGCGGCGCCTGTCGTCGTCCAGGGCGTCGCTCAGGGAATGCCGCACGCCGCGCTCGAAATCTCCGGCGCGGTCGAGAGCGTCGTCGACCAGGTCCTCCGTCGCATGCACCATGCGGCGCAGTGCGTGGCTGAGTGACGTACGGGAAGGGCGACGGGACACAGGAGACCTCCGGGGTCGGGGGCTGGGGGGTGTCGGGCGGTTCGGCCGCGCGGCGCGGTCCGTCGGGCTCCGGGCGTCAGCGGCGGGGCGCCTCCTCGCAGTCGGAGCGCAGATAGAGGGCCTTGCCGTATCCGGTGTCGAGCCAGATGCGATGCCGGCTGGAGCGCCCGGCGAGGGCGGGGTGCGTGTAGCGGTGGCGGTGCCCGGCGTCCGGATCGACCGTCACCGACACCCACTCCAGGCACCAGGCAGCCCGGTCGCCCGCCGATTCCATGCGCAGGTAGACGGGGAAGTGCCGCAGGTCCTCGATGCTCAGCGGAGGCGTGCGGGGGTCGTTGTACGAGGAGTACTTGACGTTGCTGTCCTCGCCGAGGCGGAAGTGGGCGTCCGCCCCGCGCGAGAAGTCGACGCCGTAGGTGTCGAGGCTGAACTCGCGTCCGCCCAGGCCGAGATAGATCCACGAGCCGGTCGAGGCGTGATCGGTGTCGGCGGTCACGACGTGCGCGACGATCTGGGAGATGACGGTCATGGGGGAGGGGTCCTCTCGGCTGGGCCCACGAGTCGGGGGAGCGGGGACGGCGCCTGCAGGCGCGGGGGGAAGCCCCGCGTCCCCGGCTCGTGGGTGGCGCTGCGGGTGAGTGCGGACCGGACGCGGAGGCGGGCCGGGTCCGAAGGGCTGAGGGCGTTGCCCCCGGGGCTGCTTCCCACACGATCAGCCTTCCCAAGCCGTGTGACCCTACGCGTTTCTTCGAGCACGCAGAGTTGCGAAAAAAGGAATGAGCGCGTGTCTCCGCGCCCCGGGCGGCCCCCTGTGCATCCCTGGGCGGCGCGGGTGCGCGTCGCGCGCCGCCGCGACCCCGCGTGCGCCCGGCGGCTCCCGCGTGTGCGGGCGCTGACGGGGCGTTGACAGGGCGTGGACCCCCTCCCATTATGGGAGCGCTCCCACGCGTGAGGTTCGATCACCCGCTCCGCCCCGTCGGCGCCCCCGACGCGCAACACCCCGACGCCAGCACGGACTTGGCCGGTCCGATGGCGTGGGCCGCCGCACCCCCACTGCCGCCGAGATCCCAGGGAGGATCACCCATGGCGCCCTCGCACAGACCCCCGCATCCGGCCCGGGGCGGCCTGCGCCCCCTCGCGCGCGCCGCCGCCGTCCTGGCCGCCGCGCTGGCCCTGCTGTCCACCACGGCCGGCCCGGCCCCCGCCGCACCGCGGGCGGCGGACGGCGCGGACGTCGACGTCCGGGTGAACGCCCAGGCCTCGCTCGGCACGCTGACCGGTGAGGCGCGCGGGGTCAACACCGCCATCTGGGACGCGCACATGAACGATCCCGAGGTGGCGGACCTGATGAAGGCCGCCGACGTCGGGATGATGCGCTACCCCGGCGGCTCGTACGCGGACATCTACCACTGGGAGACCCACACCGCGCCCGGCGGATACGTCGCCCCCGGCACCGGCTTCGACGCGTTCATGGGCACCGTCCGGGCCACCGGGGCGCAGCCGATGCTCATCGCGAACTACGGCTCCGGCACCCCGGAGGAAGCGGCCGGCTGGGTCAGGTACGCCAACGTCACCAAGAAGTACGGCGCGAAGTACTGGGAGATCGGCAACGAGATCTACGGCAACGGCCACTACGGCAGCGGCTGGGAGCACGACGACCACGAGGACAAGAGCCCCCGGGAGTACGCCCGGCAGGTGCGCGCCTACGCGGCGGCCATGAAGGCCGTCGACCCCACGGTCAAGATCGGCGCCGTCCTCACCAGCCCGGGCGAGTGGCCGGACGGAGTCGTCGGCGCCGGGGACTCCGGCGACTGGAACCACACCGTGCTGCCCGCCGTGGCCGACGTCATCGACTTCGTGAGCGTCCACTGGTACGCCGGGGGAGGCGACACCACCGCCGACGACGCCCTGGACCGGCTGGCCAAACTGCCCGGCGAACTGCGGGAGGTGCGCAACCAGATCGACCGGGTGGCGGGCGCGGACTCACCCCGCATCAAGATCGCCCTCTCCGAGATCAACACCAACACCGGCGGCGCCCGCCTCACCGCCCGCCCCAACGGCCTGTTCGCCGCCGACGCGTTCATGACGGCGCTGGAGAACGGCGTGTTCAACGTCGACTGGTGGAACACCCACAACGGCATCGACCGGATCACCACCGTCGACGGCGAGACCGACTACGGCGACATGGGCATGCTCTCCAGCGGCACCTGCTCCGGCGAGGTGTGCGAGCCGGCGGTCAACACCCCCTTCCCGCCCTACTACGGGATGAAGATGACCGGCGAACTCGGCACCGCGGGCGACACCATGGTCGCCTCCGAGTCCTCCGCGCAGGACGTCTCCGCCCACGCCGTGCTCCGCCGCGACGGCCGGCTCAGCGTCATGCTCGTCAACAGGGACCCCGACGCCGCGCGCACCGTGGCACTCGACTACGCGGGCTTCACCCCGTCCGCCACCGCGCCCGAGGTCAGCCGCTACGCGCGCGGCGACGACGACATCACCGAGGTCACCGACGGCGACGCGTCCGCCACCCGGGTCACCGTGCCCCCGTACGCCCTGCTCACCGTCACCCTCGAACCGGAGAACGGCACCGGGCCCGCCGCCTCCGCCGCCGCCACGCCGGGCACGCCCCGGCTGGAGGCCGTCACCGACACCACCGCGCGCCTGTCCTGGGACGGTGCGACGGGCGCCGCCCGCTACCTCGTCCAGGAACGCGACGGCTCGTACACCCGGGTCGTCGGCGAGAGCACCGGCACCTCCGTGACCCTGCGCAACCTGCCGCCCGGCACCCCCCACACCGTCAACGTGCTGGCCTCGGACGCCTCGGGGCGGCTCTCCGGCCCGTCCGCGCCCCTCACCTTCACCACCGGCACCCCCGAGGACGCCGCCTGCTCGGTGACGTACCACCGTGACACGAGCTGGGGCAACGGCTTCGTGGCCACCGTGACCGTCAGCAACCTCGGGGACACCCCGATCACCGGCTGGACGGTGGACTGGGACTGGCCGACCACGGGCCAGTCCGTGTCCTCGTGGTGGAACGCCACGGTCCACCAGACCGGCAGCCACGTCCGGGTGACCGCACCCGAGGGCGCGGGCGCGCTGGCGCCGGACGGCGGCTCGACCGCCTCCTTCGGGTTCGTCGGCGCCAACGACGGCCCCAACCCCGACCCGGCGGCCTTCCGGCTGAACGGCGCGGTCTGCTCCGGCGGCTGACGCCGACTCAGGGCGAAGCGCGGACCCGGCCCATGGAGAGGGCCGGGTCCGACCCATCTGCGGGCGCCCGCCGTCCGACGCGTCCGCGGGCGCCCGCCGCCCGACGCGTCCGCGAGCCGGACCGTGTCACCCGGTCCGTCCCGTCGTGGCTCCTGGCATCGCCCGGCCGAACATGGTCCGCTGGACCGACGGCCGGCCGACGAGGAGCACCATGAACGACGCACACCCCCGGCCTTCGGACGCCGTCGCCGCCGGCCCCACCGCCCACCCGGCGAGCCGCACATGACCGCGCGGCGGGCCGCACACCCACCGGAGTGGAGCGACGTCACCGTCGTCGGGGGCGGCGCGGCCGGACTCAGCCTCGCGCACCGCCTGACGGAGACCGGCACCGCCACCGTCACCGTGATCGAACCCCCGGACGGGCCGCTGCGACCCGCCGACCGCACCTGGTGCTACTGGCACGCCGGCCCCGACGGACTGGAGGAAGCCGTCACCACGACCTGGCCCGCCCTGCGCGTGCACGGCGCGGACGGCCGCCCGGTCACCGTCGACCCGGCCCCCTTCACCTACCGCATGGTCCGCTCCGCCGACTTCGAGACCCTGGTACGCGGCCGGCTGGCCCGCTCGCCGGGGGGCCGCCTGCTGCGGGCGACGGCCGACGCGGTGCGCGGCGTGCCCGGCGGCGCCGAAGTCCGCTGCACCCTGCCG
>NZ_JAKRGC010000219.1 GCF_022347745.1 Streptomyces sp. OfavH-34-F
CCCTCGGGCCTCGACCTGCTCGGCGGGCCCGCGGCGGCCGCCGCGGCCGACCGGGGCGACGCCGAGGCGTTCGCCGCCGCCTACCTCGCGGACAGCGCGGCCGAGACCCACCGGCTGGCCGCCCTGGCCGGCGACGAGAAGGTCCGTACGGCCATCGCCTGGCAGAACCGCACCGTCTACCGCGTGCTCGACGCGCTCGCCGCCGGCACCGGCAAGGAGTCCAAGCGCAAGCAGCGCGAACGCACCCTGGCCATGTACTGGCTGCGCTACTGCGCCAAGGCCGAGACCATCGGCTTCTTCGGCCCGGCCGCCTGGATGTCCGTCGGGCGGGCGCCCGGCAGTCTCGCGGTGGACCACGGCGAGCGGCTGGTCGCGCGGAGCCGTACGCACTTCGAACGCTGGGCGCTGGCCGCCCTCGCGGACTGGATGGTCGCCCAGCCCGGCGCCCGCTGGTGGTTCCCGCCGCTGCCCCGCCCCGACGTCCACCTCGACGGCGACCGGCTGCTGCTGCCGGGCGGCCGCGTCACCCGGCTCCGCCCGGAGGACCGGCAGGTCCTCGCCCACGCGGACGGGGAACGCAACGGCGCGGCGATCACCGAGGCCCTGATCCGCGAGGACGGCTGGGAGCCCGAAGGGGCGCGGCCCCGCGTCGAGAAGATCCTCCACCGGCTGCTCAAGCAGCGTGTGCTGACCTGGGACGCCAACATCCCGGTCGACGTGCGCGCCGAGCGGATACTGCGACGGCGGGTCGCCGCCGTCGCCGACCCCGAGATGTTCGTCCGCTTCGAGACCGTCCTCACCGAACTGGACCGGCACCGCGAGGCCATCGACGCCGCCACCACCTCCGGTGAACTCGCCGACCGGCTCGACGAGCTGGACGCCTACTTCGTCGCGACGACCGGACTCGACGCCTCCCGCGACGAGGGCAAGGCCTACGCCGGCCGCACCCTCTGCTACCAGGACGCGGTGCGGGACTGCCGGGTCGAGGTCGGCACCGACTTCCTGGACGGCATCGCCCGCCCGCTCGCCCTGGTGGCGGACGCGGCGGACTGGTTCGGCAACCGCCTGGCGGAACTGGCCGAGGCGGAGATCGCCGGGTTCGTCCGGACCGCGGCGGCGCGGCGCCCCCAGGTCACCCTCGCCGACGTCTGGCCCCAGGTGCTCGGCCTGTTCTGGGGCGACGGCGCCCGGCCGGTGCACACCGCGACCGGGGAACTCGCCCGCAAGTGGCGCGAAGTCCTCGACCTCGACCCGGCCGGCACCGAACCGGTCGGGCTGCGGGTCGCGGACATCGAGCGGCGGGCGCGGGCCGTCTTCGCCACCGGCCCCGTCCGCTCCCCGCACCTCGCCCTGCACAGCCCCGACCTCCAAGTCGTCCGGGAGGCGGACGGCGGGCTGACCACCGTCCTCGGTGAGCTGCACGCCTGCCTCGCCACCTGCGACCTGCCGTTCCTCGACTGGACCAGCGGCGCCGCCTCGCTGCGCGACCGGGTGAACGCGGCCGTCGACGCACCCCGCCTGGTGCCGCTGCTGCCCGTCGACTGGAAGCGCAACAGCGGCCGGATGGTGCCCGCCCCGATCGGCGCGGGCGACCGGCTCATCGGCTTCACCCGCGCCCCGTTCGACGACCGGTCCCGGATCGACGCCGCCGCCGCGATCACCCTCGCCGAGCGGGACGGCACGGTCACCGCCACCACGCCCGACGGGCGCGCGTGGAGCATGGCCGAACTGCTCGCCGTACCGGTGTCGATCATCGCCGCCGACGCCTTCAAGATCGGGCTCGACCAGCCGCACGCCCCGCGCGTGAGCCTCGACGGGCTCGTCCTGTTCCGGGAGACCTGGCGGGTGCCGGCCGGGGAGATCCCGCTCGCCGCCAAACCCGACCGGGCGGGCGACTACCTGGCCGTACGGCGCTGGCTGCGCGCGAGCGGACTGCCCGACCAGGCGTTCGTGAAGTTCCCCCAGGAGACCAAGCCGTCCCTGGTCGACTTCACCAGCCCCACCCTCGTGCTCTCCTTCGCCAACCTCGTCCGCCGCGCCCGGCGCCTCGGCGAGGACACCACCGTGATCCTCAGCGAGCCGCTGCCGCACCCGCGGGACTCCTGGTTCACCGGGGCCGGGGGCGAGCGCTACGTCAGCGAACTCCGGCTCCAGATCAGCAGAAAGGTACCGGAATGACCGTAGCCCCCTCCGACGCGACGGCCCGCGCAGTCACCGCGGCCCGCCGTCGCGATCCGGACATCATCGCGACGATCGGCGCCACCCCGCTGGTCGCCCTGGACCGTCTCTTCCCGCCGGCGCTCTTCCAGGTCTACGGCAAGTGCGAGCGGTTCAACCCGGGCGGCTCCATCAAGGACCGGGCCGCCCGCTCCATGATCGAGCACGCCCTGTCCACCGGAGCGCTGGTGCCCGGCATCTCCACCGTCGTGGAGTCCTCCTCCGGCAACCTCGGCATCGCCCTGGCCCAGCTCTGCAACTTCTACCGGCTCGACCTGATCTGCGTCGTCGACCCGCGCACCACCACCCAGAACACCGCGATCATGCGGGCGTACGGGGCGACCGTCGAGATCGTGGACCGCGACCCGGAGACCGGCGAGTACCTGCCGTCCCGGATCAGGCGGGTGCGGGAACTCCTGACCACCGTGCCCGAAGCCTACTGGCCCAACCAGTACGGCAACGAGTACAACGCCCTGGCCCACCAGCACACCATGCGCGAGATCCACGAAGCGCTGCCGCAGGCCCCCGACTACCTCTTCCTGGCCGCCGGCACCACCGGCACCCTGCGCGGCTGCGCCGAGTACATCGCCGCCGAGAACCTGCCCACCCAGGTGGTGGCGGTGGACGCGGTGGGCAGTGTGATCTTCGGCCCGCCCGAGTCCTGGGAGCGGCAGCACCGCCGCACCATCCCCGGACACGGCGCGGCCGTGGTCCCGGCGCTGCTGCGCCCCGGGCTCGCGGACCGGGTGGTGAAGACGACCGACCTGGACTGCGTACGCGGCTGCCGCGCCCTGCTGGGGCGGGAGTCGATCCTCGCCGGCGGCTCGTCCGGCGCGGTGATCTCCGCCCTGATGGACGCCGCCTCCTGGATCACCCCCGGCGCCACCTGCGTCGCGATCCTTCCCGACGGCGGCGACCGCTACCTCGACACGATCTACAGCGACTCCTGGGTCGAGTCCCGCTTCGGCTGACCGCAGACCCCCTCGGACCACTCAACCGACCATCCACGCAGAGGAATTGACCAGACATGAGAATCCTCGGTCGCGAGGACGTCACCGCCGCGCTCGACGGCCTCGACCCCGACGTGCTCGAAGCGGTGCGCACCGCGTACGTGCTGCACGGCCAGGGCCGCTCGGAGGTCCCGCACTCCGGGTTCCTGCGCCCGCCCGGCGACGACGGCTCCCGCATCATCTCGCTCCCCGCCTACCTGGGCGGACCCGACCCCGTCATGGGGCTGAAGTGGATCTCCTCGTTCCCGGCCAACGTCGAGCGCGGCCTGCAGCGCGCCTCGTCCGTGCAGATCCTCAACGACCTGCGCACCGGCTACCCCACCGCCGTCCTGGAGGCCAGCCAGATATCGGCCTCCCGCACCGCGGCCTCCGCCGCCCTCGCCAGCCGCACCCTGCACGGCAGCCGGCCGGTGCGCACGGCGGGCCTGATCGGCTGCGGCACGATCAACCGGCGCGTCCTGGACTTCCTCGTGCTGGTCCACCCCGAGCTGCGCACGGTCACCGTGCAGGACGCCGTGCCCGGCCGGGCCGCCACCTTCGCCGCCCAACTGGCCGAGGAACGCCCGGAGATCACCTTCGTGGCCGGTGAGGTCGGTGACGCGCTGCGCACCGGCACGGTCTCGATCGCCACCACCGACTCCAGCTACTGGCTCGACCTCGCCGACCACCCGGACCGCCCCGAGCACCAGGTGATCCTGCACCTGTCGCTGCGCGACCTGAGCACGGCGTCCGTCCTGAACGCCTACAACGTGGTCGACGACATCGACCACGCGATCCGCGAGCAGACCTCGCTGCACCGGGCCGAGCAGGAGGTGGGCCACCGCCGCTTCGTGCACGCCGAGATCGCCACCGCGCTCGGCCAGAGCGAGGAGCCCGAGACCGAGGGGACCATCGTCTTCTCCCCCTTCGGCCTCGGCATCCTCGACCTGGCCGTCGCCCGGACGATCCTCGTCGCGGCCCGCCGCGACGGCCTGGGCAGCGAGGCCCCGGGCTTCGACCCGGGCGCGCACCGGGTCACCGCCGCCATGGCGGGAGGCCGGGCATGAGCCTCCTGTTCCCCGAGGGCACCCGTGCCCTGGTCACCGGAGCGTCCCGCGGCATCGGCGCGGCCACCGCCCTCGCGCTCGCCGGACAGGGCTGCGACGTCGTCCTCAACTACCGGGCCGGCGCGGCCAAGGCGGAGGAGGTCGCCGAGCAGATCCGCGCCCTGGGCCGCCGGGCCCTCACCGTCCAGGCGGACGTCGGCGACGAGGCCCAGGTCATGGCGATGTTCAAGCGGGTGCGCACCGAGTGGGGGCCGGTCCAGGTCGCCGTACTCAACTCCGGCGTGACCGCCGACGGCCACCTCGCGGCCATGAGCAGCGCCAAGTGGCAGCAGGTCATCGACACCAACCTCACCGGTGCCTTCCTCACCGCCCGCGAGGCCACCAAGCAGATGTACGCGAGCGGCGGCTCCATCGTCCTGATCGCCTCCACCAGCGGCATCGCCGGACGGGCCGGCCAGGCCAACTACGCCGCCAGCAAGGGCGGAGTGATCTCGCTGGCCAAGACCCTCTCGTACGAGGTCGCCCCGCGCGGCATCCGCGTCAACGTCGTCGCCCCGGGGTTCATCGACACCGACATGGTCAAGAAGGTCCCACCGGCCCACCTGAAGGAAGCCCTCCAGGTGATCCCGATGGGCCGGACCGGCACCCCCGCCGAGGTCGCGCAGGCGGCCGTCTTCATGGCCTCGCCCGCCGCCTCGTACATCACCGGAAAGGTGCTGACCGTCGACGGCGGAATGATCCCCAACTGACCGCAGAACCCACCACATCACAGGAGAGAACCGTTATGTCCACCGCCACCTTCGAGGACATCCGCACCCAGGCCGAGGCCCGTCTCGACAAGAACATGAAGGTCAAGTCGATGATCATCGACCGGCTCGGGCTGGAGGTCGAACCCGCCGTGGTCTCCGACAACCAGCCGCTGTTCGGCCGGGGCCTGGAGATGGACTCGCTCGACACGCTGGAGATCGTCGTCATGGTCAACAACGAGTTCGACGTGCTGATCAGCGACGACGACTTCGAGGCCTTCGGCTCCATCAACGCCCTGGTCGACTTCATCGAGGACCGGGAGACCGCCGCGTGAGCACCGCGACCACCGCACTTCTCGACGCGCCGGCCCCCGCTCCCGCGCGCAAGGCGCTGAGCTACTCGTCGGACGACATCAAGCGGATGCTGCCGCACCGCTGGCCGATGCTGATGATCGACCGGGCCTACGACGTCGTACCGGGCGTCTCGGGACGCGGCGTCAAGAGCGTCTCCGTCAACGAGCCGTTCTTCGCCGGGCACTACCCGGACCACTCGATCATGCCGGGCGTGATGATCGTCGAGTCGATGGCCCAGCTCGTCGCCGTCGTCTACGTCGCGGAGATCCTCCAGGACGCCGCCGGCACCGGGGCGGACGACGCCTCGCGCAGCGTCGGCTACCTCGGCTCCATCAGCAACATGAAGTTCTCCCGGCTCGTCGTCCCCGGCGACCAGCTCACGCTGGAGGCCCGGCTCGGCCAGCGCCTCGGCGGCCTGCGCCAGGTGAAGGTGCGGGCGACCGTCGGCTCCGAACTCGCCGCCGCCGGGACGCTCGTCGTCACCACCGGCCGCAAGGGCTGAACCCCCGCCCTTCCCCCGCAGGCAAACCACCACCCCAGGACCTCAGAAGGAGGTGTGACCATGGCCCTCACGATCCGCCCGTACCAGGAGGGCGACGCGCACGCCATCGCGGAGCTGTACAACCGCCACCGGGACAATCCCAACCCGGTCGCCGGAGGCGTCAGCGGCGACGAACTCGCCCGCGAGCTGGCCGAGCGCGAGACGGCGACGTTCCTGGTGGCCGAGGACGACGAGCGGCTCGTGGGTACGTTCGGCCTCTTCCACAACACCGGCCGGCGGTCGGCCCGCGCCGGCGAACTCATCGCGGACATGTTCTTCGTCCACCCCGCCCACCGGGGCGGGCTGGTCACCGGACGGCTGTTCACCGAGGCCGTCGAGTGGATGATGCGCACCGGCTGCCTGGTGCTCCGGCTGACCGTCAACCCGGCCAACACCGTGGCCTTCCGGCTCTACCGGCGCGTCGGCTGCGTCTCGGTGGGCCGGGCCGTCCCCGGCGAGGACGGCAACGTGGAGCTGCACAACTACATCCCGCTCGTCGTGCGCAGCGTCTTCGCCGACCTGGGCGAGCGGGCCACGGCGGCCCTCGGCAGCCTGACCAGCTTCGCCTCCGTCACCGAGTCCCGCGACGACGAGCTGCGCTCGGACGTACGGATGGCCGACGGGGTCCGCACCGTCGACTACAGCCTGGCCCTCGGCGAGTTCCGGATCGACGCGTCCGTGGACGTGGACCGGGGCACCGTGTGCGAGGCCCGGCTCACCGAGCCCGGCGGCGCGACCCGGGCGCTGCGCATCGCCCAGCCCCCGTACCGGGTGCGCACCCCGCGCGGGGTGGCGCCGTACCGGTTCACCCGGTCCGGCCTCACCTGCGAGGTGGACGGCGACGACGGCACACTGAGCGTCCACGTGGACGGGCACCGCGGCCCGGTGCTCGTCTCGACCTGGCCGAGCTGCCGGGCCGACCGCCCGGCCGGCTGGCGCGAGGGCGAACCCCGCGACCTCACCCTGGAGCCCGTCGAGGGCGGGGTCCGGGTCACCGAACGGGACGGCGACGCCACCGTCACCGGCACCTTCACCCTGGACGATGCGGGCCTCCTCCAGGAGTTCACCCGCACCGGCCCCGACACCGGCAGGATCTTCCAGACCATCGGCCTGCGCCAGGGCGTCTTCACCGGCCCCGACGGCCGGGACCACCCCATCGGCCTCGGCCGCGGGGTGCGCGACGCCTCCGAGATCGTCGCCGCCTCCCACACCGTCCCGGCCGGCACCGAACTGGCCTGGCGGGGCCCGGACGTGCGCATCGCCCTCGCGGCGGACGGGGCCCTGCGCCTCGTCCACAGCACGCTCCTGGAACGCCGGCTCGCCCCCGGCCCGGACGGCGTGGCCCGGATGCGCACCGACCTGCGCCCCAGCGGCGCGGACACCGCCCGCCGCCTGGAGGTGCACGCGGCCGCCGGCGGCGTCACGGTCTGGCGCGAGGGCACCACCAAGGTGCTCCGCAGCCCCTACCCGCGTACCCGCTCCCACGGCTACAACCCCCACTGGTCCGCGGGCCTGTGGGTGACCCGGGAGAACAGCCGCCACGACCGGGCCGCCGGGCTCGGCTGGGGCGTGCCGGCCGCCGGGGCCTGGGAGGAGAAGCACCCGCTGGGGCTGCACTCCCCGGACGCCGGCCTCGACTGGGAGATCGCCGCCCACGGCGACGGGCTCCGCGTCGAGACCCGGTCGAGCGGAACGGACCGCGAGACCGTGGTGTGGCTCACCCCGCAGACACCGCTCCGGACGGCCGTCGTCCTCGCATCGGGCGGCGAGCACTGGGAGCTGAACACCGGCGACTTCCGCCAGGTGTGGGCCGGCCGGGCCGCCGTCCGGCTCTCCGACGGGCGGTGGCTGCACTGCGCCCCCGCCACCGCCCCGCACGACGAACTGGTGCTGCGCGCCACCCCGTCGGGCCTGCTCATCGGCGGCGTGTCCGCCGCCCCGGAGAGCACCTGGCTGTTCTCCGTGCACGACACCCCCCTCCACTTCCGCACCACCGAACCGAAAGGCAACGACCGATCATGACCGCCACCACCATCGCCCCGGCCGCCCGCACCGCCACCGAGGACTACGCCACGCTGCGCACCGCCGTCGGCGCCTACCGCATCACCGCCCCGCTGGTCCGGCTCAACGGTGACGAGCGGCTGACCTTCCTGGACGGCTTCCTCGCCAAGTCCGCCGATTACGTCGAGCCCGACACCGTCCGCGAGGTGCTGGCGCTGAACGAGGACGGCAAGCCCTTCGCGATCCTGCTGCACTTCGAGATCGGCGAGGAGTCGTGGCTGCTGCCGCGCACCGCCGTCACCGCTGACGAACTCGCCGCCTATCTGGGACAGTTCGACGCCGACGGGGTCACCGTCGAGATAGCCCCCGAGGGCTGGGGCGCGGTCGCCTTCGAGGGCCCCACGGCCTGGTCGGTCGCGGCGGACTTCGTGGACTTCGACATCTCCGGCCTCACCCTGCACGCCGTCACCGAGGCCACCCTGGACGCCCCCGGCGCCACCGCGCACCTGGCCCGCGTCGGCACCACCGGCGAGTACGGCTACCTGCTGCTGTCGGACGCCCCCGACGCCGCGTACGAGGCGGTGCTCGCCGGCGTCACCGGCAAGGGCGGCGCCGAGACCGGCGAGGAGGCGCTGCGCCGGGTGCAGGCCGAGGCCGGGATGGGCGTGTACGGCGCCGGGTTCGGTGAGCTGGGCGTCGACGAGGCCGACCTGGCCTGGATGATCGACTGGAGCCGCATCGGCGAGTTCCACGGCTCCGGCGAGCTGACCGCCCCCACCGGCTCCGAGCGCCGCCTCACCGCCCTCGTCGCCCCGGTCGGCAGCCGCTTCGCCGCCGGTACGGCCATCACGGCGGCCGGCCGCGGGATCGGCACCGTCCTGCACCAGGCGCCGTCCGCCAACCCCGAGGAGGAGCTGGTCCTGGCCCTGCTCGACACCCCCTTCTGGGTGCCGGGCCTGGAGCTGGCCGCCGTGGACCGCACGGGCGACGAGCGCCCCGTGCGCACCGTCACCCTGCCCCGGGTCATCGCCCGCTCCCTCACCGTCAAGATCGCTTGAGAGGCCCGGTCATGACACCTCCGAACATCGCTCTGACCGGCCTGGGCCTGATCACCGGGGCCGGGGACGACGTGGAGAAGAGCTGGGCGTCGATCGCCGCGGGCGTCACCGGCATCCGCACCAACACCCTCTTCGACACCTCCGAGCTGCTCACCGACTGGGCGGGCATGTCCACCGCCGAGCAGCCCGCCGACCTGGACCGCTGCTACGCCCTCGCGGCCACCGCCATCCGCGAGGCCCTGGACGGCAGCGGCCTCGACCTCGACGCGGTCGACCGGGAACGGGTGGCCGTCGTGGTGGGCTCCAGCCTCGGCGCCATGCCGACGCTGGAGGCCACCCACCGCACCCTCGTCCTGGAGGGCCGGCTGGACGTCGCCCAGGCGGTCGCCGCCCAACTGCCCTGCGTCGGCGACTACATCGCGGCCGAGTTCGACCTGCGCGGCCCGCGCGTCGTCCTGTCCAACGCCTGCGCGGCCAGCGCCGTCGCCCTCGGCTACGCGGCCGAGCTGCTCTGGAAGGGCGACGTCGACTACGTGGTGTGCGGCGGCGTGGACCCGCTGGCTGAGCTGTCGCACTACGGGTTCAGCGCGCTGGGAGCCCTGGACTCCGAGCCGTGCTCGCCGCTCTCCGCCTCCACCGGGCTCACCCTCGGCGAGGGCGCCGGGTTCATGGTCCTGGAGTCCGCGGAACGGGCCGCGGCGCGCGGTGCCCGCGTCCTCGCGGAGCTGGGCGGCTACGGGCTGTCCTGCGACGGCCACCACCAGACCGCCCCCGACCCCAGCGGCAAGGGCGCCTGCTCCGCCATGGCCCAGGCGCTCGACACGGCGGGCCTCACCCCCGCCGACGTCGACTACCTCAACCTGCACGGCACCGGCACCCCCGCCAACGACGCCTCCGAACCCAAGGCGCTGAAGCTGCTGTTCGGCCTGGAGATCCCGGCGGCCAGCTCCACCAAGTCGATCCTCGGCCACACCCTCGGCGCGGCCGGCGCGGTCGAGGCCGTGGTCAGCACCCTGGCCATCGACCGGGGAACCCTGCCGCCCACCATCAACACCCGGGGCGTCCCCTCCCCGTACGGCCTGGACGTCATCCCCGACATGGGCCGCGAGGCGCGCCCCGAGGTGGTGCTGTCCAACTCCTTCGCGTTCGGCGGCAACAACGCCTCCGTCGTCCTCAACCGGCCCGGCCGCACCGGCTCCCGGCCCCCGCGCCGCGAGGCGGTCCGCGAGGTCGTCGTCACCGGCGTCGCCGGCCTGGCCGGGACGGCGGGCAGCACCGAGGCGGTCACCGCCGCATTCGCCGAGGGGCGGCCCTGCTATGACACCTACGAGGAGGTCCCGGGCATCGGCCGGGTGCCGGTCGGCCGGGCCGACATCAAGGCGGCGGCGCGCGGCACCAACCCCAGCCGGGCCCGCCGCATGGACCCGCTGAGCCTGCTCGCCGCGTCCGTCGTAGGCGACCTGTACGCCCGGCACGGCAAGCCGTCGCGCGCCGTGGCGGAGTCCACCGGCGTCGTCTTCGCCACCGGGTACGGGCCGGTGACCTCGGTCCTCCGCTTCCACGAGGGCGTCGTGCGCTCGGGCATCACCGGGGCCAACCCGTCGCTGTTCGCCAACACCGTCGTCAACGCCGCCGCCGGCCACGTCGCGATGCTGCACCGCTTCCGCGGCTACACGGCGACCATCGCCAACGGCGGCACCAGTTCCGTGTGCGCGCTCCAGCTCGCCGCCAGGGTCATCGCCCGCGGCGCCGCCGACCGGATCATGGTGGTGGTCGCCGACGAGTTCCCCGAGCAGGCCCTCGCCACCCAGGCGGCCCTGCCCGGCTACGCCAGGACCGCGCGCGTCGTCCCCGGCGGCCGCACCGGCACCGTCCTCAGCGAGGGCGCCGCCGCGATCCTGCTGGAGAGCCGCGAGGCGGCCGGGGAGCGGGGCGCCGGCGTCCTGGCCCGGGTCCGCGGCTTC
>NZ_JAKRGC010000021.1 GCF_022347745.1 Streptomyces sp. OfavH-34-F
GCCGGGGTGCGGGTGGAGCGCGCCTACGACGTGGAGGCGGCGGAGTCCCTGCTCCTGGGGTACGAGGGCCGGCTCGGCGAGCCCCGCTCGGCGGCGGCCGCCCTGGCGCGGCTGCGGGGCGGCCCGGTGCCGCCCGATCCGCCGCCCCGGTCCGCGGAGCCCCGTTCCCAGTCCTCCCTGTTCGAGCCGTCGTCGGGCCCGGAGCCGCCGCTGGAGGAGCTGACCGAGGTGTACGCGGCCCAGCTCGCCCGCCACGACGCGACGGACCGGCCGGACCGGATGCGGCTGCTGACGGCCGCCGAGTCGGCCGGGATGCTGGTCGCCGCCGAGATGAACCGGGCGGGCCTGCCCTGGCGGGCCGACGTCCACCGCGAGGTGCTGCACGAGCTGCTGGGCGAGCGGTACGCGGGCGGGGGCGAGCCGCGCCGGCTGGCGGAGCTGGCCGACGAGGTGTCCGCCGCGTTCGGGCGCCGGGTGCGGCCGGACCTGCCGGCCGACGTGGTGCGGGCGTTCGCGCGGGCCGGGGTCCGGGTGCGCTCGACGCGCCGCTGGGAGATCGAGTCGCTGGACCATCCGGCGGTCGCGCCGCTGCTCGCGTACAAGAAGCTGTACCGGATCTGGACGGCGCACGGCTGGGGCTGGCTCCAGGACTGGGTGCGCGACGGCCGCTTCCGCCCGGAGTACCAGCCGGGCGGCACGGTGAGCGGGCGGTGGACGACCAACGGCGGCGGGGCGCTCCAGATCCCGAAGGTGATCCGGCGGGCCGTCGTGGCGGACGAGGGGTGGCGGCTGGTCGTCGCGGACGCGGCGCAGATGGAGCCGCGCGTGCTGGCGGCGATCTCCCGCGACCCCGGTCTGATGGAGGTGGCCGGTCACGAGGGCGATCTCTACACGGCGCTGTCCGACCGCGCCTTCCACGGCGACCGGGACCACGCGAAGATCGCGCTGCTCGGCGCGGTGTACGGGCAGACGTCCGGGGACGGGCTGAAGAACCTGGCGGCGCTGCGCCGCAGGTTCCCGCGTGCGGTGGCCTATGTGGACGACGCGGCGAAGGCGGGCGAGGAGGGCCGTCTCGTCCGCACCTGGCTGGGCCGGACGAGCCCGCCGGCGGCGGGGCGCGGGGAGGACGGCGAGGCCGGCATCCCGCAGGAGGAGGCGGAATCCGCACCGGACCGGGACGGCGGGCCGGGCCACGGCTACCTGCCGGGCTACGCCTCGTCGGACGCGCGGGCGCGGGGCCGGTTCACGCGGAACTTCGTGGTGCAGGGCAGTGCGGCGGACTGGGCGCTGCTGCTGCTGGCGGCCCTGCGGCAGTCGATCGCGGCCGCCGGGCTCCGGGCGGAGCTGGTGTTCTTCCAGCACGACGAGGTGATCGTGCACTGCCCGGAGGCGGAGGCCGGGGCGGTGGTGGCGGCGATCCGGGAGGCCGCCGAACTGGCCGGACGGACGGCGTTCGGCGAGACCCCGGTGCGGTTCCCGTTCACCACGGCGGTGGTGGAGCGCTACTCGGACGCGAAGTGAGCACGGTACGCGTACGGGGGAAGGCGAAGGCGGCCCGAACCGAACCCCCTCCGGTCCGGGCCGTGCGCCCGCCGCGCCTCCGGGGAGAGAGCCCGGAGGCGCGGGGGCGCGGCGGTTACGGCCGCTCGGCCTGTCTGCTCGTCTACCCGCGTTCCCACAACGCGGGGACATTCGGCGGCTCCCAGCCGACGATGGCGGTGTGAGCCTGCAGACAGCGGTACGCGGCCCCGCCGTATGTGACGCGGTTGCCCGCGGTGTACGCCGTTCCGGCCGCCCAGGTGCCGCCCGGGGTGGTCGGCGGGTCGGTCGGGTCCGGCGGGTCGGTCGGCTGCTGGGCGACGTTGAGGACGAAGTCGAAACTGCCCTGCTTGCCGGAGCCGGCCGTCCGGACGTTCATGAGCAGCGCCGGGTCGTACAGCATGTCGGTGCCGTTGCGCGGCTCGCCCGGGAAGTACAGCTGGGTGGTGAGGATGCCGGAGCCCGGCGCCTGCACCTTGACGTGGATGTGGCGGGTGCGGCCCGGGTAGAGCCCCGGCACGATCGTGGTGAGGGAGAACGCGCCGCTCTGGTCGGTGAACTGGTGGCCGCGGAAGTTGTACCCGCTCATGTCGTAGCCACCGTTGTTGTCGGCCTGCCAGAAGTCGAGCAGCACGCCGGGGATGGGACGGCACTCACGGCCGAAGACGTAGCCGCTGACGGTCAGCGGGACGCCGGGCGTCGAGGAGGTCACCAGGCTGGTGCGGAGGGGGGAGTTGGGCTTGAAGTACGGGCCCTCCATCTGGTCGTGCGTCGGCTCGTCGCCGTCGTCGCACTCCGGCGTGGGGGCGAGCGGTTCGCCGCTCTTGCCGGCGTCGCGGGCGAGGGCGACCCCGCCGCCCGCGAACAGCGGCACGGCGGTGGCCACGAGCGCGGCCTTGAGGAGGGACTTCCGGGTGATCGCCGGTCCGCCTGCGGCTTCGGCGGTGGCGGGTTCGCTGGACTCGTTGGGTTCGGGGGATACGGGAGACATGGCTGACGGTTCTCCTCGGGACGGTGGGGAAGGGCACGTGCGCGGTGCGGGGGGCCCGGGGCGTCGTCGCCCCGGGCCCCGCTCCTCGATCCGGAGAGGGTGGGCCGGTCGTGAGGCCGTTGGTGCGGTGTCCGTGGCGCGGGGCCCTCGTCGTGGCCCCGCGTCACTGAGCGGGTGGTGCGGAGCGGGTGTTACAGCGCCTGCCAGAGGGCCGGGACGTTCGGCGGGGTCCAGCCGGGCTGCGCCAGGTGGCCCTGAAGGCAGCGGTAGCTCGCCGAGCCGTACGTCACGACGTCACCGGCCGCGTAGGTGGTGCCGACCGCCCAGGTGCCGCCGGGGTTCGGCGGGTCGGACGGGTCGGGCGGGGTGGTGGGGCCGCCGCCGTTGGTCACCAGGGTCACGCCGTACGCCTGGAGCGCGGCGTTGATGGGCTGGAAGTACGTCACACCGCCCTGCGAGCAGTTGCCGGTGCCACCGGAGGTGACGCCCTGCGCCTGGCTGCCGGAGATGAACGAACCGCCGGAGTCACCGGGTTCGGCGCACACGTTGGTCCGGGTCACCGGGGTGACGGTGCCCTCCTGATAGGTGACGCTGCTGTTGCGCTGCTGGATGGTGCCGCAGTGCCAGCCGGTCGTGGAGCCGGAGCGGCAGACGGACTGGCCCTCGATCGCCTCGGTGGAGCCGGTGACCGTGATGTCCGCGTTGCCGTAGCCGTTCACCAGCGGGCGCGGAGTCCAGTTGGCGTTGGTGGCGATCCAGGAGTAGTCGCGGCCCGGGAACGTCGAGCCCTGGAAGGAGCCCTGGGCCTGCTGGTTGTAGCCGCTCGTGGTGGTGCCCGCGCGGCCGCAGTGCCCGGCGCTGACGAAGCCGCTCTGGGTACCGCGCTTGACGGGGAAGCCGATGGAGCAGCGGCCCGAGCCGTTCATGTAGTACGCGTCGCCGCCGCGCAGGTCCGCGAAGGTGCGGGGCTGCTCGGTGGAGTGCGCGATCTTCACCAGGGCGCGGTCCACCCCGGCCCTGGCGAGGAACGCCTCGGCGGCGGAGGTCTTCCCTGCCTGGACGACGACGCGGTTGGTGCTGACGTCCACGTACCAGGACGGGACGTCCTCGGGGGCCTTGCGGAGTGCGACCCGGTCCAGTGCGGCCTTGGCGGTGTCCAGCTCCGCCAGGCTGTGGTCGACGACCTCGGCGCGGGCGCCGGCCTTCGCGATGCGGGCGGCGTCCGACGCGTCGGTGGTGGAGACGGTCAGGCGGGCCGTGTCCCCGGAGACGCGGGCACCGGCGAAGTCGTCGCCGAGGGAGTACCGCAGTCCGGCGGTGACGGCGGTGGCCCGTGCCTCGTTGGCCACGCGGCTGCGTGCCTCGGACGCGGTCAGTCCGAGGTCCCGCTGCATGGCCTTGAGCAGACCCGGTGAGAGCTGGGCGGAGTCCGCCGAAGCGGTGGGGGTGTGGGGGGCGGGGTCGGCGGAAGCGGTGCCGGTCAGACCGGCGAGCGCGAGCGCGCCGACGGCCACGGTGGCGGTACACGCGGCCAGGGCCCGTCTGCGGAGCATGGATCTCTCCACGGAACTCTCCTTGTTCTGGGGATCGCTTCGGGGGAAGCAGTGCGGGGGAATTCGCCGCCAAGGTAGCCGCGTACACGTCATCTTCAGGAGATCCCGTCCGCCCCATCGCATCGCGTTATGGGGGCCCTCGGACCGGCCCCGGACGGCCCGCCGGGCCCGGCCTCCCCTCCCGTCCGGAGCCCGAGTAGGTTCCCCTCATGCGCATAGGCCAACTGCTGGGCAGCGGACGCAACGCGGACGTGTACGAGCTGAACGAGGCGTGGGTCCTGCGGCGTTACCGGGACGGAATGGACGCGGCCCGTGAACTTCCCGTGATGTCCTACCTGTCGGCCTCCGGCTACCCGGTGCCCCGCCTGGGCCCGCAGCCGCCGTCGGCCGGGCCCGGCGACCTGGTCCTCCAGCGGCTGTACGGGCCGACGATGCTGGAGTCCCTGATCTCCGGCGACCTGGGCGCAGAGGAGGGCGCCGAGCTGCTGGCCGGCCTCCTCGCCGAGCTGCACACCGTCCCGGCCCGGCTCTCGCCCGACCCGGACGACCGCGTCCTGCACCTGGACCTGCACCCGGACAACGTGGTGCTGACGCCGGACGGGCCCGTCGTGATCGACTGGAGCAACACCGAGGAGGGGGCGCCCGCCGTGGACCGGGCGATGTCCGCGCTGATCCTGGCCCAGGTCGCCGTGGACCCCGGGCACCCGGCGGCGGACGGGGCCCGGCTGCTGGTGACCGCGCTGGTGCCGCGGCTGGCCGCCGACGACGGCATCCCCGCCCGCCACCTCGCGGACGCGGCCGCCCGCCGCACCCGGAACCCGATGATGTCCCCGGCCGAGACGGCCCTGATCGGCGAGGCGGCGGCCCTGGTCACCACGCTGGCCGGCCGCTGACCGAGCGGCACGCGGTCACCGGCGCCGCGTAGCGGGAGGGGCTCAGCCCGCCGAGCCCTCCGTGGGCGGGAGGTCCGAGAGGGCCTGGCGGGCGAAGGCCACGACATGGGCGCGCAGGTCCGGGCCACCGCCGGCCGCCGCGTCCGGCTCGAGGATCAGCCGGGTGAGCTGCGGCACCGCGTGGGGCCAGGCGGCGAGCCCGATCAGGCTCAGCAGGCAGGCGGCGACGCGCGGCGAGGTCCCGGTCCCGAAGCTCTCGGCGAGGGCCGCAGTCTTCTCCTCGTAGTGGCCCCGGCGCGCTTCCTCGTGGGGCAGGACGCCGTCGCGGTAGTGCAGGCCCTCCCAGGAGAGGAGCCGGACGAGGACCGGGTTGTCCCGGTGGAAGTCGTACACCCGGCCGACGTACTCGGCGGGGTCGTCGCCCGGCCTGAGCGGGACGGCCGCCGCCAGTTCGTCGAGCGCGCGCCCCACGACGGCGTCGAACAGCTTCTGCTTGTTGCCGAAGTAGCCGTAGATCCGTTCCTTGTTCACGCCGGCCAGCTCCGCGATCCGGTCGACGCGTGCTCCCGCGATGCCGTGAGCCGCGAATTCCTCCCTGGCCGCAGCGAGGAGCCGTTCCTTGGTGTGCGTCGTGTCCGAGGCCATGCCCTCAGCGTAGAGCGCCCGCCCCCCGATTCCAACCAACTGGATGGTTGACAACCAACCAGTTGGTTGGAAGGGTGTTTCCCATGACCTCCGCCACCGCCCGCACCACCACCGCCGCCCGCACCACCACCGCCTGCGCCCCGCCTGCCGCGCAGCCGTCCGTCCACGTACGCGCCCTGCTCACCTGGATCGCGGTGTTCGGCGCGCTGACCGCCGTACAACTGCTGATCGGCCCCTACGTCGAGGGGCTGCCGATGCTCCTGCGGACCCTGGTGATCACCGGCATCGTCGTCCCGGCGGTCGTCTACGCGCTGATGCCGAACCTCCTGAGGCTGCGCGGCGCCGTACGGCGCCGAATTGCGTTGCCGGGAACGGAACCCGTCGAGCAGGATCGGACCCCGTGACCACCGCAGACACCTTCTCCCCCGCCGCGCCCCGTCCGCTCGCCCTGATCACCGGCGTCGGGCGCACCGTCGGCATCGGCGCCGGGATCGCGCGTCAACTCGCCGCCTCCGGCTGGGACATCGCCTTCACCTACTGGACGCCCTACGACCGCCGCATGGACTGGGGCGAGGAGCGCGGCGCCACCGAGGCCATCGAGGCGTCGCTCGCCGCGCACGGCGCCCGCACCGCCGCGATCGAGGCGGACCTGATCGACCCGGACGCCCCGGCCCGGATCTTCGACGAGGCCGAGAGCCGCGTCGGACCGGTCACCGCGCTCGTGCTGAGCCACGCCGAGTCCGTGGACTCCGGCCTCCTGGACACCACCCTGGCGAGCTTCGACCGCCACTTCGCGGTGAACGCCCGCGCCACCTGGCTGCTCATCCGGGAGTACGGGCTGCGCTTCCGGGCCCCCGCCGGGAGCGGCCGGATCGTCGCGCTCACCAGCGACCACACCGTCGGCAACCTGCCGTACGGAGCCAGCAAGGGCGCCCTGGACCGCATCACCCTGGCCGCCGCCCGCGAACTGGCCCACCTCGGGGTCACCGCCAACGTCGTCAACCCCGGCCCGATCGACACCGGCTGGATGTCCGGGGAACTCGCGGAGGAGCTGCGCCGGGGCACCCCGCTGGGCCGGCTCGGCACCCCGCAGGACACCGCCCACCTGGTCGACTTCCTCTGCTCCCCGCAGGGCCAGTGGGTCAACGGCCAGCTCCTCAAGAGCAACGGCGGGGCCGCGTAGGGGTTCACCGAAGACCCCTCGGACCCCTTGACGCGCGCGGCGCCGGTGGCGAGGATCACCCCGTTATCGAAGCGCTTCGACACGGGCGCCTCGCCACCGCCACGGGTGGCCCACGCGTGCGACGTACAGGGACAGATGCCATGCCAGTCCGAGACCAGACGGGCCCCACCGTCGGCAACCCGGTGATCCCCGGGTTCCACCCCGACCCCAGCGTCTGCCGCGTCGGGGACGACTACTACCTGGCGTGCTCCAGCTTCGAGTACTTCCCGGGCATCCCCCTCTTCCACAGCCGCGACCTGGTCCACTGGACGCAGCTCGGCAACGTCCTGGACCGCCCGGAGCAGTTGCGCCTCACCCCGGACACCCGCGCCTCCGGCGGCATCTACGCGCCGACCCTGCGGCACCACGACGGCCGGTTCTGGCTGATCGTCACCAACGTCGAGGTGGGGAACCTGCTGTTCACCGCCACGGACCCGGCCGGCCCCTGGTCCGACCCGGTCCCGCTCCCCGGCGTCCCGGGCATCGACCCGGACCTCGCCTGGGACGAGGACGGCAGCTGCTGGTGCACGGTGGCCGGGGTCTCCCAGGTCCGCATCGACCCGTACACCGGCGAGACCTTCGGCGAACCCCGGCGGATCTGGTCCGGGGCACCCGGCGCGAAGGCCCCGGAGGCGCCGCACCTCTACCGGATCGGCGACCACTGGTACCTCGTGATCGCGGAGGGCGGCACCGAGCGCGGGCACGCCGTCTCCGTCGCACGCGGCCCCTCGCCCGCCGGCCCGTTCGAGCCCTGCCCGGACAACCCGGTCCTCACTCACCGGGGCCGCGAGCACCCCGTGCAGAACACCGGCCACGGCGACCTGGTCCAGGGCCCGGACGGCTCCTGGTGGCTGGTCCTGCTCGGCGTCCGGCCGGGCGGCGGCACCCCCGGCTGGCACGTGCTGGGCCGGGAGACCTTCCTCGCCCCGGTGACCTGGCAGGACGGCTGGCCCGTCGTCGGCGAGGTCACCACCGAACTCCCGGCGCCCCCCTGGCCCTTGGAGCCCGCACCGGCCGCCCCGGTCCGGGACGGCTTCGACGGGGCCGCGCTCCGCCCGTACTGGATCTCCCCCCGCCGCTCGACGGCCGGCCGGTCCGGGACGACAGAACGCCCGGGCTGGCTGACCCTGCACGGCAGGGGCGGCACCCTGGACGACCCGGACGCCGTGTTCACCGGCCGCCGGCAGCAGCATCTCTCCTGCCGCGCCCGGACCCTCGTGGACGCGGCGGACGGCCGCGGGGGCCTCGCGGTCCGCCTGGACGAGGCGCACCACTACGCGGTCGAGACGGACGGCACCGAGGTCCGCCTCGTCGCCCGCATCGGCCCGCTGCGCACGGTGGTCGCCGCCCACCCGGCGCCCGCCGGCCCGCTCGTCCTCGGCCTCGACGTACGCCGCACCCGGCCGCCCATCGCCCCGTGCACCGGCCCGGACACGATCACCCTGGGCTACGAGGACCCGGCCGGCGCCTTCACCGCACTCGGCACGCTGGACGGCCGCTACCTCTCCACGGAGGTGACGGGCGGCTTCACGGGCCGCGTGATCGGCCTCTACGCGGCGGACGGCACGGTCCACTTCGACTGGTTCGACTACGAACCGCTGGAGAAGTAGCGGCGGCGGGCGCCGCTCCGCGAGAGGCGGCACCCACCGCGTCTCCGCCCGGGTAGCCTTCCCGAATGCGCTATTTCATCCAGTACCCCGCCGGAGCCGGCGAGCTGGTCGCCGACGCCATGACGCATTTCGTCGACGGCTTCCGAACGGAGTACCAGGACGACAGCGCCATGCTCTTCTCCTCCACGTCTCCGATGGAACGCGTGGCTGCCATCCCCTTCGCGAAGAACGCGTTCTCGGTGATCAGCGAGGTACGCCGCGATGACATCGACCGGAATATCGGACAGCTGGCGGGCTCGCTCAAGAAGTCGCGGTTCCCGTCGCTGCCGGGTGAGCGCGCGCGGGGATTCCGGGTCATGGTCCATGTGGACGGTGAACTGGCCTCGGTCGGCGGCGCCGAGAAGCGGGAGATCGAGCGCGCGGTCTCCGCGTGCACGGGGATGCGGCTGGAGCCCAGCGGCCGAGGCCAGGAGTACTGGGTCATCGGCCGTCTGGACATGGCCGAGCTGATGTTCTGCGCCCGACTGCCCAAGCAGGCCCGCCCCGCGAAGGCGCGCGGCGCCCTGTCCCACGAGTTGTCGTCGATGCTCGTCCTGGCGTCCGAGCCGCAGCCCGACGACACCTTCCTGGACCCCTTCGCAGGCAGTGGGTCCTTGGTGGTGAGCCGCCTCGGCCTCCCGGCCCGCGAGGTCGTCTACTCCGACCTGGACCTCACGAAGCACCGCGAGCAGTTGCCGGACGAGGTGCTGCACGACCGGAGGCTGCGATTGCTGGACGAGGACGCCATGACCCTGCCGTCCTTGGACGACGGCTCGGTGGACGTCGTGGTGACCGATCCGCCGTGGGGCGAGCATGAGGAACTGTCCGTCCCGTACGAAGAGTTCGCCCGGACCACGAGCGCGTCACTGGCCCGTGTTCTGCACCCGGAGCACGGCCGGTTCGTACTGCTGTGCGCCCGCCGGGGCGCGGCCGCGTTCGACGCGGTGTTCGCCGGCGCCGGTCTCTCGGTCCGCGCGACGCACGAGATCCTGGTCAATGGTCACCCCGCCACGGTCTTCGTCGGCGAACGGCGAGCCGGTGCCGCCCCCGCGGAACGAGAGTCGCCGGGCGAGCCCCGCAAGCCCTCGAAACCCGCCCGCCCCCTCCTCATCGGCATGGGCACCTACCGCCGCTCCCTGAACCGCTTCGCCCGCTGATCCGGGACGGCCGGGGGCGGGGCGCGCCGCCCGGCGACGGCCCGCGACCTCCGGCGGGTTCCGCCCCGCTTCCGCACGCTCGCGCTGCGGCCACCTGGGCACGACCCACATGGCCCACCCCGGAACCCCGGCCCGCACCGCTCGCTCCGAGGTTCCCTCGCACCTGAGTCCCTCGCGTCCCTGATTTCCTCCCATTTTCCCGGGAAAGGAAACGCCCAACTCCGGTGCCGCACCCGTGTGATGCTGACTCCACGTAAGGGGTCGACCACGCTTCCGAGCGATGGTGCCACCGTGCGCACCAGGAGGACTGTGCATCATGACGTGGGATACATACGGCTTCGGCAAGGAGCTACGTCGAAGGCGGACCGAGAAGAAGATCAGCCTGGACACGCTCTCGGCCCAGGTGTTCTGCAGTCGCAGTCAACTGAGCAGGGTGGAGAACGGGACAGCACGGGCAACTCCGGAACAGGCCGCCGACTGTGACCGGGTTCTGGATGCCCGCGGCGAATTGCTGGCGCTCCTCGTCGACGGGGAGCCGTCCACGCCCTCTGCCACCGGCCAATCCCTTCTCGGCCTCCCGGCTCCGCCCTCTCCGTTCGTAGGGCGTCGTGAGGAGTTGAGGGCGGTTACGGATCACTTCGAAGGCTCCCACGACGGCGGCAGCCTGTGCGTGATCAGCGGCATGCCCGGCGCGGGAAAGACAGCCCTGGCACTTCAGGGTGCCCGGGCAGTCTCGGATTCCTTCCCGGATGGGTGCCTCTTTCTCGACCTCGGCGGTCCATCCCCTCACGGCGTCCAGGGAATGCTCAGCTGCTTGCTCGGTTTGATCGGGTTCGCCGAGGCACAGCTTCCTTCTCAGCCCGACGCCCTGGGCAACCTCTGGCGCAGCAGCATTCGGGACAAACGGCTGTTGCTCGTGCTGGACAACGTGCGCAGTGGGCAAGACATCGCCCCGCTGCTGCCTGCCGGGCCGAGCTGCAAGGTGATCGTCACCAGCCGGCGGCGCCTCAGCTCTCTCGATGACGCTACGCACGTGTCGGTGGGGGTGCCGCAGAGGACGGAGGCCGAGGTGCTGTTCCGTGTGGTCGGGGGAAAGGGGGCAGCAGGCGCCACACAGGCCGAGGCCCGTGCCATCGTCGAGCACTGCGGCCGGCTGCCACTCGCGGTCCGCATCGTCGCCGGACGACTCCGCAGCGGTTCGACGCTGAGTGTGGCCGAACTCGAGAGGAGGCTGTCGCGCGAGGCACACAGGTTGGACCTGCTCGACGACGGTGACCGCAGCGTGAGCGCCGCGCTCGGCGTCTCGTGCCACGACCTGCGCCCGGAACAGCGCCGCCTTCTCGCCCTGCTGGCGCTGCACCCCGGACCGAGTATCGGAATCGACGGTGTGGCCGTCCTGGCCGGCATCACCCCGCATCGGGCACTGACACTCGTCGAAACGCTTGCGGATGCCTACTTGGTGACTTGTGAGCCGTCCCACCGCGTGACCATGCACAGTCTCGTACGGCAATTCGTTCGGACCTCCCTCCTTCCCGCAGTGGCGGTGGAGGAACAGCGGGCGGCCCTGCGGCGACTCATGGAACACAGCCTCCAGCTCGCTGTCGCGGCTGACTCGTTGCTTACGCCTCAACGCTTTCGTCCCCCGGTCGTCCAGGATCACTTTCCCAAGAGCGCATGGAAGTTCAGCGACAGAGCGGAAGGTGTCCTCTGGCTCGAATCGGAGTGGGAGAGTCTCGTCGCCCTGTGCCGAACCTCCGCCGACTTGGGTCTCAGCTCCATGTGCTGGCAACTGGCTTTCGTGTTGCGCGACTTCTTCTTCCTCACCAAACGGTGGGGCTCATGGATCGAAACCCACATGAAAGCGGTCGAAGCGGCGCGCGCCGCAGGCGCTCGTACATGGCTGGCCATCAGCCTGAGCAACCTGGGCGTCGCACACTCCGACCGGGGCGACCTCACGATGGCCGTCGACTGCTTCCGGCAAGCACTGGCCCTCTACCAGGAGCTGGAGGACGACGCCGGTGTGGTGACTTCCGTCTCCAATCTGGCCTGGGCAGAGCTCTACCTGGGCGAGTACAAGGCTTCCATGGTCGGCCTGCATACGGCGCTGAAGTACTACCGACGGACGGAGAACCGGCGCAACGCGGCCATCACACTCCGCGGAATCGCCCTGCTGGAGGCCGAGCTCGACAGGTGCTCCGCTGCCGTCGAGCACGCGGGGCAGGCTCGGGCCGAGTTCCACGCCCTGGGGCTGGAGCTGGATGCCGTCATGTCGGTGAACTGCGCCGCATGGGCGTACTTCTGCTCGGGCGACCACCGATCGGCGGCCGCCCGTTACGAAGAGGCGCTGACGCTGGCCGAGAGCTGCGCGAGCAGCCATGAGCAGGCACGAGCGCTGACCGGCCTCGGCAACATCCGCTGGGCGAACGGCCACCGGCAAGCGGCCACCGATCTGTGGGAACGTGCTGATGCCCTGTGTGGCGGCCTGCCGTCGGTCATGCTGGGAGAAGCCCGTGTCCGACTCGCCTCGTGACCCGTGGGAACAGCCGGCCCAAACCAAGGTGCTGGCAGGACTCAAGGCGCTCCGCAAGGGGTTCGGCATCGACGATCCCCACGCCCTGAGCCGCGCGGGCCACGCTCTCCGTCGAGCAGCAGGCATCACCGAGGGTCAGGGAGCCGCAGAGGGGCGGTCCCGGCTCAGACGGTACTTGTGCGAACTGACCGACACATTGCCCTCGCGGTCGGCGAGACTGTGCAGGACGGCGCTCGCTCTGGACGGAGCCGCCGACGAACGCTTCGGACAGAGGCTGCAGCGAATCGCCGACCTCCTCGACCGTGACCCGCGCACCGCGCGCAGGCGCCTCGACGAACTGCTGGAGCGTCTCGCGGAGACAGTGGCCTCCACCCCCACTGCCTCGCAAAGCGCCCCCCGTCCGCGATCAATCGAGCAGGGGGGCGGACTACTCCTGATCGCCTTCCCCGTTCTCTTCTCCCCCACGGCCTGCCGACACGACCATGGCGGCGTTCCTCAGCACGCTGTGCCGCACGGGATCCCCACCGACGCAGTCGAGGAGAAGTTCGGGAGCGGCCGCGACAATGCTTGCGGGCGAGGTCAGCCCCGCGCGCGCCAGGGCGAGATAGACGGACCGGCCGAGCGGGATCTCCGTGTTCCAGGCGATGGGCACCAGGTCCCCGGTGATGCCCTGCTGGAGCCGTGTGGGCAGAGTGTCCGGCAGATCGCCCAGGTCGGCGGTCGAATGCACGTACAGCGCGATCTCGATCACCGTCGCGATGACATCGGCGGCCCGCTGCGCCGCGTACTGAACCGGGCCGGGGAGCTCCGGGCGCGTAAGCGTCTCCCGGTCGGCGATCACGCGCTCGATGCCGGCGATGCTGATCCCTTCTGCCCACATCAGGCAGGCGATGGCCTGCCTTGCTCGACCGATATCGCCTCCGCTCCTGGTGGGCCGGCCGATGAGACGGGAGTGCACCGACTCGGCGACCTCGTGCCTTCTCAGCCATGCGGCGAGCCGGAGATGTTCCTTGTACGGAGAGCGTGGGCGCCGATCGAACCGGGTGTCACGCAGCTCGGGGGTGAGCTGAGCAGCGCAGATCAGTGTGGAGGCGTTGATACGCTCCGCAGGCACTGCTCTCAGCGCCTCGGCCACGGAAGCAACGGAATCGACACCGAGGCCGCTCCGCATGGCCAGTTCGCCCAGGTCGGTGAGAACGAGTCCGTTCGGCAGCTCGCCTGTCCCGGACGGTGTTCCCTTGAGGAACCCGCCGGTGACGAGTTCGTCCACCATGCGCAGGACCTCCGTCTTCGGAAAGGGGTCCGGCAGGTTGGCCGCTCGGGACTGGTGGGCGGCGAAGGTGGCCGCCAGGAAGCCTTCGATGTCCGGCCCCCAGCGGCGGCTGGAGGAGACTGGTTCCGCGAGCGCCGCGAGAAGCACACCACGCACATCGGTGGCCGGATCGAGCAGCGCCGAGCGCACGGTCTCCGGTTCACCCAGGACGTAGCGCTGCCACTTCTGCTCGACATCGGCGGTACCCCGCGCCACGATGATGGCGTGCCCCGGCCGCCGGGCGGTCCGGCCGGCCCGGCCGGCCATGTTCTTGTACTCGGCGACGGAATACGGCCGCCCTTCTCCCGAGGGGTGCTCCAGGTCACCGATGACCACCACGTCCGCCGACATGTTTACCCCTTGGGCCAGCGTCGACGTGGCCACGAGCACCCGTACCTCGCTCTTCGGATGACGGAAGGACTCCTCCAGCAACTGCCGCTCCTCCGTGGCCAAGTCCGCGATGTGGAAGGCAACGCCGCCTTCCAGACAGGTACGCAAGAGGTCCGTCGTCCGCCCGCCGTCCCCGCCGGTCAGCCTTGCGAGGGAGGCGTGGGCCGGAGGCAGGCCGAGTGTGCGAGCGAGTTGCAGCGCAAGGCCCCGGGCCCCTCCACGGGTCGCCCGGAATACGATGACCTGCCGGCCCTCCGCCACCAGCCGGGCCACGAGCCGACTCTCCGCAGTGGTATCCGTGCCGTCCACCGGTTCGAGCATCGGCTCGGTCGAATCCGCATTCTGTCGGTCTCGATACCGGTACTGGCCGTCCGGTCCCATCACGCCCTCGAACAGCGGGGTGCCCCGATGGGTGATCGTCACGGGATTCGCGCGGAGCCACTGGGCAAGCTGATGTGGTTCGCCCAGGACCGCGGACAGGCCGACGATCTGGGGGATGATCCTTGGTCCGTCCCTCAACCGCAGCCAGGTGAGCAAGGTCTCCAGCAGTGGCCCCCTCTCGGGCAGTCCGAGGGACTGGATCTCGTCGATGACCAGGACACCCGCATTCAACAGATCCGGTCGCCTCGGCAGCATTCCGATGAACTTCTCGTAGGTGAGCACCGCGAGGTCGAAAGCGCCCCTGGCCAATCGCGGCATCTGGTCACTCAACTCGCCGGTGGCCCGGATCACCCTGAAGCCGAGAGGCTCATAGCGCTGCCGGAACAACCCGAACTGCTCGCCGACCAAGGCACGGGTGGGAGCGAGGAAGAACGCCTTGCGCCCGTCGGCAACCGCCCTCATGGCGGCCAGCTCGCCCACCATGGTCTTACCCATCGCCGTAGGTGCGCTGACGAGCACATTCATGCCTTCCAGCAGCGCACCCTCATTGATGGCGTCGACCTGCATCCGGTTGAGCTTTCCCAAGTCCTCGGCCCACATGTTCAGAACCGAGTGCGGAATCCCATAGGGGTCGAGCGACACAAAATCTGCGGTGGCGACCGGTGGCCTTTTCGCGTCAGCGGTGGAACGAAAGCGCTCCCCCGGCACGAAGACGGGCAGAGTGAAGTTCGAAGACCTGACCCCTATGACCGGAGTCTGAGTCAACTGCGGCGACCCATGGCCATGCGAACGCACACTCTTGGAAACAAAATGAGCCAATTTGAAGACAAAGAGCTTACCGTCCTCGACGGCGCCTGGATCACCGAGGAGTCCCTTGAGCAAGTAATAACTGAGTACCCCGTGCCGAAGGGTGGGGTCCTCGAAAGCCCGCTCCTTCGGCCCTGATGCGGCAATGACGAAGTATCCGTCCCTGCTCAACTCTTCGAGTCTTTTAGTCGCCGATTCGGAGCCGTCGCGGCTCGCGAAGTCGTCCCGCCCGATGCAGAGAACCTTGTCCGCAGCGTGACCCGAGAAGCAACAGTCCAGCACCAGGAGCAAGGCACGTGCCGAGATCCGGCGGATCAGTACGGCCAGCTCGTCCAGCTGGAGAGACCCCTTGCCCGGTTGGCCCGACGCGGTGTCGTAGGTGGCCAGCGCTCCACCGGCTACTCCGTGCCCGGAGAAGGTGATCACGACCAAGTCCTCATCGGTACTGACCTCGGCCAGAGACCCCAGCTCCGCCACGACCCTCTCCCTGGTGGCCCCACCATCGACGAGCAGAGTCGCTTTCCCCTCAAGATTGTCACCGAAAAGCGCATGGAGCGCGGTGGCATCGCTCCCCGCGAATCGCAGACTCCGTAAGCCCGACTCGTAGTGGTCGATACCGACGAAGAGCCCGTAGAACTTCATCCCACCCCTTCGAAAAATCAGACCCCGCCGCCGCATTCGCGTAACCTTCGGGGATGACGCCGGCAGAAGCGTACGATACGCCATGTCGGCCAGGAGAGAGAATCCACAGAAACCAGAACCATTGCGAAATCTCTCGAGAGGAATTAGCCATGATCGTTTCACCCGAATCCAGGGGATCACTTACATCCGACCGTCTCGTTCGAATTAAACCCGCCAATGTTCGATTTTTTGAGAAAAGGTGCCCTCAGCGACTCGCGACTGAAATACGTCCTTTCGCACCTCGCCCACGCAGGTTCGCCACCGCCCGTCTCCCTACCTGGTGGGCATTGGGACCGCTGCACCGCGTACTGGACCTCATCGAGTTCAAGCGGCTGGCTCCGGAAGACGCCCTGGCAACCTGGCGGGCCGATCACACTTCTCTTCATCCCGCGCTCGCCCAATGGACCGAACACGCCGTCCACGGATACCTCGCCGCCGTCGCCGCTCTGCCGGCCCCCGCCGGGTCGCTCCCCGGCGAAGTGCTCGAACCGGTGTCGCGCCTATGGGCCCGGCAGCGAGGGCCGCTCAAGCCAGGTGCTCCCGACGTGCACGAGGAGATGGTCATGGAACGGCGCTACGCCGGCCACGGGGTCCGTGAACTGCGCATCCTGTGCAAGGAACCCGTGGAGGGCCGGCCGCGGGACGAGGCGGAGATCGCCGTGGCGGTGGGTGTCCTGGCCAGCGGCCGTCCGGTGCTGTCCAACCACTGGGGCGGGGAGCCGCTCAGGCTCGGGACCTTCGAACCGGCACGACTGGTACGCCTCGTGGAGATCGGCTGCACCGACGCCTCCCACCGCATCCTCTTCGAAGGCAGTCGCGAGGCGGCGTACGCACGCTACGACGAGGGCGTGGAAGCACGCATCGAGCAGATGATCGCGGGCGGCTCGTACCGACCCGGATCGGACTGCGGCAGGTGCGACGCCGTCGCCTCCTGCCCCGCGGTCCCGTCCACACCCGGCCTCCTGGGTCCAGGCAGTTCGGACCGCCCTCGCCGCGCATGGTCGATGACGACGGGACGCACCCATCACCGGTGCCCGGCCCGTTCCTACCTGCAGTCCCTGTTCCTGCCGAGGGACACCCCGGCCGAGGACACCGAAGCGATAGCGCGCGGCAACGCCGTACACGCATGGATCGAGGACCGGCACCGCCGTACACCGCCGCGTCCCTGTGAACCCGACGACGTACCCGGCCCGTCCGAAGCGTGGCAGTACCGGCAGTGGTCGTTGACCGGACTCCAGGCCCGGCTCGGTATCCAGATGATCGGTGATCATGCCCTCACCTGTCCGCTGCGGGAACAGCCCGAGGACATGGAGGTCCAGCCGGAGCGGACAGTTGTCGCCTACGACGCCGATGCCGAGGTCGTCGTCATCGGCAAACCCGACCTGATCTACCGGGCGGGCGATCGGTGGACCCTGCGCGAGACGAAGACCAGCAGGTTCCTCGATCAGGGGGATCTGCTGGACCAGTACCCTCAACTGGCTCTGGCCGTATTGCTCGCCGGGACCGAAGCGCTGCCCGGCAAGAGGCACTGCGCGGTGGAGCTGGAACGGCTGACGGCCGGCGGCCCGGTCGTCACCAGTATCGATGCCGCGGCCCCCGACATCATCGCTCGGGCGAGGGCCGCCCTGACCCCGTACGTGGCCCCTTGGCACGCCGACATCCGATACCCCGCCAGAGCAGGCAAGGCATGCGAGGACTGTCCCTTCACACGCTGGTGCCCCGACGCGGCTTCGGGGAGAAGCGCATGAGCCACTGGATGACCGGTCCACGGGACGATCCCGCGGAGCGCGCACACCGCGTAGTGGCAGCAGCTCTGCGAGCCGCGTACGCATGGACGGCCCGGGGCCGACAGAGTGATGCCATGCGTGAGGTCGCGCGAATGACCGGAGTCGTCATGGAAGCGCACGGACCCGGACTCGGCCCCACGACGCCCCTGGAGCTCGTCGATTGTCTACGCCGCCGCCTCGGACTGTTACCGGCACTCGCCGAAAGCGCCGACGGGGAGATCGCTCGTACGGTGCTGCTCGACGACGAGGACCGGCTCACCTCCGCCGCATACGACCTGGCCTGCGAGTATGCGCTTCCGGTGGGCAATCCGACAGCCTTGGAGTGGATGCCCACCTGGACAAGAATGCAATCCGACCGGATTCGCGGCGAAACCTTCCAATCGTTGTTCCAGGACAACAGCCAGGAGGGTTACATCACGTCCCGGCGATTCCTCATCGAACACCCAGCCGATTCCGGGGAATCGTTGCGCGAACTCGTCAGCGAGTCCGGAGTAAGACCCCCGCCGGGCGGATACACCGCTATCCCCGCCGACCACCTCCACCGATCGGCCGGCGGCGAGACCTGGTGGTGGCCCTGCCCCGTATGCCGCTGGCCCATGGCAGTGACCGGAACAACCGTACGCTGCCGGTACATCCCCCACGCCAACGTCTACCGGCTTGCGGAAGCCAGGACGCCCAGGTCCCGCCCGTCCCTGAGCAGGGTCGACGAAGGACGCCCACGATCCACCACGCCCGCTCCCCGGCCGGGCGCCGGAGCACAGTGCGTGGACCACGGCGTCTGGCGATTCGTCGTCGTTCCTGGAGCAAGTGAGCTCCGCATCGCGCAACGCCTTGAAAAGCTCGGTGCATCCGTCGCGCTCTGGCCCGAACTCGACCGGTACGACCTGCGTGTCACGGCCGGGAAGGCCGAGTTCCGGGTCGACGTCAAGGAGTACCGGTCACCTCACCGGCTGATCGCCGACCTCCGGGCGAAGGCCCCCAGCGCCCGCATTCTCCTGCCACAGACGCACGAGTACCAGTGGGAGACGTTGCGGGCCGCCTTGCCTTCGCTGAACGTCACCACCGAGACGAAGTTCTGCACCGAGATCAGACGAGCACTGAGGACCTCATGAACATCAACACGCCTCATGCGGAAAAGGTGTTTCCACGCCTCATGGGCGCCGCGATCGGACTGGCCGCCGGCTTCTTCCCCATCGAGGAGGGCAGCGGATTCAGGCGGACCACCACCCGGGACGACGTGCTCTACGTGCTGGACGGCCACATCTCGGACTGGTCCGGCTGGCGCGACCTCCCCGATGCCGACGCACGCCGCTTCGCCAGACTGCTGCGCCGACGCCCCAACCAGATGGCCAACGCGGAGGCCGCCGGACCGATCCTGGACAGCCTGCTCGGCAGCAGCCGCATACCCGGTTGCAGCCTGGACGACGGACAGGAAGGCGAGGGACAGATCGTCGTGGACCCCGGCATGGCCCTTCCCGCCTACGTCGACGGGTTCCTGCGGGAACTCGACGAGTTGTACGCGGCGAAGAACCACGTGACGGCCTCCGCCCAGACCGGCACCCACATGACCACGACCGGCGTCACCGCTCCGGACGGCCGGCAGCAGACATTCGTCGATCTCCATTACGAGATCCGTCCCCATCACCTCGACCCCAGGCCACCGATCCCCGTCGTCCGGGACGCCCCGCCCCTCAACGATCGTCTGGTCCCCTTCGACGAGTTGAAGGAGATCGCACGGCGCATCGATCAGCAGGCCTTGCACCGCGGCCGAAGCGCCTACCGCGAGAAGGCGGTGGACCGCTTCATCCAACAGATCCGCTCCCACCGGAACGAGAGAGTCGGCGGGCTGGACCTGACGGCAGGCAACCTCAACGAACTCCTTGCCTACACGGGCTTCGGCAAGTCGGTCGTACTCATCGAGACCTTCGCCTGCTGGGCCGCCGACCACGGAATCTCCGTGGCCTTCGTACTGCCGACCAACGCCGACGTCGTACGGACCGCCCACGACATCGAAACGGCCATGCGGATGTGTGGGGTGGAGTCGAGCGGTGGCGTCGTCCCGCTCGTCTCGCCCCGGTCGCTCATCAAAGTGGCGGAGACCGCAGCCGCCCGCGCCACCGGGGACGACGGCCCGGACGCGGACTGGATCTGGGAGCGCTTCGGATACGGCTGCGCGCTCGCGGCTCTGGCCGGGTCCGACGAGTCCATCGACCGCTGGCAGCCGGGCAGTGAACCGTGCGCCAAACTGCGCAAGCCCTCCCGCGGCAAAGCCACCACCGTCTCCTGCCCCTGGCGGACCACCTGCGGACGCTTTCGGGCCGTGCGTCAGGCATGCACCGCGGACATCATCGTCACCTCACACGCCAACCTGTTGCTCGGAGTGCTCCAGGCTCCGGTGGAGGACGGATACGGCGGTGACGACCGTCTGCCCGTGGAGGAACTGCTGATGCGGCGCTGCCAGATCATCGTCATTGATGAGGTGGACAGTTTCCAGAGCACGGCCATCGATCACGCCGGCCGACAGCTCGTCCTCGACCACGCCGGACGGGTGAACACGCCCCTGCGCAAGTTCGACCAGGACTTCGCTGCCACATCGGGACGGCTCAGAGACGAAGTCGACGCCAGTGTCCGGGACTCCTACCTGACCCTGCGCTACCTGTCCGAGAACTACGTGAGCCACCTGACCTACGAACGCCTCGGCGCCACCGCCCCTCCCAAGGGACGACGCCCCCGGGGGCCGGGGCGCTACTGGATGGTGCCGAGACGGTGGGACAACTGGCTGACCGCCCGGCTGTTCGACCTCGACGCCGAGAAGGTCAGCCGGAAGCAGGTGAAGATGTTCCGTTCGCTCTTCCTGGAGGAGATGGAGCCCCACCACGATGAGCCCAAATCCTTCGCGGCGGCACGGCAGCACCTGGCATCGGTGGTCACTGGCGGGTCCGGCGGACTGTCCCTGCCCGCGGCACGCGACGCCCTGGAACGGCTCGTCAAGCACCTGCCCGAGGAACAGCGGACCAAGGTCGTCAACCGGATTCTCCGCCGTGCCATTCTCGAACGCATCCGGATCTTCCTGCACCGGCTCATGGCGAGCAACGCCCAACTGGTGGATATCGGAGTGGAGTCGGCGCAGGACATCGCGGACGCCCTGGGCACCTACGGCCGCTGGCGCGTCACCCCCACCGGACCGCTGGGGAGGCTCGTCTTCGCCTTCACCGAGTACTACGACGACACCGGAGGCCAGCCGGCACGCCTCTCGACGGCCGCGTTCGGAGGTGACCCGCACACCTACACCGTCGGTCTCGGTGACATCACCGCCCTGGGCCATGCCGGAGTCCGCCGCATCGTGCTGGGCATGTCCGCCACTTCCTACTTCCCCCGCGCACCACATCACCATGTCCACACCACCCCGAAGTGGTGGGTGGCGGACGACCAGCAAAACGCCGTGCGCGTCCTTCCGGCACGGATCGACGACGAGGAAGGACGACCACGCCGGATCTCGGGCCGGCAAGGAGCCGAACGCGCCGTGGCGACCCAGAACGTCGCCACGGCGCTGTGGAACAAGCACCTTCGGTGCGAGCTGGAACGGCTCAGGGCCGACGACCGCACGCGGGAGCGTGCCCGCGTCCTTCTCGCCACCACGTCCTACGAGGCGGCGCGGCACGTCGCGGAGGGACTGTTCACCGCCGGCGTCGACTCCACACGCGTCTGTCTGGCAGTCCGGCCAGGTACCTATGCCGGGGGGCGGGAGGCGGGTGTGGACCTCGGCCGGTGGAGGGAGCTGCCGGCCGACCGGCTGGAATCCTTCCCCGCCGTCGAGGGCGCCGACATCCTGATCGCTCCCCTCGCGAGGGTGCAACGGGGCGTGAACATCATCGGGGAGGACGACAAGTCCGCACTGGGCTCGGTGTGGCTGATCGTCCGCCCGATCCCCTTGATCGACGAACCTGCGGAACTCGTCGCCCATATTCAGGCACGAGCCCTGAGCAAGCACCGCGGCCCCTCCAGCGACCCGCGGGCTCTGCTCGCACTGCGCCGCAAGGTAGCCGGCAAGTACCTCGACAAAATCATCCGCCGTCCTCCTTATTTCCAGGCCCAGCCGCTCGACGTCAAGCTCGGCGTGATGGCGGAAATCATCAATGGGGCCGTGCAGCTCATCGGCCGGGCACGGCGCGGCGGCACCGATACGACATTGCATCTGGTGGATGGGGCCATGCTCGACCCCGAGGGCGGCACGGATCTGGCCACCCTGATTCTCAAGTTACGGAACAAATGGCGTGATGAGGGTTCCCTGGCCGCGATGCGGCAGTACTACGGCACCACCCTCGACGCCTTCCTGACATACGCGGAACACCCCACCGACGGAGACTTCCCGTGCTGATCACCCTGGCCTACCGCGTCCCGCGACAGGACATGGACTCCCTGCTGGGCTCCATCACCGCCTACCCGCTCACCTCCGACTTTGCGAAGGCATGGGAGAACCTGCCCGGGTGGGGAAACCAGCGCCAACCGCGCTACTCCGCACTGGCCACCGGGCTGGTCGCCGCTACGGGGCAACCCGTCCGGCTGTTCGGAGAACACGATCTGGCGGAGGAGGAGCACTCCGCGGGCAGCCGTATGCTGCTCGTCACCACCGACGCGGCCCTCGATGACAGACTCCGGGTCTCTGTACGGGCCTGGGAACGGCATGTCCGTGACGGGAAGGGGGCACTCATCCTCCCCGGGCTGTTGCCCGCTCCGGAGCGGGCCCGTTCCTTCGTGGACTTCGTAAAGTTCCGCCCGGGCCGGGTTCCGGTCATGCCCGGTTGGATGTTCCGTACGGCCGAGTGGCAGGTGATGCGACGCCTGGCCGAGGCTCCGCTGCGGATCGACGGACGCACGCCCGTTCGCCTGTCCATGGACACCGACGGGTCTCTGTTGGCCTGGGAGCCCGGCGATCTTCTCGTCAAGGGGGCCGGTTCGGCATTCAGTATGCACAGGGTGACCGCACGGCTGACCACCCGCGCCGGCGTCGAGGACCCCGTCCTCTGCTTCGACGCTCACCTCTCCCGGATCTCCCCGCAGGGCGACTGGGCGAAGAACGTCTGGATCGACCGGAACGAGGTCGGTGCTCCCATCCTCAGACTTCCGCTGCGGCGTCACCTGGACAAGCAGACGGGTGAGTGGCGGAGCCACCTCGATCCCGCCATCACCAAGATCATCGAGGCATGTCAGTTGTCCGCTCTGGAGATCCCTGACGAGCTACCGCTCGTGCCGGGGGCGATCAGGCCCCAGCTGTCGAGCACCCGCTTCCATGCTCTGGGAAACGGCCCCGGCCCCCGGTTCATGTTGCGCCTGCACGAGCACATCGTGTCAGCCCTGCCTTTGCTCGTACCGCTGTCGTACGAGGTGGACAAGCGGATCAGGCTCGCGCCTCGCACCACGAAGTACCCGGTCGACGGCCTCCCGGCGGACGCCGTCGGGCCGAGCGGTTTCCAAAAGGTCACGCTGGCCTGCCTCCACGCCACGCCCGAAGGGCGTGACCGCATGCTGGCCGAGGTCGAGGAGTTGACCGGGCATCGCATAAAGAGGAGACCCGGAGAGCGACCCGTCCGTATCAACGCACGCATGGATGTGGTCATCCGCTGCTGCCCGGAGCTGCTCTCCCACGACACCGTGAATCGCGCCGCCCTCCTCGATTCGCTGAATCTCCCGTCCGGTGACCACCACCTCGTCGCCGCCTTGCTGGAAACCGAGTTCCATCCCGACGCACCGCGACCCGAGATCGATGCGAAACCTCATCTGCGGCGGCTACTGGGGCACTTGGGTATACCGACCCAGTTTCTTTCGACCGAGCCCACCGTTCTGCCACCGAAATCCACCCCTGCTGGGGCCGAGACCAAGAAGCACTCCGCAAGGGCCGCTCTGCGTGACCTGCTTCGTGCGGCAGGGGTCCTGGACCGGCGGCTACTGGACTCCGTGATCGCGGGCGGAAGGCCTCATGGGCTGAGCAGAGACACCCTGCTGGTCGGCATCCATGCCCGCAGGCAGCACACTGGCGGGTACCACAAGCCGCTAGTTCTGACCATGGTGGCGTTGTATGTGGACCCCGATGACCTGGCGAACTGCCAGGTGCTGATCCACAGCGACCGGCAGCATGCGTGGGTGCGAGGTGCCGAAGGTGTAGCGGACTTTCACTCCGGGCCCATCGGGACCACCCGCTTCGGGCGAACCGAAGAGAAGGCTCCGCTGACACGGGACGCGGTCGAGGCCGCACTCGGTGAACTGGTCGCTCTGGTCCCGGACGGCACTCCCGTAGTGATCTTCGTGGATACCGCAGCGACCCGAACCATCTGGCCGGGGCTTCAGAATGTGCGGTTGAACGCCGGGCCGCTTCCTGGCGACACGGTGAGAGCGGGCGGCGCCGATATCGCCGTCGTCCGCCTGAACACCAAGATCAGCGAGATCGGGCGTCCTGTCACCCGAAGGGAGAAGGCGAACATGCCGAGCGACCCGGCCAAGCCCGCCGCACCGGATCGCAAGGTGTACCGGTTGCCGGGCTCGGACGGGCGCTACTGGCTCTTCGCCGGCCGATCCGTGACGCTCAAGGCCAAGGGCGGCGCCACGGGCGCGTCCTACACACGTTGGACCGTGCCGGACGGGCTGACCTCTCAGCTCTCCGTCCCTTGGCACTCGTACACGAGCAAGGAGATCGTGGTGGTGAGCGCGGGGTCATGGGCGCCCGAGCAGTTGGCGGCTCTGACGGCCAGCCTCTGTGAACAGGCCGTCTCCTGGGACGACCGGACGCAGATGCCCGTCCCGCTCCACCTGGCGACCGTGATCGACGACGATCACCCCGAATACCGAGCCTCGTGGAGTGAGGAAAACTGAGGGCTTGCTCCCTCGAGCGGCAGCTACCCGAGCAGCGGACGGGAGGGTTCGGATGCCCCCTTCATCGCCCGCAGCAGCCCTTGGATGCCCTCCGAGGTGAGCTCTCTGATGTCGTAGTGGTCCGACGTCCATGGCTGCAGCATCTCAGGGATGTTGTCCACGAACTCATGAGGCAGGACAACGGGCAATACTTTGGCGGTCCACTCGTCGCGTTTCGCGTGAAGCCGCTCGCCGATGATCCGTGCCTCGCTCCGAATCCCCGGATTCCCGGTCCCGCAAAGACCACCGTCGAATGCCTTGCGACACAGGGGCGAGGCGATGACGATCACGAAGTCGACCTCACCGCTGGTCTTCAACGCCCAGGTCGCCCAGTCCATGCGCCGCCCTTCCGCCTTCTGATCCATGTGCACAAAGATCCCGTGCCGAGAAAGGAGATCACCAAATTCGCGAACAGCCTCCTTGTGCTTCAGGGATTCGTGCGCGTAACAGATGAAGACCGAGAGCTGGTACTCCCGGCTCGTGTCCTCGGCAGGGGCCGAAAGCGAAGGCCGCACGCCTGCCGAACCCTCCCCAGAAGTTCCCAGAGTCAGCACGAACGCAGCCGGGCGCTGAGTAGGCCGGTACTCGACACCCGAAGGGACCGCCAGGCCGTATTGGGCGGAGAACTCCACCCGTTGCTCAACCTGCCCAGCGGGGATGAGCAGGACGACCCAAGCAGCGTACGAACCGGGGCGTACACCGGTCCCGTCGAGCGACACATGCCTCCACCGCACGCTGCTTCCGCCGGCACCGAACATATCGACCCTGTCCGTACTTGCCGGAAGAAGAACTTGCGCAGATGCATCGCTCTCACTCGGAACAAAGTTCAAGAAGCGATTGAGCACATAGGGCCGAGCGACCTCGGGAGACGTACTGAAGCGAGGAAGGGCATCCACAATAGCCACCTGACGCCCCGATTCGGCGGCGAGAAAATCAAAAGCAACCTCGAACCAAGGCATCGGAGGCGAGTCCGGATTGATTTCGAGGTCATAATTGATCTTGACGAGATACGCCTCGCACCCATCGAACATATCCATGGGGGCATCGATGCGATCCACCTGCCAGCGACGCAGTTGCGTGACACCGATACTGACGCCGTCCGGCGCCGAATCCATTCGCCTGCCGCCCTCGTGGACAACGGTGAGGTCGACGCGGACGCGGCTCTGCGCATTCATTGAATCCCCTTCCCGTGGCTTTGCTCCGGTGCCGCCACACTAGGGGCCTGCCCTCCCCGCACGTCCCGACATCAACCAAATGTCAGACATCTGTCAACTTTCCCGCACCGACCTGAATCGGCTGCCACTGACCCCACGAAACAAAAAGAACCCCAGGTTGAATAAATCAACCTGGGGTTCTCATGGAGCCGCCTTCGGGATTCGAACCCGAGACCTACGCATTACGAGTGCGTTGCTCTGGCCATCTGAGCTAAGGCGGCACCGCCCTGTCGCACCATGATGCGATCAGCGGCGACGCCAAGTCTACACAGTTTCCGGGGGTGCTCCGAACCGCCCGGCGGCGGGGCCGTATCCGCAGGTCAGCGGGGAGGTACGGCGGGCGGGGTCAGGTGCACTTCTTGTCGGCGGGCGGCGGCGTGCCCTCCAGGAGGTACGCGTTGATCGCCGTGTCGACGCAGTCGCTGCCGCGGCCGTACGCGGTGTGGCCGTCGCCCTCGTAGGTGAGGAGGGTGCCGGAGGAGAGCTGGTCGGCGAGGGACTCGGCCCAGGTGTACGGGGTGGCCGGGTCGCGGGTGGTGCCGACCACGACGATGGGGGCGGCGCCCTCGGCCTCGATGCGGTGGGCGGTGCCGGTGGGCGGGACGGGCCAGTGGGCGCAGTTCAGGGCCGCCCAGGCGAAGCCCCTGCCGAAGACCGGGGACGCCTTCTCGAAGGAGGGCAGGGCCTTCTCCACGGCCTCGGGACCGGCGAAGGCGGGCGGGAGGTCGACGCAGTTCACCGCGGCGTTGGCGAACATCAGGTTCGCGTACTTCCCGTCCGGCTCGCGCTCGTAGTAGCTGTCGGCGAGGGCGAGCAGGCCGGCGCCGTCCCCGGAGTCGGCGGCGGACAGCGCGCTCCGGAGCTGGGGCCAGGCCGACTCGTCGTACATGGCGGCGATCACGCCCGTCGTGGCGAGCGACTCCCCGAGTTCGCGGGACTCGCCCGTGGGGACCGGCTTCGCGTCCAGCCGCGCGAACAGCCGCTTGAGGCGGTCCGCCGCGTCGGAGGCGGACGTGGTGCCGAGCGGGCAGTCCGCCTGCTGCACGCAGTCCTCGGCGAAGGCCCGGAACGCCGTCTCGAACCCCGCCGTCTGGTCCCGGTTCGCCTCCTCGGACGAGAGCGAGGGGTCCATCGCCCCGTCCAGGACCAGGCGGCCGGTCCGGCCGGGGAACAGCTCCGCGTACGTGGCCCCCAGGAACGTCCCGTACGACGCCCCCACATAGTTCAGGCGCTCGTCGCGGAGCAGCGCGCGCAGCATGTCCATGTCGCGGGCCGTCTCCACCGTCGAGACGTGCGGCAGGATCTCGCCGGAGCGCTTCTCGCAGCCGGCCGCGAACTTTTTGAAGGCCGCGCCCAGCTCCGTGACCTCGGCCTTGTCGTCCGGGGTCTGGTCGACCTGGGTGTACGCGTCCATCTGCGCCCCCGTCAGGCACTCGACGGGCTCGCTGCGCGCCACCCCGCGCGGGTCGATCGCCACCATGTCGTAGCGGGCACGCACCTGCGCGGGGTAGCCGATCCCGGCATAGGCCTGGAGGTAGTCGATGGCCGAACCGCCTGGGCCGCCCGGATTCACCAGGAGGGAGCCGATCCGCTTGCCGGGCCCGGTCGCCTTCTTCCGGGAGACGGCCAGCTCGATCTCGCCGCCGTCCGGTTCGGCGTAGTCGAGCGGCGCCTTCATCGTCGTGCACTGGAAGCCGCTGACCCCGCAGTCCCGCCAGCTGAGGTCCTGGGAGTAGTACCGCTTGAGGGCGGCCGGTACGGGCGAGGGCGAGGCGGACGCGGCCTCGGCGGAGGACGCCGCGCCGGACGACGAGCCGCCGTCGCTGCACCCGGAGACGAGCAGGCCGGCAGTGCCGAGCGCGAGGGCGAGAGTGCGGAGCGGGCGCCTGGTGTCCATGCCCGGAGCGTAACCGCCCCCGCACCGTCCACCCGTTTCCCGGCTCTTTCGGGTGATTCGGCGCCAGGGAGGCCGCGGCACCCGTCGTCCCGGCCTCAGCCGGCGCGGAGCGCCATCGTCATCGCCTCCACCGCCAGCAGCGGGGCCACGTTGCGGTCCAGGGCACGGCGGCAGGCCGACACCGCCTCGATCCGGCGCAGCGTGCGCTCCGGGGTGGAGGCGCGGGCGACGCGGTCCAGGGCGTCCTGCGCGTCCGTGTTCGCTATCGCGATCCGCGAGCCGAACTGCAGGGCGAGCACATCGCGGTAGAAGCCGGTCAGTTCGGTGAGCGCGAGGTCGAGGCTGTCGCGCTGGGTGCGGGTCTTGCGGCGCTTCTGCTTGTCCTCCAGCTCCTTCATCACCCCGGCCGTCCCTCGCGGCATGCGGCCTCCGGCGGCGGCCCCGAGCGCCGCCTTCATGTCCTCCGTCTCCTTGGCGTCGATCTCCTCGGACGCCTGCTTGGCGTCCTCCGTCGCCGTGTCGATCAGCTCCTGCGCCGCCTTGAGGCATCCCCCGACGTCCTCGACGCGCAGCGGCAGCTTCAGCACGGCGGCCCGGCGTGCCCTTGCCCGCTCGTCCGTGGCGAGGCGTCGTGCCCGGCCTATGTGTCCCTGGGTGGCCCGGGCGGCGGCCGCGGCGCGCTCCGGGTCGACGCCGTCCCTGCGGACCAGGACGTCGGCGACCGCGTCCACCGGCGGCGTACGCAGGGTGAGGTGGCGGCAGCGCGACCGGATCGTCGGCAGCACGTCCTCCAGCGAGGGCGCGCAGAGCAGCCACACCGTGCGCGGGGCGGGCTCCTCGACGGCCTTCAGCAGGACGTTGCCCGCGCCCTCGGTGAGGCGGTCGGCGTCCTCCATGACGATGACCTGCCAGCGGCCGACCGCCGGCGAGAGTTGGGCGCGGCGCACCAGCTCACGGGTCTCCTTCACGCCGATGGAGAGCAGGTCGGTGCGGATCACGTCGACATCGGCGTGCGTACCGATGAGGCTGGTGTGGCAGCCGTCGCAGAAGCCGCAGCCCGGGGCCCCGCCCAGCGCGCGGTCCGGACTGGTGCACTGGAGGGCGGCGGCGAAGGCGCGGGCGGCGGTGGAGCGGCCCGAACCGGGCGGGCCGGTGAACAGCCAGGCGTGGGTCATCTTCGAGCCGGGGGGCACCTGCTCCCCCGCCGTGTCGGCCGTGACCAGCGCGTCGGCGTCGCGAGCGGCGGCGCTCAGCTGCTCCTGCACCCGGTCCTGGCCGACCAGGTCGTCCCATACGGACATGGGTCACCGCCCCTTCCCCTCGCACGACGCGTGGCTCTCGTCGCTCCGGTCTCCATTGTGGGGGACGCCTACGACAACGCGGACGCCGATGGCCCCGTACCAGGGAAAGGTGCGGGACCATCGGCGTTCTCTCGTGGTTCTCCCGTAAGGGTCCGACCCGGTCAGCGGCGCGGCCCGCGCCCCCGGCCGCCCGAGGATTCCGGGCCCTCGTCGTCGTAGCCGCCCAGCAGCTCGTCGGCCAGGCTCGGCAGGTCGTCCAGCGGGGTCTCCTCCGCCCAGTCGGACCGGGGCCGCCGGGAGCGCCGGTCCTCGGCCTGCCGCGGGTCCGCGTGCGGGTCGGTGATCTGCGGCAGCTCGCGGGTCCGCTCGTTGTCGCTGTCGGCCGGCCGCTCGTCCCGGAAGATGCCGCGCGGCACCCGGTCCGCCGGGTCGGGCTCCCGTGCGGCGTCGCGACCGGTGTCGCGCACCGCGGGCAGCACCGTCGTCTCGTCCGCCGCGCCGGGGGGCTCGGGCGCGTCCGAGATCTTCGGGATCACGGTCGTCTCGTCGTCGGACGACCACCGCGACGATCCGCCGCGCGACCCGGAGTCCTCCGGATCCACGGGCGCGGGAACCGGCTGGGTGATCTCGTTCGGGTCGACGATCGGGGTGGGCACCGTCAGCTCGTTGTCCGGCCCGGTGGGCTCGTCGCGCGCCCAGGAGGGCGAGGACGGCTTCGCCGAACGGGAGGACCCGGAGGCAGGTGAGGACCCGGAGGCACGGGAGGAACCGGAAGAGGACGCCCCGCTACCGGTCCCGGAGGCGCCGGACGCACCCGCAGCCCCGGACGCACCAGCCGCACCAGTGGCCCCGGTCGCCCCGGACCCACCCGGCGAGGACGCCCCGCCCCGGCGGTCGTCGGCCTCCTGCCGCAGCCCGCTCTCCTGCTCCCGCGCGGCCCGCGCACGGGCCTCCTCCTCGCGCGCGGCCCGCGCACGCGCCTCCGCCTCGGCCTGCGCCTGGGCCTCCGCTTCCGCCTTGCGACGGGCGGCCTCGGCCCTCAGCAGTGCCTCCTCGGCCTTGCGCTGCTTCTCCAGCCGCTGCGCCTCGGCCTCCTTGCGCTGCCGGGCCTCTTCCTCCGCCTGACGGCGCAGCCGGGCCTGCTCGGCTTCGTAGGCGGCTTCCTCTGCCTCACGGCGGGCCCGCTCGGCCTCGGCGACGCGGCGGGCCTCCTCGGCACGCTGCCGCTCCTCCTCGGCACGCTTGCGCTCTTCCTCCGCGCGCTTCCGGGCTTCCTCCTCGGCGCGCTGCCTGGCCTCCTCGGCCTGGCGCTCGGCCTCGCGGCGGCGTGCTTCCTCCTCCTCGCGGCGCTTGCGCTCCTCCTCCTCGGCGCGCAGCTTGGCGAGCTGTTCCTGGCGCTCCCGCTCCAGGCGCTCCTCCTCCGCCTTGCGCGCGGCCTCTTCCTCGGCGCGGCGCCTGGCCTCCTCCTCGGCGGCCTTGCGGGCCTCCTCGCGGGCCTTGATCTCGGCCTCGGAGAGGGGCAGGACCTGGTCGAGGCGGTGGCGTACGACGGTGGTGACGGCTTCCGGCTCCTGGCCGGCGTCCACCACGAGGTAGCGCGTCGGGTCGGCGGCCGCCAGCGTCAGGAAGCCGGCGCGCACGCGGGCGTGGAACTCGGGCGGCTCGGACTCCAGCCGGTCGGGCGCCTCGGTGAACCGTTCCCTCGCGGTCTCCGGAGCGACGTCCAGGAGCACGGTCAGATGCGGTACGAGTCCGCCCGTCGCCCAGCGCGAGATGCGGGCGATCTCGGTGGGCGCCAGATCGCGGCCCGCGCCCTGGTAGGCGACGGACGAGTCGATGTAGCGGTCGGAGATGACGACCGCGCCGCGCTCCAGCGCCGGGCGGACCACCGAGTCGACGTGCTCGGCACGGTCGGCGGCGTACAGCAGGGCCTCGGCCCGGTTGGAGAGCCCGGCCGACGACACGTCGAGCAGGATGGAACGCAGCCGCTTGCCGATGGGGGTCGCCCCCGGCTCACGGGTGACGACGACCTCGTGGCCCTTGGCCCGGATCCACGAGGCGAGCGCGTCGACCTGGGTGGACTTGCCGGCTCCGTCGCCGCCCTCCAGAGCGATGAAGAATCCGCTCGCGGCGGGGGCGACGGCCGGGTCGCCGCCGCGCAGCGCCTCGCGCAGGTCGCGCCGCAGCGGGACGCCGGAGCGGTCGTCCGTCTTCGCGAGGACGATGACGGCGACGGGCAGCAGCAGCGCGCCGACCAGCATCAGCGTGAACGCGGCGCCGCCGTGGGCGAAGACGGAGTCGCCGACGGTCAGCCGGTGGGTGCCGATGGCGGCGGCGACCAGGGGGCCGCCGACCGCGCCGAGCGCGATGAGGACCCGGACGACGGCCTGGAGGTGCTCGGCCATCCTGGTCCGGCGGGATTCCTCGGTCTCCTGGTCGATGAGGATGTGACCGGTGTTGGCGGCGACCCCGGCCGCGTACCCGGCGAGTACGGCGAGCAGGACGACGGTGGTGGTGTCCGGTACGAGGCCCATGGCCAGCAGGGCGAGGCCGGTGACGGCGGTGGCGAGGGAGAGCATCCGCCGCCGCGACAGCGTGGGCAGCACCTTCTCCGCCGTACGGATGCCCACACCCGTACCGCCTGTGAGCGCCAGGATCAGCAGGGCGAGGGTGACCGGGCCGCCGGCCAGGTCACTGCCGTGCAGCACGGCGACGGCGGCCGCCGTGGCGATGGCTCCGGCGACCGCCGCGCAGGTGGCGACGACCAGCGGGATGGCGCCGGTACGGCCCTTCTCGGGCCCGTTCCCCTTCGACGGCCGGCGCAACCCCTCCAGCGGCGAGCGCGGCCGGGGCGTCTGCGTGGCGGGCAGCGTCAGGAAGTACAGGGTGGAGATGGAGGCGGAGAACAGCCCGGCCGCGACGTACGAGCCGAGGGCCGCCTGGTGGAAGGAGAACCAGTCGAGGCCGGAGCCCAGCAGCCTGCCCACGAACGTGGCGACCAGCAGAACGGCCGCGGCCAGCGGAACGGCGGCGAAGTCCGTACGCAGGGACAGCCTGCGCAGGGGGTCGAGGTGGTCCGGCAGCGGGCGCACAGCAGCGCCCTCGATCGGCGGCGGGGGCAGCAGCGCCGGGGCCGCGCTCTCCTTGGCGATCGTCCAGAGCCGTTCGGCCGCCCCGGCCACGAACACGGTGACCAGGAGCGTCGTCAGCGCGTGGGCGGGTGTCCAGTCGATCCACAGGGGGGCGACGACCAGCAGCGCGAGCCGCAGCCCGTCCGTCCCGATCATCAGCCACCGCCGGTCGACCGGCCCGCCGGGCGCGGTGAGGGCGGTCAGCGGCCCCAGGAGTACGGCCCCGAAAAGCAGGGTGGAGATGATGCGGGCCCCGAATACCGCGGCGACGGCGAAGGCCGCCCCCCGGTACCCGGACCCGAATGAGCCCTCGAGGACCGCTGCTTGCAGCGACAGCAACACCAGCACGAGAAGGGCGAGTGCATCGCCGGTACTGCCGATGAGCTGGGCGCTCCACAGCCGCTTGAGCGGGGGGATGCGCAACAGGGCTCGTACGGCGCGCTCGCGTGAGTCTGCGGCAAGTGTGTCGGAGGTGGGGCTCACGACCGTTGGCTGCTCGGCTCGCGTCATCCGCCCAGCCTAACGGGACGCCACGATCTCCCGTGGCCCCACCCGTCGAACAGCGGCCCGGCCCGCTGCGGCCAAGCCGCCGTTCGAGGCGCGAAGATCCGAGGCAGGGCCCCGGTTTCGGGGAGGGGTGGGAAGGGGAAGAGGCCCGCCGCAGGCGGTGCCCCGTCCCTCCCCCGCGGCCCTCGGTCCCCGGTCCCCGAAGCTCAGTCCTCGGTCCCCGAAGCGGCGGCCTTCTTCGCCGCCGTCGAAGCCGCTGCCGCGGTCTTCTTCGCGGGTGCCTTCTTGGCCGTCGTCTTCTTCGCGGCGGTCTTCTTGGCCGCCGTCTTCTTGGCGGGCGCCTTCTTCGCGGCGGTCTTCTTCGCAGTCTTCTTCTTCGCGGGGCCCTTGGCCCGCTTCTCGGCGAGCAGCTCGTAGCCGCGCTCCGGCGTGATCTCCTCGACGCTGTCGCCCGTGCGCAGCGTCGCGTTCGTCTCGCCGTCCGTGACGTAGGGACCGAAGCGGCCGTCCTTCACGACGACCGGCGCCCCGCTCACCGGGTCCGTGCCCAGTTCCTTCAGCGGCGGCTTGGCGGCGGCCCGCCCGCGCTGCTTCGGCTGGGCGTAGATCGCCAGCGCCTCTTCGAGCGTGATGTCGAAGATCTGGTCCTCGGAGGTCAGCGACCGCGAGTCCGTGCCCTTCTTCAGGTACGGCCCGTAGCGGCCGTTCTGCGCGGTGATCTCGACGCCCTCGGCGTCCTCGCCGACCACGCGGGGCAGCGACATCAGCTTGAGCGCGTCGGCCAGCGTCACCGTGTCGAGGGACATCGACTTGAAGAGCGAGGCCGTCCGCGGCTTCACCGCGTTCTTGCCGGTCTTCGGCGTGCCCTCGGGCAGCACCTCGGTGACGTACGGCCCGTACCGCCCGTTCTTGGCGACGATCTGGTTCCCGCTCACCGGGTCCGTGCCGAGTTCGAAGTCACCGCTCGGCTTGGCGAGCAGCTCCTCCGCGTACTCGACGGTCAGCTCGTCGGGCGCCAGGTCGTCGGGGATGTCCCCCTTCTGGTAGCCCTCCGCGTCCTTCTCGCCCCGCTCGATGTACGGCCCGTACTTCCCGACGCGCAGTTTGATGTCGTTGCCGACGGGGAACGACGAGATCTCCCGCGCGTCGATCGCGCCGAGGTCGGTGACGAGTTCCTTGAGGCCGCCGAGGTGGTCGCCGTCGCCGTTGCCCGCGTCGGAGGCCGCGCCCGCACCGGCCGCGTCGCCCGCCTGCGTACCGAAGTAGAACCGCTTCAGCCACGGCACGGACTGGGCCTCGCCGCGTGCGATGCGGTCGAGGTCGTCCTCCATGCGGGCCGTGAAGTCGTAGTCGACGAGCCGGCCGAAGTGCTTCTCCAGCAGGTTGACCACGGCGAACGACAGGAACGACGGCACGAGGGCCGTGCCCTTCTTGAACACGTAGCCGCGGTCGAGAATCGTCCCGATGATCGACGCGTACGTCGACGGGCGGCCGATCTCGCGCTCTTCCAGCTCCTTGACCAGCGACGCCTCGGTGTAGCGGGCCGGCGGCTTCGTCGCGTGCCCGTCCGCCGTGATCTCGTCGGCGGACAGCGCGTCGCCCTCGGTGACCTGCGGCAGCCGCCGCTCGCGATCGTCCAGCTCGGCGTTCGGGTCGTCGGCGCCCTCGACGTACGCCTTCATGAAGCCGTGGAAGGTGATCGTCTTGCCGGACGCGGAGAACTCGGCGTCCCGGCCGTCGCTCGCCCGGCCGCCGATCTTGACGGTGACGGAGTTACCGGTCGCGTCCTTCATCTGGGAGGCGACGGTCCGCTTCCAGATCAGCTCGTAGAGCCGGAACTGGTCGCCGGTGAGACCCGTCTCGGCCGGGGTGCGGAAGCGGTCGCCCGAGGGGCGGATCGCCTCGTGCGCCTCCTGCGCGTTCTTGACCTTCCCGGCGTACGTGCGCGGCTTCTCGGGCAGGTAGTCGGCCCCGTACAACTGCGTGACCTGCGCACGGGCCGCGGCGACAGCGGTGTCCGAAAGGGTCGTGGAGTCCGTACGCATGTAGGTGATGAAGCCGTTCTCGTACAGCTTCTGCGCGACCTGCATGGTGGCCTTGGCACCCAGGCCCAGCTTCCGGCTCGCCTCCTGCTGGAGGGTCGTCGTCCGGAAGGGGGCGTACGGGGAGCGCCGGTACGGCTTCGACTCGACGGACCGTACGGCGAACGCGGAGTCGGCGAGCGCGGCGGCCAGGGCGCGGGCGTTCGCCTCGTCCAGGTGCAGCGTCTGGCCGGAGGCGGACTTGAGCCTGCCGTCCGGACCGAAGTCACGGCCCTGGGCGATGCGGCGCCCGTCGACGGCGCTGAGCCGGGCCGTGAACGTGGACGGGTCGGAGGCGTCGCCGCCGCGCCCGGTGGCGAAGGTGCCGGTCAGGTCCCAGTACTCGGCGGAGCGGAAGGCGATGCGCTCGCGCTCCCGTTCGACGACGAGCCGGGTGGCCACGGACTGGACGCGGCCCGCCGAGAGCTTCGGCATGACCTTCTTCCACAGGACCGGCGACACCTCGTAGCCGTACAGACGGTCGAGGATGCGGCGGGTCTCCTGGGCGTCGACCATGCGCTGGTTCAGCTCGCGCGGGTTGGCGACCGCGGCCCGGATGGCGTCCTTGGTGATCTCGTGGAAGACCATCCGGTGGACCGGGACCTTGGGCCTGAGCACTTCCTGCAGGTGCCACGCGATGGCCTCGCCCTCGCGGTCCTCATCGGTGGCGAGGAAGAGTTCGTCGGACTCGGCCAGCAGCTGCTTCAGCTTCCTGACCTGGGCCTTCTTGTCGGCGTTGACGACATAGATCGGCTGGAAGTCGTGTTCGACGTCCACGCCGAGCCGGCGCACCTCGCCGGTGTACTCGTCCGGTACCTCGGCGGCGCCGTTCGGGAGGTCGCGGATGTGCCCGACGCTCGCCTCGACGACGTATCCGGGGCCCAGGTAGCCCTTGATCGTCTTCGCCTTGGCAGGCGACTCGACGATGACGAGTCGGCGGCCGCCCTGTGCGGTCTCGCTGGTCGGGGACAACTTCGCTCTTCTCTCCGGTCGACGCTCGGTGGGCATCCGGGGCAGCGCGAGGGCGCTGCCGACAGTGCTGTCGCTGCGGAGTGTGACGGTACAACCCGCCCCCGTGTCAAACGGCAAAAGCCCGCAACGGCCACTCGAACGGTAACCCGACTTCCGTCATTCCTGCCGCCCGGCCCGCTCGGTCCGCTCCGGGCGCGGTCCCCGCCCGCGCGTTCCACCGGGGCCCCGACCGCCTTCCGGGGACCGGGCGCGGGCGGCGGACGGTCCGGGCGTGTTCCCCACGCCGCGCCGTGCCAACCGGCAGCGACCGGACTCGTACGTGTGATGCGCAGGCGCACTCAGACGCGACCGAGGCACCAGACCCCGAGGACGAGGAAAAGTACGCCGAACACAGTCGCGAGTGCGGTGGAGACGGCGGGGCTCACCCGGTACGCGACCGGCGCGCGGTGCATCACGCGCGCCCCCGTCCACAGCAGCAGCGCCGCACCGAACAGCGCGAACGTCGTTCCGGCGAAGACAGCGGGCCCGCTCTCCATTCCGTACGCCTCCCTCTTCCCCTGCCACCGTCCTGGGACAACGCAGGGAGGCTCCCATCGCAGAACGTCGCGGACGCCAACACGGGGTGAACAGCAGCCCCGTCACCTCACGCGGAGCGTCGAACGCCGTCCGCGGCCGGCTCCGCTGTTCGAACACGGCCTGCGGCGGGAGTACGGAACCGGCCACGTTCGACACGTCGATACGGGGACGGCGTCGCGGAACCGCAGCCCCAAGGCGAAGCAGCCGGCAACCGCCACGTGCAGTACCGCGCCGGGGCCCCGCAGCGCCTCAACCGGAATGAGCGGACCGAGCGGTGGACGGGCGGCGGCGAGCACGTCGGCGACGGCTGTCGCGCCCTGTACCCACAGGCTGTGGATATCGCAGTCACCGCGCTGCCGAGCGGATGGGACCGGCCGTCGGCGAGGAACGGCCGACAGCCGTGGACGACGAAGAGGAGGAGTCGCGGCGGCGCTCCGGCGAGCCGGGGCACGGTTGGACATCGGGGTGTCGCCCGGCTGAGGAACACCCGGCGGGACAGGGCGCCCCCGACCCCCACGAGCCGTGTGGCGGAAACGATCCGTCGGCAGCGGCCGCATGCGGAACCGGAACCGGAATCTGTGTCAACGAGACCGCCTCATGCACCACGTGCGCCACGCGGAGCCCCCACGTGACGTGAACCGGTCCCGGGGTGGGGGCCCTGCGCGCGGCTCGTCGGCCTCCACCGAGTAATACGGAGTCAACAGCACGCTGGTGGTACCGACCACGCGCAACTCGGTGACGGTACGCCGCAGATCGCGGGGCCCCCGGCCCCACGCCTCCGGATCAGCCGGCCGGGCGCCCGCCCGGCGGCAGCGGCTCCAGGAAGCCCTCCTCCACCAACAGCCGGATGGCCTGCGGAGTGCGGTCCCGCAGGAGCACCGGGTCCTCATTCATCAGCTGCGCGATGGCGTCCAGGATGCGGCCGGCCGGCAGCGAGCCGTCACACACCCCGGCGAACCCGGCACCGACCGCGTCCACCTTGGTGGCCCGGCGCATGCCCCGGTTCTGACGGAGCACCACATGCTCGGGGTCCTCAGCCCCGGGCAGCCCGACCTGCTCCTGCACCACCTCGGCGGCCAGGGTGAAGTGGGCCGCCAGCAGCGCCGCGTCGTCCTGCTCTCGCAGGTAGTCCTGGCGGGCGAAGTGCGCCTCGACGGCGGGACCGAGCGGCTGTTCCACGGCGTGCAGCCACTCCTCGATCACGACCGAGGGCTTCCCGGCGGCGGCCGCGGCGGACTTCCGCAGAGTGATCCAGCCGAAGCCGACGCCCTTGGTGCGCCGCGCCTCGAACTCGTCCAGCCATGCGTCGTAACGCGCCTCGTACTCCGCCGGGTCCGTCCGGTGGTCGCCGCTGTCGCGCAGCCACAACTCGGCGTACTGCGTGACGTCCTGCACCTCGCGCTGCACGATCCAGGCGTCGCAGCCCGCCGGCACCCAGGCGCGTACCCGGTCCTGCCACTCCTCGTCCTCGGTGTGCTCCCAGTTGGCCAGGAAGTGCGCGAAGCCGCCGTCGTTGAGCCGTTCGCCGGTCTGCTGGACCAGCGTCCGGCACAGGTCGTCCCCGGCCATGCCGCCGTCGCGGTAGGTGAGCCGGGCGCCGGGCGAGATGACGAACGGCGGGTTGGAGACGATGAGGTCGAACGTCTCGGCGCCGACCGGTTCGTACAGCGAGCCCTCGCGCAGGTCTGCGGGGGCGGCGCCGGACAGGGCGAGGGTGAGCCGGGTGAAGGCGAGGGCGCGCGGGTTGAGGTCGGTGGCGGTGACCCTGGTGGCGTGCTGCGCGGCGTGCAGCGCCTGGATGCCGGAGCCCGTACCGACGTCGAGGGCGGAACCGACGGGCTTGCGCACGGTGATCCCAGCGAGGGTGGTGGAGGCGCCGCCGATGCCGAGGACGACGCCCTTCTCCCGCGAGCCGATGCCGCCCGCCCCGCCCACCGCGCAGCCCAGGTCGGAGACGATGAACCAGTCCTCGCCGTCCGGGCCGCCGTAGGGACGCACATCGACGGTCGCCCGCACCTCGCCGTCCGTCTCGGTCAGCCAGCCGTCCGCCACGCACTCCGCCAGCGGAAGCACAGCCGCCGCCCGGGCGGCGGGCACGGGCCGCTGGAGCAGGAACAGGCGCACCAGCGTGTCGAGCGGCGCGTCGCCCCGCGTCGCGCGCAGCGCCGGCACCGTCTCACTGCGCGCCAGCGCGGCGTACGCGGACGCGCCGAGCAGGTCGAGGAGCCCGTCGGCCGTGAACTCGGACGCGAGCAGGGCCTCGCGGAGCCGGGGGGCGCGGTCCGCCGAGGGAAGGTCGGATGCGAAAAGGCTGGTCTTACTCACGTGCCCCATTGTGACGGCTGCCACGGACAACGGCAGCGGCCCGGCCCCTCCGATGCATCCGTGGAGGGGCCGGGCCGCTCACCCGACGTGTCCGCAGGCTGTGGATCCGGCCGCCCGGTCACGCCTTCTTGTCGGACGGGGACGCTTCCTTCGACGGCTTGGTCGAGGACTCGGTGGAGGGCTCGGAGCCGTCCGAGGAGCCGTCCGAGGAGTCGTCCGGGGAACCGCTCTTGGGGGATGCCGACGCAGTCGGCTTCTGGCAGCCCTTCTGCTTGGCCATCGCGGCGCCGACCTCGCCCGACTGGAGCTTCTTCAGTGCCTGGTCGCCGCTGGCGCCGATCTTGTTCAGCTCGTCCGCGATGCCCCTGAGGCCGTCCGAGAACTTCCCCTGGTCCTTCGTCTCCAGGGCCTCCACCTTCTCCTTCAGCTCCGCATAGGCCGCGGAGGAGGCGTTGAGCTCCTTCACCGCTTCCTTCTGCGTGGTCTCGCCGTCGTCGACCGGCGGCGGACCCGCCGATTTCACGGCTGCGCCCAGCGCCTTGTACGCCTGCGAGATCTGCTGGAAGGCGGCCGAGTCGGTCTCCTGGACCTCGGCGGGCTTGCTGTTGTCGGAGGCCTGCTGCTGGATCGCCGCGTTGGCGTTCGCGATCTTCTGCAGCTGGGGCTGGACCTGGTCGCAGACCTCCTTGGCCCAGTCGTTCACCTTGTCGCCGCTGTCGTCACTGCAGCCCGACAGGGCCAGTACGAGTACCGCACCGCCGGACAGCGCGGCTGCAAGCTTCTTGTTCACCGGTTTGGTCCCTTCCAAGGCTCTCGGCCCCGGAACTTACACGTCGAGCGCCGTCCATCCGGGTGCCGGGCGTCCGGTGCACGGGCTTTTGCAGCCATTTGCACCAAGGGAAATGAGGCATACGCAACTCACCCGGACGGCCCACACCGAGGGGAACACATGACCGACTCCCCACGCGTACGGAGAGGTTCCTCGTCCATGCACCCATGCCCGCCCGCTCGGCCTCACGCAGCATCAGCTCGCGAGTCCGCAAGGCAGCTGAGATCCCGTCACTCCCCGGGCGTGTCGCGCGCACCACCGAAGAGGGACGTACACCGCCGAGGGGAGACGCGCACCACCCCGACAGGCACCCCGAAGAGACAGGCACCCCGAAGAGACAGGCACGGCCCCGAAGGGACGCGCCTCGCTCAGGGGAGAACGGCGACCGGCGCCTTGGGCCAGCTCATGCGGATCACGCCGCCGTCCGCACCGGACCTGACCTCCACGTCGTCCACAAGGCCGCTGATGACCGCGAGGCCCATCTCGTCCTCGTCGTCCGCCCCCGGCTCGGGGTCGTCGAGCCCGCCGCCGTGCGAGGAACGCCGCCCCGGGACACCGCCCGGAACCGAGCCGTCCGCGCCGGGGCCCGGCACCTCGTCCCCGACCTCAATGGCGAAGGTCTTCTCCTCCTCGATCAGGAAGACCGCGACAGGAGCCGTGATGCCATGGCTGCGGTGCAGACCGACCGCGCGGCTGCACGCCTCACCCACGGCGAGCCTGACCTCGTCGAGCACGGCCTCGTCCACCCCGGCCCTGCGCGCCACGGCCGCCGCCACGAGTCGGGCGGTCCTGACGTGTTCGGGCTGGGCGCTGAAGCGGAGTTCAACGGTGGCCATGCGATCCCCCTCGAACGTACGAATGTGCATGCCAGGGTCGGGCCCCATGACCCAGGGGCCCCTGGCTCTGTCTGACGAGCCCCTGGCACTCTCCGACGGGGCGGGCTCTGCCGGGCGAAGTGGAGAACCGGCGAATAAATCGGCCACGAGCCACCGACCGGGTGACCCGACGGCCCGCGAACACCGGCGCCGGACCGGCACATGACCGGGCCGGCGCCGGGCCGGACGTCAGTCGGTGGCCGCGACGGCCTCGTCGACCGTGGTGTGGATCGGGAAGACCTTGGTCAGCCCGGTGATCCGGAAAATCTTGAGAATGCGCTCCTGGTTGCACACCAGGCGCAGCGAGCCCTCATGGGCCCGCACCCGCTTCAGGCCGCCCACGAGCACGCCGAGGCCGGTGGAGTCGAGGAAGTCGACGCCTTCCATGTCGACAACCAGGTGGTAGCTGCCGTCATTCACCAACTCGACCAACTGCTCGCGCAGCTTGGGCGCGGTATACACATCAATCTCGCCACCGACCTCGACGACCGTACGGTCGCCACCAGGGCCGGACACATTGCGAGTCGACAAGGACAGGTCCACGGATCCTCCAGCACCTTGCTATCGAGCGGTCGCCCCTCGGTCTCCCCGACGGAGCCGGGGGACGGATCGCCAGCCGCGATGGCATTCAATCACTTACCGGCAGCCATGCACGACGCCTTGGGACCATTGTCCGCCCTGCCAGTGACACACTCGGTGCCGATGGCCAAGAATCATTGCCCCAGTCGACCCCCGGAGAGTGGGGGCTCCCGCCCTTCTCCGGACATGGTCCTCGACCGGCTCGCCGCCGGGGCGGGCCGGTCCGCGCGCATCACTCATACGGAGCACTTGCCCCCGCGCGCGGGAACCCATGCCGTCTGGCCCGATCGCATCCGTCCGGAAGTGATCGCCGCGATCCAGCAGGCCGGCATCGAGCACCCCTGGGCCCATCAGGCGGCCGCCGCCGAGCACGCCTTGGACGGCACGTCCGTCGTGATCGCCACCGGTACGGCCTCCGGCAAGTCGCTGGCCTACCTCGCCCCGGTCCTCAGTGCCCTCCTCGACGGCTCCGAGGCCCCCAACGGGCGCGGCGCCACCGCGCTCTACCTCGCGCCGACGAAGGCCCTGGCGGCCGACCAGCGCCGTTCCGTCGCCGCCCTCGCGGCTCCCCTGGGCAACGGCATCCGGCCCGCCGTCTTCGACGGCGACACCCCCTTCGAGGAACGCGAGTGGGTGCGGCAGTACGCCAACTACGTCCTCACCAATCCCGACATGCTGCACCGCGGTGTCCTCCCGTCCCACCCCCGCTGGTCCTCCTTCCTCCGCTCCCTGCGCTACGTCGTCATCGACGAGTGCCACACCTACCGGGGTGTCTTCGGCTCCCACGTCGCCCAGGTGGTGCGCCGGCTGCGCCGTCTCTGCGCCCGTTACGGCTCCGACCCCGTCTTCCTCCTCGCCTCCGCTACCTCCGCCGAGCCCGCCCTCGCGGCGGGCCGCCTCACCGGCCTCCCCGTCACCGAGGTGGCCGACGACGCCTCCCCGCGCGGCGAACTGGTCTTCGCCCTGTGGGAGCCCCCGCTGACCGAGCTGCACGGCGAGAAGGGCGCCCCGGTACGCCGCACCGCCACGGCCGAGACCGCCGACCTGCTCACCGACCTCACCCTCCAGGGCGTGCGTTCGGTCGCCTTCGTACGCTCCCGGCGCGGCGCCGAACTGATCTCCGTCATCGCCAAGGAGCGCCTCGCCGAGATCGACCGCTCCCTGCCGCCCCGGATCGCCGCCTACCGGGGCGGGTACCTCCCCGAGGAGCGCCGCGCCCTGGAACGCGCCCTCCACTCCGGCCGGCTCCTGGGCCTCGCCGCCACCACCGCCCTCGAACTCGGCATCGACGTGTCCGGCCTGGACGCCGTCGTCATATCCGGGTATCCGGGCACCAGAGCTTCCCTCTGGCAGCAGGCGGGCCGGGCCGGGCGGGCCGGCCAGGGCGCCCTCGCCATCCTGGTCGCCCGCGACGACCCGCTGGACACCTTTCTGGTCCACCACCCGGAGGCGCTGTTCCAGCAGCCCGTGGAGTCGACCGTCCTGGACCCGGACAACCCGTACGTCCTCGCTCCCCACCTCTGTGCGGCTGCCGCCGAGCTGCCCCTCACCGACAGCGACCTCCGGCTGTTCGGACCGGCTGCGGCCGGCCTGCTGCCCCAGCTCGAGACGGCCCGGCTGCTCCGCAAGCGGACCTCCGGATGGCACTGGACCCGGCGCGAGCGGGCCGCCGACCTCACCGACATCCGGGGCGAGGGCGGCCGACCCGTCCAGATCGTCGAGGAGGGCACCGGGACGCTCCTGGGCACCGTGGACGAGTCCGCCGCCCACAGCACCGTCCACGAAGGCGCCGTCCACCTCCACCAGGGCCGCTCCTACCTGGTCCGGAAGCTGGACCTGGAGGACTCCGTGGCCCTCGTCGAGCAGGCCGACCCGCCGTACTCGACCACCGCCCGCGACACCACCTCCATCGCCGTCCTGGACACCGACACCTCGATCCCCTGGGGGGACGGGCGCCTCTGCTACGGGTCCGTCGAGGTCACCAACCAGGTCGTCTCCTTCCTCCGCCGCAAGCTGATCACCGGCGAGGTGCTCGGCGAGAGCAAGCTGGACCTGCCGCCCCGCACCCTGCGTACCCGCGCCGTGTGGTGGACGGTCACCGAGGACCAGCTCGACGCCGCCCGCATCAACCCGGAGATCCTCGGCGGTGCGCTCCACGCCGCCGAGCACGCCTCGATCGGCATGCTTCCGCTCTTCGCCACCTGCGACCGCTGGGACATCGGCGGTGTGTCCATCCCGCTGCACCCGGACACCCTGCTGCCGACCGTCTTCGTGTACGACGGGCATCCGGGCGGCGCCGGGTTCGCCGAGCGCGCGTTCCACACCGCCCGCCAGTGGCTCTCCGCCACGCGGGAGGCCATCGCGTCCTGCGAGTGCGACGCGGGGTGCCCGTCGTGCATCCAGTCACCCAAGTGCGGCAACGGCAACGACCCCCTGCACAAGCGAGGCGCCGTCCGCCTGCTCACGGAACTCCTCCGCTGCGCACCGGACGAGCCGGGCCCGGGCTCGGCGGCGGGGGAGACGAGGCCGACGGCGGCGGAGGAGCCACCGACGCAGGCCCCGCCCGAGACCTGACCTCCGGCACGTACAGCCCGAACCGCGCACCGGCCGTCACATCGGCGACCTCCCCCACAACCGCGCACCGCACCAGCTCCGCCCCTTGCGCGCCGGCCACCTCCTCAGCCACCGCGCACGCCGCGGCCTCGCCCTGCAAGGCCCGGTCGGCCGCCGCCAGTGCTGCCAGGTCGGCCGCGCCCCCCGCTCGGTGCCGGGCTGCCACCAGCTGCCCCAGCGTCAGGACCACCGCGAACACAGCGCACAGCGTCGCCGTGGTCACCACCGCCCACACGGTCGCCATCCCCTGATCACCCCCCGGGTCCTGCTTCCGGTCCCGTCGCCGGGCGCACCACCTCACCGTCCGTCCCCTCTCCCCGCCGAACCCACGGCCGGGGCGCCCGCCCCCGCGCCCAGATCCGGGGCGCCGGCCGGTACCGGCGTGTCCTCCGCCGCCGCCACCGCGTCCGCCCGCAGGGTCACGGCGAGGCGGCCAGGACCGGGCGTCGGCG
>NZ_JAKRGC010000220.1 GCF_022347745.1 Streptomyces sp. OfavH-34-F
GCACCGGCCGCGCCCAAGGCGCCGGCGAAGGCCGCGCCCGCGCCCGCCGCGAAGGCCCCGGCCGCCAAGGCCAAGGCCGGCGCGGACACCGAGGCCCCGGGCGGCCCCGAATACGTGACGCTGCGCGGCCCGTCCGCCGCGGTCGCGAAGAACATGAACGCCTCGCTGGAGCTGCCCACGGCCACGTCCGTGCGCGCCGTCCCGGTGAAGCTGCTCTTCGACAACCGCATCGTCATCAACAACCACCTCAAGCGCGCCCGCGGCGGGAAGATCTCCTTCACGCACCTCATCGGGTACGCGATGGTCCAGGCCCTCAAGGCCATGCCGGCCATGAACTACTCCTACGCGGAGAAGGACGGCAAGCCGACCCTCGTCAAGCCGGAGCACGTCAACCTCGGCCTCGCCATCGACCTGGTGAAGCCGAACGGCGACCGGCAGCTGGTCGTCGCGGCCATCAAGAAGGCCGAGACGCTCAACTTCTTCGAGTTCTGGCAGGCGTACGAGGACATCGTCCGGCGCGCCCGCAACGGCAAGCTCGGCATGGACGACTTCACCGGCGTCACCGCCTCGCTGACCAACCCCGGCGGCATCGGCACCGTCCACTCGGTGCCCCGCCTGATGCCCGGCCAGGGCCTCATCATGGGCGTCGGCGCGATGGACTACCCGGCCGAGTTCCAGGGCACCTCCCAGGACACCCTGAACAAGCTGGGCATCTCCAAGGTCATGACCCTGACCTCCACGTACGACCACCGGGTCATCCAGGGCGCCGCCTCCGGCGAGTTCCTGCGCGTCCTCTCCCAGCTGCTGCTCGGCGAGAACGAGTTCTACGACGAGATCTTCAAGGCGCTGCGCATCCCCTACGAGCCGGTCCGCTGGCTCAAGGACATCGACGCCTCGCACGACGACGACGTCACCAAGGCCGCGCGGGTCTTCGAGCTGATCCACTCCTACCGGGTCCGCGGCCACGTCATGGCCGACACCGACCCGCTGGAGTACCACCAGCGCAAGCACCCCGACCTGGACATCACCGAGCACGGCCTCACCCTGTGGGACCTGGAGCGGGACTTCGCGGTCGGCGGCTTCGCCGGCAAGTCGATGATGAAGCTCCGCGACATCCTCGGCGTCCTGCGCGAGTCGTACTGCCGCACCACCGGCATCGAGTTCATGCACATCCAGGACCCGAAGCAGCGCAAGTGGCTCCAGGACCGGGTGGAGCGTCCGCGCCCCAAGCCCGAGCGCGAGGAGCAGCTGCGCATCCTGCGCCGCCTCAACGCCGCCGAGGCGTTCGAGACGTTCCTGCAGACCAAGTACGTCGGCCAGAAGCGGTTCTCGCTGGAGGGCGGCGAGTCCGTCATCCCGCTGCTCGACGCGGTCATCGACTCCGCCGCCGAGGCCCGCCTCGACGAGGTCGTCATCGGCATGGCCCACCGCGGCCGCCTGAACGTCCTGGCGAACATCGTGGGCAAGTCGTACGCCCAGATCTTCCGCGAGTTCGAGGGCAACCTCGACCCGCGCTCGATGCACGGGTCCGGCGACGTCAAGTACCACCTGGGCGCCGAGGGCACCTTCACCGGCCTGGACGGCGAGCAGATCAAGGTCTCGCTGGCCGCCAACCCCTCGCACCTGGAGGCGGTCGACCCGGTCCTGGAGGGCATCGCCCGCGCCAAGCAGGACATCATCAACAAGGGCGGCACGGACTTCACCGTCCTGCCCATCGCCCTCCACGGCGACGCGGCCTTCGCCGGCCAGGGCGTCGTCGCCGAGACGCTCAACATGTCGCAGCTGCGCGGCTACCGCACCGGCGGCACCGTGCACGTGGTGATCAACAACCAGGTCGGCTTCACCGCCGCCCCGGAGTCCTCCCGCTCCTCGATGTACGCCACCGACGTGGCGCGCATGATCGAGGCGCCGATCATCCACGTCAACGGCGACGACCCCGAGGCCGTCGTCCGCGTCGCGCGGCTCGCCTTCGAGTTCCGGCAGGCGTTCAACAAGGACGTCGTGATCGACCTCATCTGCTACCGCCGCCGCGGTCACAACGAGGGCGACAACCCGGAGTTCACCAACCCGCAGATGTACACCCTGATCGACAAGAAGCGCTCGGTGCGCAAGCTCTACACCGAGTCCCTGATCGGTCGCGGCGACATCACCCTGGAAGAGGCGGAGCAAGCGCTCCAGGACTTCCAGGGCCAGCTGGAGAAGGTCTTCGCCGAGGTCCGCGAGGCCACCTCGCAGCCGGCGCAGCCGCACATCTCCGACCCGCAGGCCGAGTTCCCGGTCGCCGTGTCGACCGCGGTCTCCGCCGAGGTCGTCAAGCGGATCGCCGAGTCCCAGGTCAACATCCCCGAGTCGATCACGGTGCACCCGCGTCTGCTCCCGCAGATGCAGCGCCGCGCCGCCTCGGTGGAGAACGGCACGATCGACTGGGGCATGGGCGAGACCCTGGCCATCGGTTCGCTGCTGATGGAGGGCACCCCGGTCCGGCTCGCCGGCCAGGACAGCCGCCGCGGCACCTTCGGCCAGCGCCACGCGGTGCTCGTCGACCAGGTCACCGGCGAGGACTACACCCCGCTGCTGTACCTCACGGAGGACCAGGCCCGGTACAACGTCTACGACTCGCTCCTCAGCGAGTACGCGGCGATGGGCTTCGAGTACGGCTACTCGCTGGCCCGTCCGGAGTCGCTGGTCATCTGGGAGGCCCAGTTCGGCGACTTCGTCAACGGCGCCCAGACCGTGGTGGACGAGTTCATCTCCTCCGCCGAGCAGAAGTGGGGCCAGACCTCCGGCGTCACGCTGCTCCTGCCGCACGGCTACGAGGGCCAGGGCCCGGACCACTCGTCCGCCCGCCCGGAGCGCTTCCTGACGCTGTGCGCGCAGAACAACATGACGGTCGCCATGCCGACCCTGCCGTCGAACTACTTCCACCTCCTGCGGTGGCAGGTGCACAACCCGCACCACAAGCCGCTGATCGTCTTCACCCCGAAGTCGATGCTCCGCCTCAAGGCGGCCGCGTCGAAGGTGGAGGAGTTCACCACCGGCGGCTTCCGCCCGGTGATCGGCGACGACACGGTCGACCCGAGCGCGGTCCGCAAGGTCGTCTTCTGCGCCGGCAAGGTCTACTACGACCTGGAGGCCGAGCGCCAGAAGCGGGGCGTCACGGACACCGCGATCATCCGTCTGGAGCGCCTGTACCCGCTGCCGGGTGCCGAGATCCAGGCCGAGATCGCCAAGTACCCGAACGCCGCGAAGTACCTGTGGGCCCAGGAGGAGCCGGCCAACCAGGGTGCCTGGCCGTTCATCGCGCTGAACCTGATCGACCACCTGGACCTGGCCGTCGGCGCGGACGTGCCGCACGGCGAGCGCCTGCGCCGCATCTCGCGCCCGCACAGCTCGTCCCCGGCGGTCGGCTCGGCCAAGCGTCACCAGGCGGAGCAGACCCAGCTGGTCAACGAGGTCTTCGACGCCTGACCGGCACGCAGTACGCCGAAGGGGCCCGTCCCGCGATCGACTCGCGGGGCGGGCCCCTTCGGCGTGGTCCGGGCGGCTCAGATGGTCAGCGGCTCGAAGTCCCAGTACGGGCGGTTGCGGGAGCGGGCCGACACGGTGTGGGTGTGCTGGGCGCCGAGCGTCGTCGCCAGGTCCTCCAGCGCCTCGTTCTCGACCTTCTCCGCCTTCTGCCGGTCGCGCAGGCCGCGCAGGTCCGCGGCGTGGGCGACGCGCGCCGACAGGGTCAGCGGATGGGTGCGGCCGAGGACCTCGGTGGCGCGGGTGATGACGGAGTCCGTCAGGGCCGCCGCGCCCTCCGGGTCGCCCACGAGGTTCCGCAGCGCCGAGGCGTTGATGGCGCAGCCCAGCGTCCACGGGTGGTTCTCGCCGACGGCCTGGGTCATGGTGGCGAGCGACTCCTCCAGCAGCACGTGGGCCTGGTCCCGCTCCCCCACGTTGCGCAGGATCATCGCGTGGTTGGAGCGGGTGCCCGCGGCGTACGGGTGGGCCTCGCCGAGCATGTCCGCGTAGCCGCCGACCACCTTCTCGCTTATGGCCCTGGCCTGGTCGACGTTGCCGTGCTCGCGGGCGAAGCAGCTCTGCCCGGCGGCGAACATGATCGTCAGCGGGTCGGTCTCGCCCAGGACGCGTTCGCAGCGCTCCAGTACGCGGGTGAACAGGTTCGTCGCCTTGGCCCGCTCGCCGTTGCGGTAGTGGCACAGCGCGAGGTTGTGCTCGGCGCGCAGCGTCTGCGGGTTGTCCGGGCCCAGGACGCGCCGGTGCACCTGGACGCTCTGGTTCTGGAGCGACAGCGCCTCGTTGTAGCGGCCGAGGAGCCGCAGGTCCGTGGAGTAGTGGATCTCGGAGAAGAGGGTCCACGTGTGGCGCTGGCGCAGCAGCTGGCGGCGGGCCTCCAGGGTCCGCCGGTTGAGTTCGAGGGACTCGTGGTACCTGCCGAGCAGGCGCAGGGTCACCGCCAGGTTGTTCTGCGCGTTGAGCGTCCGGGAGTCCTGGTCGCCCAGGAGTTCCTGGTATCCGGCCAGTACCCAGGTGGAGATGTCGAGCGCCTCGTCGTAGCGCCCGAGTCCGCGCAGGTCGGCGGCGAGCCCGGTGGCGGCGCGCAGGTGCTCCAGGTCCTGGGTGCCGCGCTCGGCGCGCAGGTGCTCCACGGCGGCGCGTTCGATGGCCTCGGTGCCCGCGTAGTCGCCGACGGCCCTGAGCAGGTTGGCGTAGTGGTAGCTGACGTCCCAGATCCTGGGGTGGCTCTCGCCCAGCAGTTCCCGCCAGGTCGTCAGGGCGCGTTCGCCGAGCTTGATGCCGGCCCGGTACTCCCCGGAGAGGTACATGTAGCGCAGGCAGTTCAGCACCAGGTTCTGCACGGCCGGGTCGGTGCTCTTGAGGACGTCGGCCCACTTGAGGTGCGGGGTGATCTCGGCGTACGCGGGCCACAGCCGGGTGTCCGTGGGGCGGCCCGGATCGGCCGCCGCCAGCGCGCGCCGGACGACGTCGATGAACTCCTTGCGGTTCTCCTCGGTCATGTCGAGGCCGACGATCTGGTGGACCATGCGGTGCATGTAGAGCGATTCGCCGGAGGACGCGGGGTCGATGCCCGATTCGTGGGATTCGAGCCGGACCACGGAGTACTGGCGGAGCTGGTTGATCGCCTTGTTCCACAGCAGGGGGTCGCTCATCAGCCCGGACACCTGTTCCGGCAGGTCGCCGGGGGGCATGTCCTTGAGGAGCCGGACCGGGATGGAGCCGGGGGCGAAGAAGCTGCACAGGCGCAGCAGGTCGATGGACTCGGGGACGGTGTCCCGGAGCTTGTTGAGCAGTATCGACCAGGCGGTCTGGAAGGCGAGGGGGAAGTCGGCGGAGACCCGGACGACGTCCTGGTCGATGCCGCCCTCCAGCAGCTCGATGTACTCCGCGACGGACAGGTCGGAGTCGTTGAGCCAGCCGGCCGTCTGGTCCAGGAGCAGCGGGAGGTCTTCGAGTGCCTCCGCGAGCTGGTCGGCCTCGGCCTGGGTCAGGCGCGGGGCGCGGCGGCGGATGAAGGCGACGGACTCGTCGCGCCGGTAGACGGGGACCTCGACGAGGTTGCTGTTGTGCTCGCCCCACTCCGGGTTGCGGGAGGTGATGAGGACGTGGCCGGGGCCGGTGGGCACCAGGTCCCAGATCTGGTCGGGTTCGTCGGCGCCGTCCAGGATCAGCAGCCAGTGGGCGTGCGGGTCGCCCCGGCGCAGCGAGTCGCGGACGGCGCGCAGCCGTTCGCCGTACTCGGCGCCGGTGGACAGGCCCAGTTCCGGGGCGAGTTCGGCGAGCTTCTGGCGGTAGAGGGCGCGCCGGTCGGCGGGCACCCACCAGACCACGTCGTACTCGGAGCCGAAGCGGTAGACGTACTCGGCGGCGAGTTGGGTCTTGCCGACGCCGGACATGCCGTGCAGGGTGACGACGCCGGCGCCCGGGCCGGAGTCCTGGAGCGCCCGGTAGGTGTCGGTGAGCAGTTCCTCGCGGCCGGTGAAGCGGATGTTGCGGCGCGGCACCCCGCCCCACACCTGCGGGGTGTCGGCGGGGAAGCGGGGGCCCGGCGCGGAGCCGGCGTCGGGCAGCGGGTCGGTGGGAAGTCCGAGGCGGGCGAGGAGCCGCCGTTCGGCCTCCTCGGCGCCGACGTTGGTGAGGTCGGCGGCGCCGAAGGCGGAGGTGGCGCCGGGGAGTGCGGAGGTGGTGACGCACACGGCGGCGAACCGGTCGGGGTCGGGGGCGACTTCGGAGCGCAGCGCGCGGTTCCACTCGTCGTGGCTGCGGGGGCCGAGCTGGAAGTACCAGTCGCTGAGCACGACGAGGACCCGGCCGCGGGCGAGCGTCAGGTCGCGCAGCGCCTCCTCCAGCGGGACGGTGACCGGCGGGTCCCAGCGCTGCTGGACGACGAGCACGCCGCGCCGCTCCAGGCGGTCGGCGATCCACGCCGCCCAGGCGCGGTTGAAGCCGGCGAAACTGATCGTGACGGTGTTCGTCCCGGCTACTCCAACTGGCTTACGCGTTCCGGGCATTCAGCCGTCTCCCTGCCTCGATACGAGCCTTGTCAACATACACCGGGGCGCTCGCCGCTCCGATGGGAATCACAGGCTTCTCACTGCCTTCGCGAGCCGTTCCTCTGCTGCCATATCACCTTGGCGGTGCTCACATACGCCTGAGCGCGCGCGAGGTGCCCCGAGGGGGGCGGATTGTCGTCCAGACGGTGGTAGACGGAGATCATCTCGTTGACCAGGGTGCGGCCCGCGGGGGTGAGCGCCGCCGATCCGGCGAGTGCGGGGAGCGCGGCGCCGACCTGTTCGCGGCAGCGGGCGTGTTCGGCCCAGGCGCGGTCCCGGTGGGTGACGCGGTGGGCGTGGAGGGCGAACCGCTGCCAGTAGTCGGCGAGCGCCAGGTGCGAGTAGGCGCCCTGGAGCAGGCCGTCGAAGGGGCGGGGGTCGGGGCGCCAGGGGGCGAAGTGGCGCGGGGCCTCGTCCTCGTGGTGGAGCGGTACGAGGGTGGCGAGGGCGGCGAGTTTGGCGTGCTGGAGTTCGTGGACGAGGGTCGAGGCGAAGTAGGCCGGGGTGGCGGGTCTGCTGCTGAGCACGGCTCCGAACGCCTCCCGCCGGGTGCCGCTGCAGTGGGCGGCGCCCTCGCCGTCCGGCCCGGCTCCGACGGGGTGGCCGAGCGGCACCACGCAGCGCAGCAGCGCGGCGGCCTCGGTGAGGCGGTGGTCGCCGCCGATCCGGAGCAGGGGCGGGACGCCGGCCCAGGACCCGGCCCACTGCTTGCGCGCGGGGTCGTCCACGCGGGCGGCCCCGCCGAGCCCGTAGCGCGCGAGGTCGTCGGCCGCGATGCCGTAGGGGTCGACGTCGTCGAGGACGACGGGCTCGCCGCCCGGGGCGAGGGGGTGGAGGGTGAGGACCGGGAGCCAGCGCGGGTCGGCCGCGCTCAGTGTCCGGTCCGGGTGGCGCCGGACGGTGAACGGCGGCCCGTGCTGCGGGGTGAGGGTCAGTTCGCCGTCGCGGTGGGAGAGCCGGGCGGGGCCGGGTCCGGTCCGCAGGGCGCCGAGCGTGGGCAGCGGGACCAGTCCTCCGCGCGGGGTGAGCCGAAGGTCGAAGGGCACCCCCGCCCGTACGGCGGCGGCTGCGGCGAGGGCGGTGAAGTGGGCCAGGTCGGCGCGGAGGCCGGGGCCGGGGGCGGTCTCGGTGGTGAGGCCGCCGAGGAGGCGTTCGGCCCAGGGGCCGGCCAGGGGGTGGAAGAGGACGGTGCGGGTCGCGGCCCGGTCGGCGCGTTCGGCGGCTTCGAGGAGGGCCCAGTCCTCGCGGAGCCGGTCGCGCAGGGGTGGGGGGCAGAGGGCGGCGGGGGCGGCGGACGCCGCGTCGAGCAGGGCGCGCAGGAGGACGAGGCGGCGGGTGTCCTGGTCGCGGACGAGCAGGTCGAGGCTGTCGGTGTCGCCCTCGGTGCGGCCGAGTGCGCGCAGGACGTGGTCCGGTACGGCGGGGCTCATGGGGGGCCTCCAGCGGTTGCTTCGGCGAGCCGGGCGGCGATGTGGCGGATCAGCCGTTCGAGGTCGGCGCAGTAGACGGAGGGGTTGCCGAATCCGTTCTCCGCGCGGTAGCGGTGGGCGTAGTGGCCGCCGCCGCACACGGTCAGCAGCGGGCAGGCGCGGCAGTCGGCGGCGAGGGCGGCGGCTCCGGCCTGGCGGGCGGCCACCCCGGGGTGGCGCAGCGCCTCGTCGAAGGTGTGGTGGAAGACGTCGAGGCCGGTGGCGGCCGCGCCGTCGTAGGCGGACTTGAGGGAGTCGACCTGTTCGATGGACCCGTCCGTCTCGACCACCACCGCGTTGAGCGGGTCGAGGCCGAGGGATTCGGTGGCGGCGGGCAGTCCGAGGAGCAGGGCGACGCACTCCTCGAAGAGGCGGACGCGGGTCTCCCGGCGGGGCGCGGGCCACCAGCGGTCGAAGACGGCGCAGAGCCAGTCGCCGTACGGGGTGGGGCGGCCGGGACCGGGGCCGGTGGGGTCCGGCAGTCCGGGGGGCGGGCTGGACCAGTTGCCGTGCGGCAGCAGGAGGTCCAGGGCCGGGGGGCGCAGGGCGAGCAGGGATTCGTACATATCGACCGGGTCGGTGCGCGGGTCGACGACGGTGAGGATGCCCGCGTACGCACCGGGGTGGCGGTCGGCCAGGAGCCGGGCGCCGCGTAAGGCGGCGGGCCAGGAAGGGCGGCCGGCGTGGTCGGTGCGCAGGGTGTTGTGGGCGGCGAGGCCGCCGTCGAGGCTGATGCCGACGCGTATGCCGTGGCCGGCGAGGGTGGCGATGCCGGTGTCGGTGAGCAGGGTGGCGTTGGTCTGCACGGTGGCGTGGACGGCGCAGCCGGCGGGTACGCGGTCGCGGACGGCGTCGGCGAGGGCGGCCAGCCGGCCGGGCCCGGCGAGCAGGGGCTCGCCGCCGTGCAGGACGAGGGCCACGCTGCCGAGGCGGTGGGTCGCCGCGTGTTCGGCGATCCGGGCGGCGGTGTGGTCGAGGACGGCGGGCGGGGCGGCGGCCGGCCGGTCGCGCCAGGTGCGGTCGGGGCCCTCGTACAGGTAGCAGTAGCGGCAGGCCAGGTTGCAGCGGCCGTGCACCTTCACGATGAACTGGCCGAAGGGGACCGGTGCGGTGCCGGTGGGCGGGTGCGTGCCGGGGTCCGGCCGCGGTGTTCCTGCCGCCGCGGGCCGATCGGTTCGCCGCCAGGGCGTCGTGCGTCCAGCCACTCAAGCACCCCCGTGCCGTACGCCGGCCGGGGTGGCCCCGCTGCCGGCCCAGAGGGAGTGTCCCCGGCCCGGGACGACCGCAGGCCCGCCCGGGCCACGATGTCCTGATCGGGACACCCGCCCGGCCGAAACCGTGCGGTACGGCGTGCCGGCCCTTCCCCGTCGCCGGGGAAGGGCCGGCGCGCCGTCTCCGGTTCAGAAGGCGCTGTTGAACCCCCAGAGCATTTCCCTGGGCTGCTCCGCCCGCCCCCGCAGGTCCGCCACGACCTCCGCGAGCACCGGGTGGTCCAGTGTCCGCAGGGCCGCCAGGTCGAGGCCCAGCAGGTCGGGCAGTTCAGCCGGTTCCGTCGCGCGCGTTCCGTCGTTCCGTGTCGACTCGCTCATCACGCCTCCCCGTTCCGAAGGGCGGGCCGGTGGCCCGCTCGTCACCGGGCGCGTCCGCGCCCGTTCACCGTTCCAGCTCGGCCAGCCGCTCGGCGCTCGCCTCGCCGGCCGCGCCGCCGCCGTCCGGCAGTTTGCGCCACTCCTGCCGGGCCGCCCGGTACGCGTCCCGCGCGGCCCGCGGACGGCCCGCTCTCTCGTACGTCATACCCCGCCAGTGGTTCGCTGTAGCGGCCAGCTCCACGGCTTCCCGCAGCTGTTGCGGAACCTCCAGCTCCGTCTGGGCGTCCCCCGCAGAGTCGGCGGCGGACCGGAACGCCTCGGCCGCCTCGTCGCGGCGGGCCGGACGCCCGAGGACCCCGGCGGCCTGGAGGAGGGCGCGGCCCAGCTCCAGCCAGCAGCGGGCCGCGGTCAGCGGGGCGGTGGCCTCCTCGGCGGCCAGCCGGAACAGGTACTCCGCCTCGCGCAGGTCCACCCGGTCCGCGGTGGCGCGGTGGCGCAGCATCAGGGCGCGGCCCAGCATCAGCAGGCGCTCGGACTGCTGGGTGCCGCCGGCCGGTGTCTCGGAGCGGCAGTCGCGCAGCACCCGCACCGCCGCGCCGATGTACGGTTCGCCGTCCGGGAGTTCGGCGCGGCGCAGCAGGGTGGCGCCCCACTCGGCGAGCAGGTCGGTGTAGGCGCGGGAGTCGCGCGGGATGCCCCGGGCGGCGCGGGCGAACCACTCGGTGGCGGCGACGAGTTCGGCGGGGTCGCCGGTGTGCTCGTAGCGGGCGGTCCGGATGCGGCCCGCCCGGGTCTGGAGCTGGGCGCGCTGGCGCTGGTCGCGTACGGTCTCCAGCGCCTGGGCGGTGAGGGTGGCGGCCTCCTCCGGTTCGGCGCCGGAGGCGAGCAGCGCGTCCACGAGGTCGAGGACGATGCGGTTCTCGGTGCCCATGGTGTGCCGGTCGCCCTGGGCGAAGGCGGTGCGCAGGGAGCGGGCCGACTGGCCGGCGTAGGCGCGGGACTGTTCGGCGTCCTGGGTCGCGCGGGCGAGTTTCAGCAGGGTGCGGCCGTGCTGGAGGGGCAGGACGGCCGGGCGGTTCTCCTGGTCGGGCCAGGCGTCGGCGAAGGCCTCCAGCATGCCGCAGGCGCTCTGCAGCAGGGCGGTGTCGCCGTCGAGCCGCCACTGCGCCTCCAGGGCGCGGACCCGTTCCAGGGTGAGCCGCAGGGCTTCGCCGGGTTCCAGGCCGGGGGTGGCGCAGGCCGCGGTGTACTCGCGGTCGGCGCGCCGCAGCAGTTCCAGCGCGCCGCGCCGGTCGCCGCG
>NZ_JAKRGC010000221.1 GCF_022347745.1 Streptomyces sp. OfavH-34-F
ACGTGCGGGGCCAGCAGCGAGCAGTCCTCGCCGGGCCCCGGAGCCGCCACATCCGCCCCCGGGACGACGGAGCCCGAACCGGAGGTGCCCGGTTCCGGCTCCGGGCCGGCCGGTTCGGTCGTGGGGAGGAAGGGCTGCTCGCCGATCAGTTGGCGTACCGGCATTCCGGCCGGCGCGCCGGCGGGGCCGGCGGAGGTCAGGTCCGGCAGGCCGTCCGCGTACGCCCGCTGGACCGCGACCGTCCGCACCCCCGCCCGTGCCGCCGGCAGCGGCATCTCTACGGCCCGCTGGACCGGCGGCGGGTTCCCCGGCACCGTGTCGGCGACGCCGCGCACCAGGCCGGCCGGGGCCTCCGGGCTCACCAGGTGTCCGAGGGGCGTTCCGAGCACCGTCTCCCGTCGCGTGGTCAGCCCGGCCTCGAACCCGGTCGGGTCGACGAGCAGATCCTGGCCGGTGACGGATCGCTGGACGGGCTCCAGCCGGTGCACGTCGACCCGGTCGCCCCGGTCGGGACGCCGTGCGCCGTCCGGGGCCGTCGGGGCCGGGGCACCGGCGGAGCGGCCGCCGCGCAGCCAGGACATCAGCCCCATGGTTCCTCGTCCTCCTCCGTGCTCCCGGCTACTGCCCGTTGAGGCGGGCGACCTGTGCGACGAACTTCAGGCGTTCGGGGTGTTCCAGGTCCAGCAGGTCGTCGAGCGGCCAGTGGAAGTGGTAGGCGAGGTACGCGACCTCCTCGTAGAGCAGGTCGGCCGCGTACGTCACGATTCCCCCGGGCGACCACCGGCGAGATCCACCGCGAACTCCTCGTCGCAGGACGGGCAGGTGACCGCCGCGCGGGTGTGGCCCTCGGCGTTGATCCGGCGGTAGAAGTCCTGGAGGAACGCCAGGTCGGACGCGAACAGGTCCTCGATGACCCCCGGGTGGATGTCCTCGACGGTGCCGATGCGCGTCACCACCCGCGAGATCAGGACCACCGACAAGTAGGCGGAGTTCTCCCGGACCCGGTCGTCGCGCAGCGGCACCAGTTCGTCCCGCGCGGTCGCGAGCCGCATCACCCCGCTCCGGTGCACGGTGCCCGACTCGTCCACGTAGCCGCGCGGCAGCTCGAAGGTGAACTCCGTGCGCAGCGGCTCCGGCCGGGCCGTCCCGGGGTCGCGGTCCGGCGGTGCGGGGAACTGGACCGAACGCCGCATCAGTCGAGCTCCATGCTCTCGTAGGTGATCGCCAGCTTCTCGGTGAGCACCGAGGTGTCACCGGCCTTGAGCGTGCCGATCTCCAGCGACTTGGGCCAGGCGTTGATGAGCTTGTAGCGCTTGATGGGCAGGCCCTCGTAGTCGTACACGATGACCGCGCCGTTGCGGCGGGCGCTCGTCATGCGGCCGAAGCGGGAGTCCTTGATCCAGCGTTCGAAGCTGTTGTCCTCGGTGAGGCCGCGCGTGACGGTGACCTCGCCGGCCTTGGGGCGTCCCGGCAGCTTCTTGATGGCGTACTTGCCGTCGGCCGTGTTCTGCTTCAGCTCGATGACGTCCTGTTCCATCTTCAGACCGCTGACCTCGGTGATCTGCTTGATGACGACGCTGTCGAATTCGAGACCGAAGGAGTGCCCGACGGAACTGTCGAGATCGGGAAGTGGCACCACAGACTCCTTACACCAGGTACGGGAACGGTCCGGTCACCGCGGGGCGGTGTGCGCGGGTCACTCGTCGACGCCGCCGGTGCCGCCGGTCAGCTGGGAGAGGCGGAAGACGACGAACTCCGCCGGTTTGACGGGCGCGACCCCGATCTCGCACACGACCTGTCCCGCGTCCACGCTCTCCGGCGGGTTGGTCTCCCGGTCGCACTTCACGTAGAACGCCTCGTCCGGGGTGAGCCCGAACAGCGACCCCTTGCGCCACTCGTTGACCAGGAACGCGGAGACGGTACGGCGGATACGGGCCCACAGGGCGTCGTCGTTGGGTTCGAAGACGACCCACTGGGTGCCGGCGAGGATCGACTCCTCCAGGTAGTTGAAGAGTCGCCGCACGTTGAGGTAGCGCCAGGCCGGGTCGGAGGACAGGGTGCGGGCGCCCCAGACCCGGATGCCGCGGCCGGGGAAGGAGCGGATGCAGTTCAGCCCGATCGGGTTGAGCAGGTCGTGCTCGCCCTTGGTGAGCTGCGTCTGCAACGCCACGGCCCCGCGCACCACCTCGTTGGCCGGTGCCTTGTGCACGCCGCGCGAGTCGTCGTTGCGCGCCCAGATCCCGGCGACGTGCCCGCTGGGCGGTACGAGGGTGGCGCGTCCGGACGCCGGGTCGGCGACGCTGATCCAGGGGTAGTACAGCGTGGCGTGCTTGGAGTCGTAGTTGGCCCGGTCGGTGCGCCAGGCGCGGATCTGCTGCGGTGAGAGTCCGGGCGGCGGGTCCAGGACGGCGACCCGGTCACCCATCAGCTCGCAGTGGGCGATGAGCGCCTGCTGTACGGCCACGACCCCTTCCAGGTCGAGCAGGCCGCGTTCGTACGCGCTCATCAGGTCCGGTACGGCGATCATGGTGACGTCGTCCACGGCCTCCAGGCCGCCCAGCCCCGTCCGGCGGTCGGCGTCGCCGACGTACACCTCGGGGGCGAGCGCCGCGCCGCTCCCGGCGGGCGGGGCCGCGGGGGCCAGGGTCACCGACTGGGGCTCCGGCCGGGCGGGGGCGGCGCCGCGCCCCGACTCGCGTATCTCGATCAGCGTCGACTCGGCGTTGACGCGGGTGGCGACGTTCTCCTTGCTGCGCTTGGTGGTCACGGACGGGTACGTCTCCGCCACCTGGCCGTCGCGCTTGACGATGAGCCGGAACACGTCGGAGGGCGGGTCGTCGCCCTCCGCCGCCGCGACCTCGACGCTGATCTCACCGGACACACCCGCCCGGGGCTTCACCGCGTACGGGCCGACCTGGACCTCGGAGCCGGCCGCCGGCCCGCCGTCCGCGCCCCCGGCCACCGTGTCCGAGCCGTCGCCGACGCGGACGACGTAGCAGATGCCGCCGCCGTTGGCGAAGAAGCCGTAGACGCTGGAGGCGAGGTAGGTGCCGTCGACGAAGTCGCCGAAGGTGCTGACGAACTGGCTCCAGTTCGTGATCAGCGTCGGTTCGTCGAACGGGCCGCGCTGGGCGAACCCCACGAAGGCGGCGACCGACGTGCCCACCCCTTCGATCGGCCGGGAACCGGACTCGACCTCTTCGACATAGACGCCCGGGGACAGGTACGACGGCATATGGGCCTCTCCTTGACGTGCTCCTCGGCGTACTTCCCACCCCGTTCCGCCGCCCGCCGCGGGGTTCTTCGCGTGGCCCGCCGTGCGACCGGGGAACTCCGGCGATTCTCGCCACTTCGGCGATCACCGGGAACGGATGGTCGGCCGCCCCGGCGTGCACGGGCGGCTGCCCGATCAGGCAAGCCGGGGGCACCACGTACGCCGGGCCGCCGTGCCCCCGGCGGTACCCGCCGGGGCTCACCGTCCGCCGGGGGCGCCGGGCAGCCTGGCATTCCATCACGTCCGGGCGGAGCTGTGCTGGGGGGAGGCACGGGTGAAGGCGGTTCCCGACAAGACCCCCGCCGCCCCGTCCCGCGCCGGCACCCCCCGTACGTACCCCGCCCCCGCCCCCGCTCCCACGCCCGCCCCGGCCCCTGTCTCCGGCCCGGCCCCGGCTCAGGTCCCGGCCGCCGTGGTGCCGGACCGCCGCAGCGTGCAGCGGCTGCAGCGGGCGGCCGGCAACGCGGCGGTCTCCCGGCTGGTCGCGCAGCGCTACACCGCCCCCGTGAAGCCGCCTCCGTCCGGGGCGCCCGGGTTCCGGAGCGTCCGGGCCGACATCGCGGCGAAGAAGCAGCGGATGGCGCAGCACCGGCCGGCCGCCGCCGAGTCCAAGGCGTCGCAGGATGCCGCCGTCGCGCCTCCGGACGACAAGGAGGCGCAGGGCAAGGCGGCCAACGCGGAGAAGATGAACGCCGCGAAGCCGGGCGAGTTCGACAAGAAGGCGTTCATCGACGCGGTGAACAAGGCGATCGAGTCCCAGGCGCCGAAGAACCTGGACGAGGCCGACAAGTTCTCCGGGTCCGGCAAGGCGGAGCGGGTCAAGGCCGAGGTCGACGGCAAGGTCACGGACGGCAAGGAGGCGTCGGCCAAGGACATCGACACCGCGACGAAGGCCCCGCCGGACACCTCCGCCGCCAAGGACAAGCCCGTCACCCCGCTCACCCCGGACCGGCCGCCCGGCAATCCGGGGGCACCCTCGGCGGCGGCCGCGATCCCCCAGAAACAGCCGGCGTCGGTCACCGACTTCTCCGAGGGGCCCGCGCAGAACGACAAGGCGATGGCCGACGCGGAGGTCACCGAGGAGCAGCTCGCCAAGGGCAACGAGCCGGAGTTCAACGAGGCGCTGGCCGCGAAGAAGACCGCCGAGGCGGACTCCGCGAAGGCCCCCGCGAAGGGCAGGACGGCCGAGAACCAGCAGCTGTCGGCCGCGAAGGCGGGCGCGGCGGCCTCGGGCGCCGCCGCGATGAGTTCACTGACCGCCACCCGTGCGCAGGCCGGGCAGCAGGTGGACGGCGGCAAGGGCGAGGCGAAGTCGAAGGACGAGAAGAAGCGCGCCGAGGTCACGGCGAAGCTGCAGAAGGTCTACGACGGCACGAAGAAGGACGTCGAGGCGACGCTGTCCGGACTCGACAAGAAGGTCGACGCCGCGTTCACCTCCGGTGAGAAGGCGGCGCGGGACGCCTTCACGGCGGACCACAAGCGCCGGATGAAGAAGTACAAGGACAAGCGGTACTCCGGCTGGACCGGCAAGGCCCGGTGGGTGAAGGACAAGTTCGCCGGTCTCCCGGAGGAGGCGAACAGCCTCTACCAGGAGGCGCGCAAGCTCTACGTCGCCCGGATGCAGACGGTCATCTCGTCGGTCGCCGACATCATCGGCACCGAGCTGGGCAAGGCGAAGGCGCGGATCGCCAAGGGGCGGGGCGAGCTGAAGGCGGAGGTCGACAGACTCCCCGCCGATCTGCGGCAATTCGGCGAAGAGGCGGCGAAGGACTTCGCCGGCAAATTCGACGACCTGGAAGCAACGGTCAACGAGAAGTCGGACCAGCTGGTCCAGGACCTCGCCCAGAAATACACGGCCGCACTGAACAAGGTCGACGAGGAAATCAAGAAGCTCCAGGAGGCCAATAAGGGGCTGATAGACAAGGCGAAGGACGCGATCGTCGGCGCGATAAAGACGATCAACGAGCTGAAGAACCTGCTGCTCGGCATCCTCGCCAAGGCGGCCGGCGCCATCATGAAGATCATCAAGGACCCCATCGGCTTCCTGGGCAACCTGGTGTCGGCCGTCGGTGCGGGCCTCAACCTCTTCGTCACGAATATCGCCGACCACCTGAAGACCGGCCTCGTGTCCTGGCTGCTCGGCACCGCGGTGAAGGCGGGCCTCGAACTCCCGCAGCGGTTCGACATGAAGGGGATCATCCAGCTCATCGGCTCGCTGCTGGGCCTGACCTGGGCCAACATCCGGGCCCGCGTGACCCGCAAGGGCGTCCCCGACGAGGCGATGACCGCGGTCGAATCCTCGGTCCCGGTCGCCCAGAACATCGCCCGCGAGGGCCCGGCGGGCGCGGTCAAGGAAATCCAGGAAGAGGCGGGCGACCTCAAGTCCACGATCCTGGAAAAGCTGACGACGTACCTGATCCCGACGGTGATCATCGCCGGCATCACCTGGATCCTCTCCCTCCTGAACCCCGCTTCCGCGTTCGTCCGCGCGGTCAAGGGAATCATCGACATCGTCACCTTCGTGGTGAACCAGGGCTCCCAGATCATCGAATTCGTCAACTCGGTACTGGACGCGGTAATAGCCATAGCCAACGGCGGCAAAGCAGGCGTCCCCAAGATGGTCGAAACCGCCCTGGCCGCAAGCATCCCCCTCCTGATCGGCTTCCTGGCCTCCCTCCTGGGAATAGGCGGCCTGGCCGCCAAGGTGAAATCCGTCTTCCACGCGGTATCCCGCCCGGTGAACCGAGCGATCGACAAGATCGTGAACTTCATAGCCAAAAAGGGCAAGGCACTGTGGAAGGGGAGACGAAAAGAGAGCAAACAGACCGAGCAGCAAAAAAAGAAACCGGACACGGGCGCCGAGGTCACCAAAGAGCTGAAAAGCGCTTTGGACGGCAGTCCGAACACCGAAACCGCTGCTGCCGCCGCCAACTCGATCTATGCACGCTACAAGAGCCACGGACTCAAGCGTCTGGAGCTTTCCGGGCAGAAGAACTCGCCCGGCGATTTCGACGTATTCATCCGAGCCTCTCCCCTGCGCCGGGTTCTCGTCTTCAGGGTTTCTGACCTTCAGCTGAACTTCGGGCGCACGGCCTGCATCGTCCATGCAACCAACCCGGCCGGCGAGACGGAAAACCTCGGGAAGTTCCTGGTCGGGCGCAAATCCGGACCCGACGACACCGGGACCGCACACCACGCAGAACAAATAATGATAAGAATCCTACGAAATCGCTATTTCACCGGCGATCTCGCGAAGGGTTCGTACACCCTGCAACTGTCACTGACCCGACGACCGTGCCAGGAGTGCGGACCTGCACTGGAAGAGTTTAAGGAGGAGATGAAGGGAAAGGGATACGACGTCACTTTCCGCATACGCATCGTCAGTGCATACGCAAACGAAGGCGAACCCATAGCCATCTCCGTCCTGAAATCGCTACGCGATCGGGGCTTCAAGATGGAGGCTCTCGCCCTCAAGCAGATAGTGGCTGAAAAGTTACTGGGCGATCCACAGGAGAACCTGTCCGCCCAGGACCAGAACAACCTGCAGAACGAGTACGCAAAAGTAGAGGAATACCTACAGAAGGCCGGAATAAAGAAAGGCAATTAAAGAATGATGGAAGAGGATCTGCACGAGCAAGACAGAAACCACATCATTGACCGGCTCAAGTCTGCCGGGTGGAAGATGGCGGCGGGGGCGGAGAGGCTCGGCCGGGCAGCACTTGAGTACGACAACGGACAGATGCTGCTTGAAGTCGAGCAAGACTTCGAGCGGAGAGAGCTGACGTTCTCGCTCACCTCTCCGAGCGGAGAGGGGTTGACCGTCTACCCGGTGTACGGGGATGCACTTGAACCCACCTTGGATGCTCTGACAGGATTCCAAACCAGAATCACTCCGGAGAATTTCCGTATCACGCTCATCGAACTCGTCGAAGCATGCCCCGAGGTGTACATGCAGGACGGCGAGGACGGCGAACTCCGCCTCCTGTCAGTGGAGTGAACCGCCGTATCAAAGCGGTACTCCCCATACGCCCGAACAGCGACGCCGGAACGAGACAGCGCATTCCTACGTCAGTCGTCGGCCACGCGCACCCGCAGTGACTTCAGGCCGTTGATGAAGTTCGACAGGAGGCGGGGCGGTGGGGTTGCGATGTCGAAGGTGCCCGGGGGTAGGGCCGTGCGCATCTCCTCGTACAGGGTGGTCAGTTGGAGGCGGGCGAAGTGGGCGCCCAGGCATACGTGGGGGCCGTCGCCGAAGGAGACGTGGGGATTCGGGGAGCGGGTCAGGTCCAGGGTGAAGGGGTCGGGGAAGACCCGTTCGTCGTGGTTGGCCGAGGCGTGGAAGACGACGACCTTGTCGCCGGCGCAGATGCGCGTACCCGAGAGCGTGGTGTCCCGGACGGCGGTGCGGCGGAACGTGAGGACCGGCGGGTGGCGGCGCAGGAGTTCGTCCACGGCCGTGGCCATGCCGGCCTCGCCCGCGTGCAGCCGCTGGTACGCCTCCGGGTGCGTGGCCAGGAGGTGCATGCCGCCCGGCGCGGCGCTGCGTACCGTGTCGTTGCCCGCGACGACGAGCAAGAAGAAGAACATCTCGAGTTCGCGCGCCGTCAGTTCCGGGTCCGTGGCCAGCGCGGTCATCACGTCGTCGGCGGGGTGCAGGCGTTTGTGGGCCGCCAGGGCGTGGGCGTAGTCGAACATGTCGCGCAGGGCCGCCGGGGAACGCGGGTTGACCGGTGCGGTGCCGGGGTCCGGCTGCGGGGAGCCCGCTTCGTCCGGGTCCTGGTAGCCGATGACGCGGCGCGTCCAGTGGAGGAGCAGTCCGCGGTCGGAGGCCGGGATGCCCAGCAGGTCCGTGAGGTTGAGCAGCGCGTAGTCGTCGGTCACCTCGGCGACGAGGTCGCAGGTGCCGTCACCGGCCCGCGCCCCGGCCACCGCGCGGGTCAGCAGCGCGCGGGCCCGTTCGCGGACGACGGCCTCGAAGCGGCCGATGCGCCCCGGGGTGAAGGCGCGGCTCACCAGGACGCGCAGCCGCCGGTGGTGCGGCGGGTCCTGATTGAGCATCATGCGGCGGATGAACGGCAGGTCCTCCGGGTCGGGGTCGCGGATCTGGGTGGCCCCGAGGTACGAGGAGTAAGCCGAGGAGTCCCGCAGCACCCGGACCACGTCCGCGTGCCGGGTGACCGCCCAGAAGCCGGGGCCCGCCGGCCAGCCCAGCACCTCGTGCTCCTCCTGCCACGCGACCGGCCGGTGGTCGCGGAGCAGGCGGTAGCGGTCGTGGGGGACGCCGAGGGCGTACTGCCGGGGGTCGAAGACGTCGGGAACGGCCTCCGGCGGGACGGGCCCGCTCACGCCGTCGCCTCGCCGTCCCCCGCGTCCGCCCCGTCCCCTGCCTCCCCCGCCTCCCCCGCGTCCGCCCGCAGGAAGTCCTCCACCACCCGGATCAGGTCGAGCGGCGCCTCGTCCATCGCGTAGTGGCCGCAGGTGGGCAGTTCGACCAGTTCGCCGCGCGGGAACCAGCGCATCCAGGTCTCCCGCTGCACCTCGGAAGAGAGCGCCGGATCGAGCGCGCCCACGACCGCCAGGGCCTCGACCGGCGATCCGGCGATCCGGTCGTGGAAGGCCTCGCCCGCCCAGGAGTCCAGCCAGGCCCGGAACGCCTTGTCGTCGCTGCACCGCATCGAGCGCCGCACCATGCGGTCCAGCCAGGCCGCCGGGCGCCGGCCGCCGGTGGTGAAGTCCAGGATCGCCCGACGGTTGTCCGGGCTGGCCGCCGCACCGGAGAACAGCTCCCACTGCTCGGGCGACAGCGGCAGGCCGGACGCGGGGACCGGCGAGATGCCGACGAGCCTGCGTACCCGGTGCGGGGCCGCGGCCAGCGTACGCTGGATGACGGCGCCGCCCATGGAGTGGCCGATCAGCGAGAAGCGCTCCCAGCCCAGCCGGTCCGCCAGAGCGAGCACGTCCGCGGCGCCCTCGGCCGTCGTGTACGAGCCGGTCACACCCTTCGCCTCGCCGTATCCGCGCAGGTCGGCGACCGCGTACTGGAACGAGGAGTGGTCGAGGTCCCGCACCACCGGATCGTACGCGGAGCGGTCGGCGAACCAGCCGTGTACGGCGATCACCTTGTGCGGGCCCTCGCCGTACAGCGAGTGGGGCAGGACTCCCTCGGGCAGAACAGACAACGCGGTCACAGCGGCTCCCGTCACCGTAGGCATCGGTCCAGCCGGTCGTCGGCCGCCCGGCTCCGACCACGGTGGCGCCGATGCCCCCTCCGCGCAAGGGCGACACCGCACCGGCACGCCCGACTGAGAGCCCGTCAGGCGGTCAGCCCGTCAGCCCGTCCGGAGTCAGCAGGTCCAGGTACGGCCCGAACTCCGAAGCCAGCGTGAGGCGGCCCAGCTTCTGGTACTCGCGCTGGACGGCGTGGATCAGCGTCGCCATCGTCACCGCGCCCCCTGTGTCCGCCGCCAGATACGCCGCCGTCACCGCGATCGAGCGGATGTTGCCGCCCGCCAGCTCGAAGTTCTCGGCGCAGAAGGGGAGGTCCAGGTCCGCCGCGCGCGGGAGGGACGGGCCCAGGCAGCGGTCCCAGAGCACCAGGCGCTGGTCCGGGTCGGGGACGGGGAAGTCGATGACCAGGTCGAGGCGGCGGGTGAAGGCGTCGTCCAGGTTGGCGCGGAGGTTGGTGGCGAGGATGGCCAGGCCGTCGAAGGATTCCATGCGCTGGAGGAGGTAGGCGCTCTCCACGTTCGCGTAGCGGTCGTGCGCGTCCTTGACGTCCGAGCGTTTGCCGAAGATCGCGTCCGCCTCGTCGAAGAGGAGCACCCCGTTGACCCCCGCCGCCTCCGTGAAGATGCGTTCCAGGTTCTTCTCCGTCTCGCCGACGTACTTGTCGATGACCGTCGCCAGGTCGACCGTGTAGAGGTCGAGGCCCAGGTCGGCCGCGATGACCTCGGCGGACATGGTCTTGCCCGTGCCGGAGTCCCCCGCGAAGAGCGCCGAGACGCCGCGCCCGCGGCCGCCACCCGGCCGCATCGCCCACTCCCCCAGGACCCGGTCGCGGTGCCGGGCGCGTGCGGTGAGTTCGCGGAGCTGGGCGTGGGTGTCGGGCGGCAGGACCAGGTCGTCCCAGGTCACCGCGGGTTCGATGCGGCGGGCGAGGCGGTCGAGACCGGCCGCGTTCTGCGCGCGGGCGCCCCGGCGCACGTGGTCGGGGGTGAGGGTGCCGCCGTCGAGCCGGGCCGTCTGGGCGGCGCTGCGGGCGGCACCGGTGACCTGCTCCGGGGTGAGGAGGAACGGGGCGAGGAGGTGGTCCGGGTCGACGCCGGCGGGAACCGGGCCCGCTGCCGTGCGCCGGTACGCCTCGCGCCACAGGGCGCCGCGCGCGGAGGGCTCCACCCGGGGAGCGTGCAGGAGCAGCGGCGGCACCGCGGACCAGGAGGCGTCCCACGGCACCCGGCCCACCATCACCGTCGGTACCGGGGTCGCGGTCAGCAGCCGGAGCAGGTGCGGGTGTTCGCGGGACACCGCGTCCAGCGGCGCGCAGACCAGGCCCGCCCCGGTCAGCCGTGCCTCGCGGACCAGGGCGCGTACGGCGTCGGCGGGGGCCGGGTCG
>NZ_JAKRGC010000222.1 GCF_022347745.1 Streptomyces sp. OfavH-34-F
GCCCGGCTGCGGGGCGGTGGGGGCCGGTGCGTGGGCGAGGGCCTCGGGGCCGGGGACGTACCCCATGGCGGGGCCGGGCCCGGCGGTGGCGAAGGAGGCGCCCCGCTCCAGCCGGTCGAGCCGGGCCTGGAGCGAGCGCTCGTCGTCGAAGGCGGCGGGCAGCAGCACCCGCGCGCAGATCAGCTCGACCTGGAGGCGGGGCGAGGTGGCGCCGCGCATCTCCGTGAGCCCCTGGTTGACCAGGTCGGCGGCGCGGCTCAGCTCGGCGGCCCCGAACACGGACGCCTGGGCCTGCATCCGCTCCACGACATCGGCGGGCGCGTCGATCAGCCCCTTCTCCCCGGCGTCCGGGACGGCGGCCAGGATCACCAGGTCGCGCAGCCGTTCCAGCAGGTCGGCGACGAAGCGGCGCGGGTCGTTGCCGCCCTCGATGACCCGGTCCACGACCTCGAAGGCGGCGGCCCCGTCGCCCGCCGCGAAGGCGTCCACGATGGAGTCGAGCAGGGAGCCGTCCGTATAACCGAGGAGGGCCGTCGCCATGGCGTACGTCACACCCTCGTCGCCCGCGCCGGCGAGCAGCTGGTCCATGACGGACATCGAGTCACGCACGGACCCGGCCCCGGCCCGCACGACGAGCGGCAGGACGCCCTCGTCGACGTGGCTGTTCTCCCGGCCGCAGACCTCGGCGAGGTAGTCGCGCAGCGTCCCGGGCGGCACGAGCCGGAAGGGGTAGTGGTGGGTGCGCGACCGGATGGTCCCGATGACCTTCTCGGGCTCGGTGGTCGCGAAGATGAACTTCAGGTGCTCCGGGGGCTCCTCCACCACCTTCAGCAGGGCGTTGAACCCCGCCGAGGTCACCATGTGCGCCTCGTCGATGATGTAGATCTTGTAACGACTGGAGGCCGGTCCGAAGAACGCCTTCTCCCGCAGATCACGGGCGTCGTCCACACCACCGTGCGAAGCGGCGTCGATCTCGATGACGTCGATCGACCCCGGCCCGTTGCGCGCGAGGTCCCGGCAGGACTGGCACTCACCGCACGGGGTGGGCGTGGGCCCCTGCTCGCAGTTCAGACAGCGGGCGAGGATGCGCGCGCTCGTCGTCTTGCCGCAGCCCCGCGGGCCGCTGAACAGGTACGCGTGATTGACCCGGTTGTTCCGCAGGGCCTGCTGGAGCGGGTCAGTGACATGCTCCTGACCGATGACCTCGGCGAACGACTCGGGGCGGTAGCGGCGGTACAGCGCAAGGGACGACACACCTACGAGGTTATCGGGGCCCACCGACAACCGGTCCCGCCCGCACACGCAAGGGCCCCCCACGCACCCGCCAGAGCCAACCTACCCTTGCTGCCTTCCGGCCCTGGGGGAGTTCAGTCAGATAGCGCCACGTGAGGGGCTGACGCCCACCTTAACCGATCCCCACCCCCACAAGTCCACCTCCCCCACCTCCCCGAACCCCCTCCGCGAATCGGGTTCGCGAGCACTCCCCAACGTCTTGTATTGTTTGCGGCGGAGGATTCGCCTAGTGGCCTAGGGCGCACGCTTGGAAAGCGTGTTGGGGGCAACCCCTCACGAGTTCGAATCTCGTATCCTCCGCCAGTGCCTCACCGGGCACGATGTCGAAGGGCCCCACCGCTCGCGGTGGGGCCCTTCGACGTTCCGGGCGACACCAGGGTCTCTCACCCCTTGAGGGGCAGGTCCCTCGATGCGTAGTACGCACGCAGCGCTGCCTCACTGCCGGAGCCCAGGGCGGTCATGATCCGCTGGAAGCGGGCGGAGCGAAGGTCTCCGGCCACGATGACGCGGGGGTGCTGGTCGGCGGGCGAGCAGTATCCGTCCGCGCCACGGATCAGGTCTCCGGGTGGCACGGCGGGGACACTTCCCAGACTGAGGAAGACGGCGTCCGCCGTGACCGTCCGATGAGCACCGTCCCGTCCCACCGCCTCGGCCGCCGGCTGGGCACCTTCCCCACCGTGCAGCGTCAGGTGATCGACGGGAAGGAGCGTGACCCGGGGGTCCTCGCGGATCTCGTCGATCTTGTACGCGTCCGCCGCCGGGTACGCCACGAGAAGCCGCGTCTCCGTGGCCGGATGGGCACGCAGGAAGGTACCGATCGGCCGGTCGCCGCCGAGAACGAGAAGGGTCCGGCCCCGGGCATCCTCCGCGTCGGCCTGCCAGAGCGCAGGCAGCATCAGACCGTCGGGGGCGGTGATCCAGGGCACGTTACCGGGTTGAAGAGGACCGACGCCCGTGGCGACGACGGCGTACGGAGCGGTGAGAGAAGCACCCGTGTCCAACGTGACGGCCACCCGGTCGTCGTCCGCGCGTAGCCCGGTGACGTACCGACCGAGTTCGAGGCGGCACAGCTCCGTGCTCTTCAGCTCGGTGACGATGGCATCAGCCAGCTCGGGGCCGCTGGTGTAGCCGCCGAGAACGTTGTTCAGGGCCGGAATCCGGTACAAATTCCGGCACAGCCGGTCCGGCTCGACCAGAACCGAGCGCATCCCGACGCTGGCAGCCATACGTGCGGCAGCGCACCCGGCGGGCCCGCCGCCGATGATGATGAGGTCGGTGTCGTACAGCGTGTCGCCCATGGGGCTATTCCAGCACCGGAGCCCCTGCGTACGCGCCGAGTTGGCCGGTTCCGATCAGGCGGCGGACGACAACGAGCCCGGCGTCGTGCACGTCAGGAAACGAGGTGGCAGACGGCCACCCCGCACGCGAAGACGTGAAGGACGCACTCCTGTGCCTCAGGGGGGTCGACGCGGGCCGAGGAGGACTCCAGCCAACCGTCGTGCGCACTCGGTCTCATATGCGCACGAAGTCGGCCGGCGCGTTCGGCGCCGATGAAAACTGGCAGGAACTTGTGGGAGTCGACTTCGATTCGGCCTGTCACGGTGGCGCAGCGCCATTTGTCCCCAGTGCCGCCGCGAGCCGCGTCTGTGCTTCGCCCGATGCATGGTCGAGCGCGGTGTCGAGCACAGCCTGAGACTCGGCACACGGCTGGTAACCCGCGCCACTGCACCCGACTCCGTCACACGGGACTGGGGTGTCGAACTGCACCGCCGTTCCTGGGGCGGCCCGGCCACCGAAGCAGATGCGGAGGCGGACGACCGGCCCGCCGCCCCGGACGACGCCTCCGGCGAGGGACACCAGGACGGGGCCGGGTCCGAGGAGGAGTGGGGCATGGACGCCTGACCGGTCATGGCGCGGTTGATCGATGGTCCGGCCGACAGCCTCACGGATCGCCGTGCCCCACTCGGCGCCGCCGGCCATCGCCACCGCGCCGGCACTTCCCGCGGGCGCCCGCCGCCCTGCCCATGGACCCCCGGAAGCCCTTCGGCCACGACCCATCACCCATACGAAAGCGGAACACCTGTGACACGCAGCATCATCGACATCCACATCCTCCAGAACGTGCCGCCCAGCAACATGAACCGGGACGACACCGGAACCCCCAAGTCCGCTTATTACGGAGGTGAGCGCCGGGCCAGGGTCTCAAGCCAGGCGTGGAAGCGGGCCGCCAGGAAGCAGTTCGAGCAGTTGCTTCCCCCCGAGGAACTTGGTGTGCGGACGAAGCGGGTGGTGGAGGCGCTGGCAAAGCGCATCACGGAGCTGGACGCCACCGTCTCCGGCAACTCGGTCAAGCTGGCCGTGGAAGTGCTGTCGGCCGCGACCGGCTCCCCCCTGGAAGTACCGAAGCGCAAGGCGAAGGACGACGAAGGGAACGGCGACACGCCCCCCGAGTCGAAGTACCTGATGTTCCTCAGCCGACGGCAGTTGGACGCGCTCGCCGAAATCGCGGTCAGGGAGAGCGACGGAGGTGATCCCGCGACCCTGAAGGCGGAGCTGAAGGACAAGAAGAAGAAGGCACTGGCCCGTACAGCCGTCGACACACGGCACTCGGTGGACATCGCCCTCTTCGGGCGGATGGTGGCCGACGCGGCCGACCTCAACGTGGAAGCCGCCGCGCAGGTGGCGCACGCGCTCAGCGTGCACCGGTCAGAAGTGGAATCCGACTACTACACGGCCGTGGACGACCTCAGCGGCGACTCCGAATCGGGTGCCGGGATGATCGGTACCGTCGACTTCAACTCCGCGACGCTCTACCGGTACGCGGCCGTCGATGTGGACGAGCTCCATCGCAATCTCGGAGTCGGACTCGATCCCGAGCAGCCGGCCGGCACCCCCGCGTCGAAGGCCCTCACGGCGTTCCTGGAGGCATTCATCACCTCTCTGCCGACCGGGAAAATCAACACCTTCGCCCACCACACCCGGCCCTCGGTGGTCATCGTCAAGCTCCGCAAGCGCTGGCCACTGAGCTTCGTAGGGGCCTTCGAGACCCCGGTGCCGAAGAGCGCGGACGGCGGCTACCTCCGCGGGAGTTGCGATCAGCTGGCGACCCACATCGCGGAGATGGAGCGGGCATACGGACTCGAGTCCGACCCCACCTGGGTGTTCCGGGTGGGCGGGGAAACCGATGGTCTCGCGGCGCTGGGGAGCGCGCTGACGCTGGACACTCTGCTGGGGCAGGTCGGCTCGGCGGTCGCCGAGCGCCTGGAGTCCGGCGCATGACGACGCTGCTGCTGCGGCTCGCCGGGCCTCTCCAGTCGTGGGGGTCCTCGTCCCGGTTCGTACAGCGCGCCACGGAGAACGCACCGACCAAGAGCGGGGTGCTGGGCCTGCTGGCTGCCGCGGAGGGCCGCCCTCGCGAAGCCGATCTTGCCGATCTGGCCGCGCTGCGTTTCGGTGTCCGCATCGACCGGCCCGGCTCCCGTGTCCGCGACTTCCACAAGGCGGAGAACAGCGACACCGGACGCGTACTGCCCCTGTCGCACCGGTACTACCTTGCCGACGCCGTCTTCGTCGCCGGGGTCGAGGGCGGGGACGCATTCGTACGGCGGCTGTACGCTGCCGTCGACGCGCCCCGGTTCCTCCCTTACTTGGGACGCCGATCGTGCCCGCCGTCGCATCCGCTGCTTCTCGAGCACGGGGCCTCCCTCAGCGACCTGCCCCTGGAGGACGCCCTTCGGCAGGCGCCCTGGCAGGGAGCGCGCCGGCCGCGCACGCACGGGGTGGCGGACGGACAGCCCCCAGAGGATCTGGACATGTTTCTGGACTGCCCACCCCAGGACACCCCTGACTTCCAGCTTCGCGACACGCCCCTCAGCTACGACCCGCAGCACCGGCGGTACGCGATGCGCGGCGTACGGGCTGGGCACGTACCGGCGTCGGCCCCCTTCCACGACCCGACAGCGCACTTGCGGCCGGCCCCGGCCGCAGGGCGCGACTCGTCTGCTCAGCCACTCGCCACGGACGACTTCTAGGAACCGCCGATGTACCTGACCCGCTTCCGCGTCAACACGGCCCGCTCCGGCGCCCGTGCCTTGCTCGCCTCCCCCCAGCGCCTGCACGGCGCCGTCGACATGGCGTTTCCGGAACCCGCAGCCCGCGACGGCAATGGCCCCCGAGTGCTGTGGCGGCTGGACGAAGCGCCGGCCAACCGCGTCGACCTGCTCATTTCCAGTCCCGGCCGACCCGACCTCACCCACCTGGCGGAGCAGGCGGGCTGGCCGATCCTGGGCGCGCAGGGCTGGACCACGTTCGCCTACGCGGAGTTCCTGGACAGGCTCGCGGCAGGAGGGGAATGGGCCTTCCGGCTCACGGCCAATCCGCTGCACCACATCCGGCGCGAGACAGATCCGGTGGGCGCCCCGACCAAGCGCGCGGCCCACGTCACCGTCGAGCACCAGGTGGGCTGGCTCCTCAAGCATCAGGAGCGAGCCGGGTTCCACGTCCTGCCCAGGGAAACCGGCGCCGATGACGGCGGCGGGCAGGACACGGACACCAAAGCGCTGCCGGTGCAGTGGCACTATCAACTCGTCGTCCACGACCGCACCGCGGTGCGCTTCCAGCGGCGCGGGGAACACCTGGCCGGTCAACGCGGCGCGAGGAGCGGTGCCGGTACCGGCACAGACGTACGCTTCACCCGAGTCACCTTCGACGGACGGCTGCGGATCACCGACCTCGCCGCCTTCCGCCGCACGCTCACCCACGGGATGGGCAAGTCGAAGGCGTACGGATGTGGCCTGATGACTCTCGCACCGGTGCGGTGACGACCGGACATGAGCAGTGTCAGCAAACGCAGCCTCTCCTCCCCTCGCGAACTCACCCGGGTGGCCGACCGCGCCTCGTTCCTCTACCTGGAGCGTTGCACCGTTCACCGGGACGACAACGCCCTCACCGCCACCGATGCGGACGGGGTCACGCACATCCCCTCGGCGACCATCGGGACACTCCTGCTGGGTCCGGGCACACGCGTCACACACCAGGCGATGGCGTTGCTCGGGGAAAGCGGAGCCGCCGTGAGCTGGGTGGGAGAACACGGCGTGCGCTTCTACGCCGGCGGCCGGGCGCTCACCCGCTCGTCCGGATTGCTGGAAGCGCAGGCGACAGCGTGGGCGAACCGGCGTACACGGGTGGAAGTGGCCCGGGAGATGTACCGCATGCGCTTCCCCGGCGAGGACACCGCTGGGCGCAGCCGGGACGACCTGCTGCGGATGGAGGGACGCCGGGTCAAGGAGTGCTACCGGCGAGAATCGGAGCGCACGGGCGTCCGCTGGGTCCGGCGCGAGTACCACCATGGTGACTTCGCCGCAGGGGACGCACCGAACCAGGGGGTCACAGCCGCCGCCCAGTGCATGTACGGGGTGGCTCACGCCGTGGTGGCCGCCCTGGGCTGCTCTCCCGGACTGGGTTTCGTGCACTCCGGGCACGAACGCTCTTTCGTTCTCGACATTGCCGACCTCTACAAAACGGAGATCGGAATCCCGGCCGCGTTCGACGCCGCTGCGTCGGGGGACGAGGACGTACCAACCCGCACCCGGCGTGCGCTGCGCGACCGCATCAACAAGACCGGCCTGCTGGAGCGTTGCGCCAACGACATCAAGAAGCTCCTGCGCTACGAGGACTCCGGAAAGGGCGGTACGCCGACGAACAACCAGGACGCGGACCTGGTCGGCATCCAAACCGATAGTGGGCAGCTCCTTGTCTCCGGTCGCAACTACGGAGAAGAGCCGGTCTGGTGACCGTTATCGTCCTCACCAACTGCCCAGCCGACTACGCGGGTTCCTCACTCGCTGGCTTCTGGAGATCTCCCCCGGCGTCTTCCTCGGCTCCCCCTCCGCCCGGGTACGGGACATCCTCTGGGAAGAAGTACGCACATACTCCGGCCATGGGCGCGCCCTCCTTGCCCACACCACCGACAACGAACAAGGATTCACCTTCCGCACTCACGACCACGCCTGGCACCCCACAGACCACGAGGGCCTCACCCTCCTCCACCGCCCCAGCCAGCGGGGGCCCGCTCCAGGGGCGGCAGGAGCACCGGAACCATCGGGGCAACCACCGAGGCAGGGCTGGAGCAAAGCGGCGAAACGACGGCGGTTCGGTAGGTGAGGATGGGACAGAGCACAGCAGGAGGAAACCCCTTTATGTCCCATAGGTCGGAACTTGGCAAAGTAAGTAAAATCCACCATCCGGCCGGATAACACAGCAGGTCAGCTCCTGTGGTCCCCGCGCATGCGGGGGTGGTGATGGTCCTCGCGGGGCGGATAGTGCTCATCGGTAATCTTCGGTTGCCCGGGGTGAGCCGCTCGTGCCGGGCGGCCTCGGCCGGACCGTCCTCACCGACCGCAGTCACGGTCAGCTCGTCGCCGTGGAAAAGGGGCCCTGCCCCTGGTGTCGATCAGCTGGGCCGGCACCGGGCAGCGCACGCCCTCGACCGAGACCGTCGCGTCCCGGCACAACCGCCTCGTCTCGCCGAGAGCAATCGCGAACAGCGCCTTGGCCAGCACGTGGAGATGAGCCCGCTCCTCGGCCGGCATGTCGTCGGCCTCCCGCGCCAGGACGGTGTGCGAGTGGAAGCCGAGGTGGTTGGTGCTCGTATCGATCGCGGTGACACCGAGTTCCAGCGCTCGCCTCAAGCAGCCTCCGGACCTCACGCCACGACCCGGATGACCTCAGCCACTACGTGATCGACTTCCGGACTTGCACGAGCAGACGCCTCACGAGCCGAGTGGCGGCGATAACCCCTGCCGGCGCGGTGGACCAGCGCACTCGCCGCCTCCCACGGATTGCGTCTCATGTCCATGGCGGTGAAACGGTCGGGCGGTCTCGGATCTGGTCTCATTCGCCCCCTCCGCGCCCGTCCGCACGGTCACACCGAGCGCTCCGTCCCAGGTCAGGTTCGGGGGCCGTTGGGGGGGAGGTAGCCGAGTTGGGCGGCGTGGACGCCGGCCTGGAAGCGGCTGCGGGCGTCCAGGTGGCCGAGGAGGCCCGTGGCGATGCGGCGGGCGGTGCGGGGGGAGACGCCGAGGCGCTTGGCTATGGCCTCGTCCGTGTATCCGCGGGCGAGAAGGCGGAGGGTCTCGTGCTGCTGGCGGGTCAGGGAGTGCTCCGCGGGTTCCTCGGCGCAGCCCAGGGGTTCGGCGCCGGACCAGACGTGTTCGAAGAGGGCCTCCAGCGCGGCGATGAGTCCCGCGCCCGACACCACGAGCGCGCCGAGTGAGGAGTCCTGGTCGTCCAGGGCGACCAGGGCGACCCGGTGGTCGGCGATGATCATGCGGGTGCTGAGCGAGGGGGCCGTACGGATCTCGGCGCCGAGCGAGGCCAGCCAGGTCACATGGGTCACCGTGGGCGGGTGGTTGTGGATGCTGGCGAGGTAGACCGTGCGCATGCGCACCCCGCGCTCCAGGAGTTCCTGGTTGAGCGGGCGGGAGGCGCGCATGTTCTCCTCCGTCTGCGCGCCGCCCGTCGCGAAGGTGAGGATCTCCTCCTCGACCTCCTCGTGGAGCCGGGCCAGGTAGTCGCGTACGTGGTCCACGCCGTCCAGGTGCACCACCGGTGACTCGTCGATCGCCGGATGGGTGGCGGGGAGTGCGCAGAGGAGTTCGGCCACGGCCGCCTCCCCGTCCGCCAGGCGCCGGCGTTCGGCGGCGAGCAGGGCGCGGCGGCGGGTCAGCAGCGCCTCCAGGCCGAGCCGGGGATCGACCACGTGCAGCCGGCGCCCGCCGGAGCGCGCGGCCGGGCGCACCAGGCCGAGGTCGGTCAACACCTTCAGCGCGCCGTCGAACTGATTGGGTGTCACGTCCAGCAGGGCGCGGTGTTCGGCGAGGGACGCGTACGGCTGGGCGAGCAGCGCCCGGTAGACGGCCTCGGCAGTGGCGTCCAGACCCAAGGGGTCGAGCATCGTCCCTCCCCGCTAGGCGGCACGGTCGGTCCAGCCGCTCGCCGGAGTCGTTCCTCACCTGAGGAATCCATTTTCCGGCATCTCGTTGACGCTGCGGTAAAAATCATGGCACGAGTGGGTGAGCTGCGGCAGACGGCCGCTCGGAGGCCGGACCGGCGGACGTCCGCATGCTGGACGGAAGGGGCCATGGCCTCATCGGTCCAGCGGTCTCACCTTCACCACCCCCGCGCCCGCGTACAAAACTCACGGTGCTGTCGAACACTCCCCACCGACGGTTCGAAGGGCTTCCGCATGACGCCTCTCCACCGGTTCTCCGTCACCGCGTTCGTGTCCGTGGCACTGAGTGGCGGCATTCTCGTCGCCCACCCCGCGTATGCCGCCACCTCCGCTCCCGTATCCGTATCCGCCTCCGCTCCCGTGTCCGCCTCCGACGTACCGAGTGGCCCCGCCGGTCACGGCGCCTCGCCCGTACACCCACGCCCCGGGCATCTGCCGCACGACTTCGGCTGGCAGTAGCCCCCGTTCCGGAACGGTACGACGACGCAGCGGCCCGACGGCGGGTCGCGCAGAGCGCACGGGAAGGCGGACGACGGTGCTGTTCCAACTGCTCGGGCCTCTGAGCCTCACCGACGGGCGGGACCTCGTGGTGCTCCCGCCCTCCAAGCCGACCTCGCTCCTGGCCGCCCTGCTCATCCGTCCGGGGCGCGTGGTGTCCACCGACCACCTCCAGGAGGCCGTCTGGGGCGAGGAACAACCCGTCACGGCCAAGGCCGCGCTGCAGAGTTGCGTGCTGCGGCTGCGCCGGGTCTTCGCCAAGTACGGCATCGAGAACCAGGCCGTCGTGGCGGTCGCCGGCGGCTACCGCATCCACGCCGACGCCGAGACCCTCGACCTCCTCCACTTCCGGCAGCTCGTCGGCCGGGCGGCGACGGCCGGCACCGACTCCGAGCTGTACACCCTGCGGGCGGCCCTGGCCCTGTGGAAGGGGCCGCTGCTCGCCAACGTGCCCTCAGGGCTGCTGCACCGGGACGAGGTGCCCCGGCTGGCGGAGGAGCGCCTGCGGGTCCTGGAACGGGTCTGCGACATCGAACTGGAACACGGCCGCTGCCGCGAAACCCTCGTCGATCTTTGGGAAGTTACGCGCGTATACCCGGCTCACGAGCGGTTTTCCGAGCAACTGATGCTGGCGCTCTACCGGACCGGGCGGCAGGCGGAGGCGCTGGCGGAGTACCGCAGGATCAAGACCCACCTGCGCGAGGAACTCGGCGTCGATCCCCGGCCCGCACTCCAGCGGCTGGAACTGGCGATCCTGCGGGGCGACGACCTCGGCGCCCCGGACACTGGAGCCGCCCCCGTCTCGCTCGTCCCCCCGCCCGCACCGGCCACCGAACCACCCGCCGCCCTCCCGCCCGCCCCCCGCACCGAGGACGGGGCCGGGGCCGGGCGCGAGGGTGCCGTCGTCCACCGCCGCCCCGGGGCCTCGACCGCG
>NZ_JAKRGC010000223.1 GCF_022347745.1 Streptomyces sp. OfavH-34-F
CAACTCCCGGTCCGCCGCCGCGTACACCCGCAGCGACGCCACCCGGTCGCCCTGCGCGTCCCTGATGCGCTCCAGCCGGGCCTCCCGCTCCGCCAGGTCCGCCGCCGCGTCCCCGTGCGCCCGCTCCTCGGCCGCCAGCGCGCGCTGCGCCGCCTCCGCCCGCTCCAGCACCTCCCGGGTACGCGGGGCCAGCGCGGCGAGCCGGTCCTCCGACAGCCGGAGGAGCGCGTCGCCGCTGGTGCGCAGCGTCTCCTCCACCCCCACGTCCCGGCCGCGCAGGGCGGCCAGCCGCTCCGCGATGACCTCCTGCTGCTCCTGGAGCGCGTCCAGCGCCAGCACCAGCCGCTCCAGCCGGCGCAGTTCGTCCACCTGGCGGCGCAGCGCCTCGTGCTCGGCGAGCCGCTCCCGCAGCCCCTCCTCGGCGGCGGTCAGCTTCTCCAGCGCGGCGTGCGCGAGTTCGACCCGCTCGCGCTCCTGCCCGACCCGTTCGCGTACGGAGGCGAGCCGGCGCATCAGCTCCTCGGTGCCGCCGCCGAACGCCTCACCCGGCATCGCCGCCGCCAGCAGCGCGGGCAGCGCGTCCGCCAGCGCCCCGGTCTCGCCCAGCGCGTCCTCCAGCGCGAACAGCACGGCGAGCGCCGGCGCCCCGCTCTCCCCGCCGTCCACCCGCCCCAGCGCCGCCCCGGCCCACCGCAGCGCCAGCCCCAGCACCCGCAGCGCGACCTCCGCCTCCGGCTCCCGCGCACCGGGCCCGGCCAGCGCGGCGGCGATCTCCTCGGCGGCCTCGTTCACGGCGGTCTCCGTTCCCCGGTCGGTGCGCCGGCTCGGCGTGCAGGCGGACCATCATCACATCACCGGAAGCCCCCGCGCGAAGCCTTCCCGGCCGATACGATCGAATCGCCGGACCACCCCGGCCGCCGCACAACCACCGTACGAGCAGGGGGACTTCATGGCCGAAGTCGTGTCCTTCGAAGGGCCGGACGGAGCCTCGCTCCAGGTCGAGGTGCCCGACGACGCCCCCGGCCTCGAACGCATCTCGCGGGACTCCGGCGAGGTCGTCCGCGCCGGCCGCCGGCTGGAGGACGCCCTCGCCCAGACCAGGCCCGCCCTGCGCTCCGTGATGGAGTCGGTGCGCGCTCTCGGCCCCGACGCCTACGAGATCGAGTTCGGCATGAAGTTCAACGCCGAATCCGGAGTGGTCATCGCCAAGACCGCGGTCGAGGGACACTTCACGGTCAAGGTCTCCTGGAACCGCCCCCAGGCGGGCTGACGGACGGTGTCGCCCGACTGGGAGCGCCCGCCCTGGCTCGTCAGCGTACGCAGGAGCGAGCACGGCGACCCGGTGGGCGCCGGACTCCTCGTCACCCCGCGCCACATCCTGACCTGCGCCCATGTCGTCGGCCCCGGCCGCGCCCCCGAACCGCCCGGCCGCCCCGTCTACGTACGGTTCCAGTACGCCGCCCCGCACGATCCCCTTCCCGCCTCCGTCGTGCCCGGCGGCTGGCACCCCGACACCGGGGACGGCACGGGCGACGTCGCCGTCCTCGAACTCGCCGCGCCCGCACCGCCCGAGGCCGCGCCCGCCCCGCTGCGCACCACCGCCCCCGGCACCTGGGACCACCGCTTCCGCGCCTACGGCTACCCCGAGGAGCACAAGCGCCGGGGCGTCCCGGTGCGCGGCGAGATCATCGGCCACGCCGGCAGCGAGTGGCTCCAGGTCGAGGCGGGCCCGCACACCGGCTGGGGCCTGGAGAAGGGCTTCTCCGGCGGCCCCGTGTGGGACGTCAACAGCCGGGGCGTCGTCGGCATGCTCGTCGCCCGCGACTCCGTCACCTCCGTGGACCGGCGCACCGCCTACGCCATCAAGGTCGAGGCCCTCGTCCGCTACTGGCCCGCCCTCGGCCCCCTCGTCCGCGACCTGACGACGGACGAGGTCCGCGACCGCCTGGAGGACCTCCTGTGGACGCCGCTCACCGAGGACGGCGAGATCCCCAGGGCCGACCGGGTCGACCCGTACGACATCGGCGTCTGCCGCTCCAAGTACAGCGAACCCGGCCCGGACGACGACGCCCGCGCCCCCTACGTACGCCGCAGCCCCCAGGACGACCGGCTCGCCGAACTCCTCACCGGCCACCGGTTCGTGCTGCTCGCCGGGCGCTCCAAGGCCGGCAAGTCCCGCACGCTGTACGAGGCGCTGACGCGGGTCATGCCGGACGCCCGGCTCGTCGTGCCCCGCCCCGGCGACTCCGCCCGCCGCACCCTGGACGACCTCAGCCGGCTGGACCTGCCCACCGGCGGCGACCGGGCCGTGCTCTGGCTCGACGACCTGCACCGCTACCTCCACCCCGGCGGCCTCGACCTCCAGATCCTGGACCGGCTCGCCCGCCGCACCCCCGCCGTGACCGTCGTGGCGACCATCCCCGCCAAGCAGCGGGCCGCGCTCACCGCCATGGAGAACGACGTCGGCCGCATCGCCCGCACCGTGCTGAACAAGGCGGCCACCGTCGAACTGCCCTCACTGCTCGGCCCGCAGGACGCCGAGGCAGCCCGGCGCATGTACCCCGGCGAGGACTTCGCCGCCCGGGGCATCGGCGAACTCATGGTCGCCGCCCCCAGCCTGGAACAGCGCTTCACGGACGGCGCGGAGAGCTGCCCGGCCGGCTGGGCCCTGGCCAGGGCCGCCGCCGACTGGATGCGGATGGGCGTCCCCGACCCCGTCCCGGACGCCGTCCTGCGCGAACTGTTCGCCCACTACCTGGCCGAGCACCACCCCGCGCTCGACGCCGACGACACCGCCTACCGCACCGCGCTCGCCTGGGCCCGCGAACCGGTCGCGGGCACCATCGCCCTCGTCCACCGCGCCCCCGGCCCCGGCGGCTACACCGGCACCCCCTACCTCGCCGAATACCTCGACAGCCGCGACGACGACCCGTCCGCGCCCGTGCCCTGGTTCGCCTGGCGGTACCTCGCCGACCGGCGCCCGCCCGCCGCGCTCCTCCCCAGCGCCTACACCGCGCTCGTCCGGGGCGAGGAGACCATCGCCGAACGCCTTCTCCAGGGCATCGCCGACGGCACCGCCGACCGCGACAGCGCCGCCTGGGCCGCCCTGATGCTCGGCGAGATGCACCTCTACCTCGCCGACTTCGAGGCCGCCGCCCGCCTCCTGGAACGCGCCGCCGACTCCGGCGTGGACAGCGTCGTCCCGCTCGCCCAGGCCGTCCTCGCCGAACTCCTCATGATGTACGGCGACCGCGACCGCTCCCGCCGGCTCCTGGAGAGCGCCGTCGCCGCCCGCGACCCCCAGCTCTCCCAGGTCGCCCAGGTCAGCCTCGCCACCCTGCTCTTCGCGGACGGCGAGTACGAACGCGCCGAACGCATGCTGGAGGCGATCGTCGCGGCCGGTGACACCGAGGCCGCCCCGCTCGCCCAGGCCCGCCTCGTCAGCGTGCTCAGCGGAGCCGACGGGGACGCCGCGGGCGCCCGCACCGGACAGCGCCCCGGCAGCGGCCAGGGCAAGGCCACCGTACGCGCCGGCACCACCACCGTCGGCCGCACCGAACCCTCCGAACAGCCCTGGTCCCTGTCCCGCGCCGTCGGCGAGTCCATGGCCGGCCAGGTCGCCTCCGTCGCCCGCGCCAGCCTCGGCTCCATGCTCATCAGCCAGGGCGATGTGGACCGCGCCGAGGAACTGCTGCGCTCCGCCCTGGCCGGCGGCAGCTTCCACGCCGTGCCCCGCGCCCGCATCGGCCTCGGCGAACTGCTCATCGTGCGCGGGCGCAACGAGGAGGCCGAACAGGTCCTGCGCACCCTGATCGCCTCGGGCAACCCGCTCCTCATCCCGTATGCCAAAATCCTGCTCGCCGTGTCGCTGCGGCCGCGCGGCCTCATCGACCAGGGCATGGACCTGCTGCGCGAGGCCGCCGCATCAGGCCACCCGGCCCAGGGCCCGCGCGCCCTGTGCGGCCTCGCCGAGTGGTACGCCAACGAGGGCGACCTGGAGACCGCCGAGGAATGGTTCGAACGGGCCATCGCCACCGGCCACCCCGAGTGGGGCGGCATGGCACGCGTCGAACTCGCGCTGATGCTCGCCGCCGCCGGTGACGGCCTGGAACGCCCGGCCCGGCTCCTCGACGCCGTCATCGAGACCGGCCACCCCGGGCTCTCGCCGCTCGCCGCCGCCGCGTTCGGCGACCTCCTCGTCCGCGAGGGCCGCATCGAGGAGGCCGAGGAGGCGTACGGGCTCGCGGTCGCCTCCGGACACCGCGACTGGGTCCAGATCGTCCGCATCGAACTGGCCCTGCTGCGAACCGCCCGCGAAGGCGGCGCGGAGGAGGCCGCCGCCCTCTTCCGCGGCGTCATCGCGTCCGGCCACCCGCACCAGGCCCCGCGCGCCGCCGACCTCCTCGGCGACCTCCTCGTCCGCGAGGGCCGCTTCGAGGAGGCCGAGCGCTCCTACCGCCTCGCCATCGACTCCGGGCACGCCCAGTGGTCCCTCATCGCCCGCATGGACCTGGCCGTCATGCTCGCCGACCACGGCGACTTCGAGGAGGCCGAACGCCTGCTCCTGGTCGTCGCCGCCTCGGACGACCCCGGCGCCGAAGCCTGGGCGCGCGGCGTCCTCGGCGTCGTCCTTCTCGGCAGCGACCGCCCCGAGGAGGGCCGCGAGCAACTGCGGGCCGCCGCGGACGCCGACGTCGGCGCCGCCTCCCAGTTTGCCCGCTTCCACCTCGCCAAGTGCCTGGCCGCCGACGGCGAGGACGAGGCCGCCGAGGACCTGGTGCGCACCGTCGTGGACGGCGAACCCTCCCAGGTCACCGAGGTGGCACGGGCCTGGCTCGCGGTCCGGCTGCTGCACCGCGACCCGGAGGCGGCGCAGGCGCTCCTCGTCCGCGTGGAGGACTCCGGCGACGCGGAGGCCATCGTCGCCGGCTACCTCGGCGCCGGCGAGTACCTGCTGGAGACCGGCGAGGTGCAGACCGCCGGGGAACTCCTCGAAGCGGCGCTGGAGCTGTCCGGCCCGGACACCGCGCCCCGCATCGCCGCCCTGCTCGGCGTCGTCCGCCGCTCCGTCAACGACCTGGACGGGGCCCGCGAACTGCTCACCGACGCGCTGGCGGCCGGCGACCCGGAGACCGAACCGCTCGCCCGCCGCTACCTCGGCAGCACCCTCTTCCGCCTGGGCCTGCTGCCCGAGGCCGAGGAGGTCCTGCTGCCCCTGGCCCGCTCCGCCGACACCGAGCACCGCCCGCAGGCCCTGCTCCTCCTGGGCCGGGTCCTGGCCGCCGACGGCCGCCCGGAGGCGGCGTACCCCTGGCTGGAACAGGCCATCGAGTGCGCCGACGACGCCGACACGGAGACGGGCGCCCGCCAGACGTACGCCGAACTGCTGCTGAGCGCCGGACAACGGGAGCGCGCCCTGGAGATCTACGCCCCCCTGGCCACCCCCGACGACCCCGCACCCCCGCCGGACCCCCCGGCCCCGGACCTGCCCGGCGGCGACACCCCTACCCTGACCCTGCCCCGCCGCCCGGCCCCGCCCGCCCCGCACCCGCTGCCCCCGGCCCTGCTCACGCTGCTCGGCGACGTGGCGGCGGCCGAGGGCGCCCACGAGGAGGCGGCCTTCTGGTACGCCTTGGCGGACCGCACCCCGGACCCGACACCCCCGGCAACGACACAGGCCCACGGTTCCTGAGAACCGTGGGCCTGTGGTTGGTGTCCGAGGGGGGACTTGAACCCCCACGCCCGATAAAGGGCACTAGCACCTCAAGCTAGCGCGTCTGCCATTCCGCCACCCGGACAAGGTGTCTGTCTCGCGGGCCTCGCCCGTTCCGACGTGGAAAACCATAGCAAACATTGGAGGGTGCTCGATCACGCCAGGTCCCCTGTGAAGGGCGTATGGCGAGGTGCGTGCGGCCTTGGGTGTGCGGGCCGGGCGCGGGAGGATGAGGGGGAGCACCGCGGCGACAGTGGAAGGAACCAGCGTGAGCGAGACCAATGCGGCCCTGAGCGGCTTGGGCGAGACTGCCGAGAACGAGGTGGTGGACCTCTGTCGTGACCTGATCCGTATCGACACCAGCAACTACGGCGACCACTCCGGGCCCGGCGAGCGGGCGGCCGCCGAGTACGTGGCCGAGAAGCTCGCGGAGGTCGGGCTGGAGCCGAAGATCTTCGAGTCCCACAAGGGGCGGGCGTCCACCGTGGCGCGGATCGAGGGCGAGGACCCGTCCCGGCCGGCCCTGCTGATCCACGGCCACACCGACGTGGTCCCGGCCAACGCCCACGACTGGACCCACCACCCGTTCTCGGGCGAGATCGCGGACGGCTGCGTGTGGGGCCGGGGCGCGGTGGACATGAAGGACATGGACGCGATGACGCTCGCCGTCGTGCGCGACCGGATGCGCAGCGGCCGCAAGCCCCCGCGCGACATCGTGCTCGCCTTCCTCGCCGACGAGGAGGCCGGGGGCACGTACGGGGCCCGCTACCTGGTGGACGAGCATCCGGACCTGTTCGAGGGCGTCAGCGAGGCCATCGGCGAGGTCGGCGGCTTCTCGTTCACCGTCAACGACAACCTGCGGCTCTACCTCGTCGAGACCGCGCAGAAGGGCATGCACTGGATGCGCCTGACCGTGGACGGCACGGCGGGCCACGGTTCCATGACCAACGACGACAACGCGATCACCGAGCTGTGCGAGGCGGTCGGGCGGCTGGGCCGGCACACCTGGCCGGTGCGGGTGACCAAGACCGTGCGGTCCTTCCTGGACGAGTTGTCGGACGCGCTCGGCACCCCGCTGGACCCGGAGGACATGGACGCCACCCTGGCCAAGCTGGGCGGGATCGCCAAGATGGTCGGCGCCACCCTGCGCAACTCCGCCGCCCCGACCATGCTGGGCGCCGGCTACAAGGTCAACGTGATCCCCGGACAGGCCACCGCCCACGTGGACGGGCGGTTCCTGCCGGGGTACGAGGAGGAGTTCCTGGCCGACCTCGACCGCATCCTCGGCCCGCGCGTGCGGCGCGAGGACGTGCACGGCGACAAGGCGCTGGAGACCGACTTCGACGGGGCGCTCGTGGACGCCATGCAGACGGCCCTCGGGGCCGAGGACCCGATCGCCCGCGCGGTCCCGTACATGCTCTCCGGCGGTACGGACGCCAAGTCCTTCGACGACCTGGGCATCCGCTGCTTCGGCTTCGCCCCGCTGAAGCTGCCGCCCGAGCTGGACTTCGCCGGCATGTTCCACGGCGTGGACGAGCGGGTGCCGGTCGAGGGCCTGAAGTTCGGCGCCCGCGTCCTGGACCGGTTCATCGACCACAGCTGATCCGTCCGCCGATCCCTGGTCCGCGCCGACGCGTGACGGCGTAATTCGCCAGGGTGTACGCCTCTAACCGGAACGGGTGAATGGGGCGTTTTACTCGTAGCCCCGTTCACTCCCTCCTCGTTACAGGTGATGCGGTCCGCGGCTGGGACCGTGTTTGCCAACTAGGAGGAATCATGATCAAGAAGATCGTCGCCGCGGCGGCTGCCACCGGTGGTCTGGTGCTCGCCGGCGCCGGCATGGCCGTGGCCGACTCGGGTGCGCAGGGTGCCGCCATCGGCAGCCCCGGCGTCATCTCGGGCAACGTCATCCAGGTTCCCGTCCACGTTCCGGTGAACGTGTGCGGCAACACGATCAACGTGATCGGGCTGCTGAACCCGGCCTTCGGCAACGTCTGCGTCAACGACTGACGTTGCGCGTCAACCCGTAAGGGTTTGAGCCCGCTCGGCCCCGGAGCGCACTCCATGCGTTCCGGGGCTGCGGGTCCTTTGCCTCCGCACGGTAGTCCGGGGGTACTCCGGAAGGTAGAAGGCAGGAAACACGTATGCGACAGGTCACGCGAAAAGGCCTGATCACCATGGCGGCCGCGGGCGGCGTTCTCGCCCTCAGCGGCGGCTACGCGCACGCCGACGCGGGAGCGTCCGGCGCCGCGACGAATTCCCCGGGGGTGCTTTCAGGGAATTCGGTGCAGATTCCGGTCAACGTGCCGGTCAACGTCTGCGGAAACTCCGTGGACGTCGTGGGGCTGCTGAACCCAACCTTCGGCAACTCCTGCGCGAACACGTCGAACGGCGCGTCCGCCGGCGGCCACGACGCCGCGTCGGGCACGTCCGGCAGCCACGCCGGCGCCCCGGCCTCCGGGGGACACGGCCAGGGGGCGGGCACCGGCAAGCACCGGGCCGACGGCAACGGGGGCGGCGCCACCGCCGAGGGGTACACGCACGGGTCTCCCGGGGTGCTGTCGGGCAACCTGATCCAGGCGCCCATCGACATCCCCGTGAACGCCTGCGGCAACAGCGTCGACGTCATCGCGCTGCTCAACCCCGCGTTCGGCAACTCGTGCGAGAACAACAGCACGCCGCCGGTGGACGTTCCGGAACCCCCGCCCGAGCACGTCACCCCGCCGACCCCGGAGCCGCCCGCTCCGGAGGTCCCGAACGTGCCGGAGCCGCACGGGCCGGAGACGCCGCAGCTCGCCCACACCGGAGCGGGCGGGCTCGACCTCCTCATTCCGGCCAGCGCGGGACTGCTGCTCGCCGGTGCGGGCACGGTGCTCTACCGCCGCGCCAAGGCCGCCGCCTGACGGCAGCCCTCCAGGGGGTGGGTACGACGAAGGGAACGGGCCCCGCACACGGCGGGGCCCGTTTCGCATGCTCAGAAGGGCTGCGGCCGGACCGTCCGGCTCACCACGTGGCCCGTAGCTGACGGATGATCCGGCGGCGCAGCCGCACGCGGCGGCTGCCGTCCCGGCGCAGCGTCAGGCGGTCCAGCTCCCAGTGCCCGTACTCGGCATGGTCGGTCAACAGGCGGGCCGTGTCCTTCCGGGACACCCCGCGTGGTACGTACACATCGACAAATTCGTATTCCGGCATCGAATCCATTGTGCGGGCAGGGGCCCGGTACGGATAGCGTCTGCCCCATGTCTGATGCTGCGCAGCCCACCGCTGCCGAGGTACGCGCCGCCGCCCACGCGGTCAAAGCCGCGATCGACCACCACCTCGCGGCGGTCGAACGCCGGTCGGGGGACGATGATCCCGCCGTATACGACGCGTTCAACGCATTGGCCGCCGCGGCGGAGGCCTACGACGAACTCCTCTACGACCGCTACGACGAGGTCACCCCCTTCGAGATCCCGGGAGAGCAGGACGCCCTCCCGCCCTACAACGGACCCGACGAGCCGCACGCGATCAGCGTGCTGATCCGCCGCGACTACGCCGTGGCGGAGCCCCAGCGGCTGCTGGCCCAGGCCCAGCGCCTCGCCGACGCCGACCCGGACCTCCGGGACGGCGGGGGCGCGGAGGCGGCCGGCGGCAGCGTCCACGCCGCCCTCGGCGTGCTCTTCGGCGAGTACGAGGCCGACGAGATCGCCTCCCGGCACACCGAGTTCGGCCTGGAGGAGGGCGACGCCACGCTCTGGGTGGCGGCGGCGGACGAACTGCCCGAGCCGGGGGAGTGGCTGGCCGCCCCCTTCGACGACACGGACCCGGAACTGGTGGTCTGCCGGTTCGACGTCAGCGCCGTCTTCGACGACGACGACCTCGACGACGAGCCGGAGGGGCCGGCGCTCGGCCTCGGCTGACCGCCCGCACCGCAACCGGCAAGAGGGCCCCGCGGACGCCCTGTGCGCCCGCGGGGCCCTCCCGCGTCCCCCTACGGTTCCTGCGGGGCTTCCAGGAGCGTCCGCAGGCGTGTGGTGCGCTCCTGGGCGGGCACCTCGGCGACCGCGCGCGGCAGCGCCTGGTCCACGCCGTGCACCACGGACAGGTGCCGCTCGCCCCGGCCGAACGCCGTGTAGACCCACGGCCGGCTCAGCCCGCGCGCCGCGTCGCCGGGCAGCACCACGACCGCGGCGGGCCACCGCATCCCGGCCGCCTGATGGGCGCTGAGCGCCCACGCGTGCCGCACGGACCCGGCGACCCGCTCCTGCGGCACGACGACCGGGACACCCGCGCAGTCCAGGTGCAGCCCGTCCGCGTCCGCCGACACGACGACGCCCGGCACCGTCCGCCCCGGCGCCGGGACATGGGCCACCCGGTCGCCCGGATCGAACCCGCCGAAGCGGCCGGGACCGGGGTTGAGCCGCTGCTTCAGCGCCTCGTTCAGCGCACGGGTGCCGGCCGACCCGCCGTGGCCGACCGTGATGACCTGGGTGTCGCCGGACGGCACCCCGAGGGCGCGCGGCACCGAGTCGGCGACGAGCTGGACCGTGCGGTGCACCGCCTCGCCCGCGTCCCGCACGGGCACGATGACGACCTCCTTGCCGGGTGCGGCCACCTGGTTCAGCTCACCGGCGCCGATGCCGGAGACCAGCTCGCCGATCGGTCCCGCGTCCGGGGTGCGCGAGACGACGCGGGGGCAGGCGCGGGCGGCCAGCACGTCCGCGAACACCTGGCCGGCGCCCGCCGACCCCAGCACCCCGGGGTCGCCGCTGAGCACCAGGCGGGTGCCGTCCGCCAGGGACTCCACCAGCATCGCGCCGGTCTCCACGTCCAGCTGGGGCGCGTCCAGCACGACGAGCAGGTCGAGGGCGAGCGCCCCCTCCTCGTCCCGGCCCGGCCCCTCGGCGCCGGACAGCAGCCCGGCGAGCGTCACGGCCGCCTCCGGGTCGCCGATGTCCCGGGCCAGCCGCCGCCGGCCGTCCTCGCTGTGCGCGGCGCCCAGGGCCCGCAGG
>NZ_JAKRGC010000224.1 GCF_022347745.1 Streptomyces sp. OfavH-34-F
CCCGCGGAGCGGGGTATGCCCCGGCAAGCCGGGGCATAGAGCGCGAATTGCGCAAGCGCAATTCGGATTCCCGCGCAAGCGCGGGAATGGAATTCCGCAAGCGGAATTCCGAACGGAATGCAATTCGCGCAAGCGCGAATTGGAGGCGACCGCGCAAGCGCGATCACCCGGGCTGGCTACGGGGGAAGGTGCATCACGCGCGGGCCTGTGTAGGGCTTGGGAATCCCAGCCACTACCCCCGCAACGGAGGTGACGGACCATCGGCCTGACGGAGTGCCGGCCCCACCGCAGTGACGGGCTCCGCTGCGCTTCACCCGAACCCCTCCCCCACCCTCGAAACCGGCCGTTCACGTTCACCAACACCCCGCCAGCATACACGGCAACCGGCTACAGCGGGACTGTTTACGTCACGAATCACCCTGGAGAGGGAACGCGCTGCCAGAATGATGCATCACGGACAGGCGCTGTGTAGCGTTTGGGCTCCAGCCGCGCCACCCCTGACCCCGGCCATAAACTCACCGCATGAATTCGAATTACGCGGCCCTGGATAGCCTAGCCACAGAACGGAAGCCCGATATGGGAATGCCAGAATTCGGCGTGCGGAGGTACGCGAGCCGTTCGGCCGCCAGGCCGCACGGCGGAACCCGCCACCGGCACCGGCCACGCCTCCATGCTTTTGAGCGTCACGGCCGGTACAACCCGAGACGCAGCTCCGCTGGTGCCGCCTACGGTCCGCACCCGGCCCACGGAGCCGCACGCGAAGCCGCCTCAGCCCCGTCCGGGCACCGAGGCGCAGCAGCTGGCGGGCGCCGGCGGATGGATTCGCGGCCTTCCCCGCCCGGCCGCATCCTCGCTGCTGCATGGAGCGGCTGGAGGGGCGCAGCGCGGGCCGTAGGGGGCGCGCCTCTAAAGATCAGATAGGCGCAAGCTTCTGACCTGCGGAAACGCGCGAGATATATGCAGCCTGAGTGAATGGATCACGCCCAGCGGAGGCGAGTTGCATGCACGTAGGTGAATAGATCGTTCCTGTCCAGGGACACGCCCGCCGCGTGCATAGATCTCCTGCATAACATCGCAGATCTGCTATGTTATGCAGCCTCAACGATCATGGAGAAGGAGAGCCCGTGGCCCAGCCCTTGAGGCGCAGCGCGGAGGCGCCGGCGACCGCGTCGCGGCTGGCCCCCGTCCCGCCGCCCGCCGATGCCGTCAACGGCATGGAGTCGGCCCAGCAGCTGGTGAAGAGCCTGGACAGGCTGGCCAAGCGGGGCGGCACCTTCACGACGAAGGACCCGGTCAAGCCGTACGTCTTCTACGGCAAGGGGCACTTGAGCATGTCCCAGGTGATCGAGGACAACCTGTGGAAGTTCGACCTGAGCTCGATGTCGCGCAACGTCCTGGACTACCTCAAGACCCACCACGACCAGCAGGGCCTAGTGGAGATGACCCAGAGCGGCCTGGCGAAGAAGTACGGCTGCTCCCAGTCGAAGATCTCCCGCGCCGTCAGCCAGCTGAGCCACCACAACTTCACCTGGCGGGAACGGCGCGGGGTGTACCGCCTCAACCCGCTCTACGCTTACCGGTGGGGCAGCGAGAAGCAGCTGCGCCTGGTGAAGTCGCTCAAGAAGACCCTGGTCGCCCACGAGATCACCATCCCGACTGTGAGGAACGAGGCCACGCGATGAGCTCCGCTTCCATCCCTGGTTTCCACAACCCGGAGATCTTCGAGGTCCTGCCGAACGCCTGCCTGTCCCCCACGGCCCGCGACGTCTTCGACGTGCTCACCTCCCGCCAGGAGCCGGGCGGCCTGGTCAAGATCCGCCAGCAGGAGCTAGCCGAGCGCCTCGGGCTGACCCAGTCCGTGGTCTCCCGGGCCATCAGCCAGCTGCGCGACAAGGGCATCATCAGCGAGCGGCAGCGCCGCGGCGAGGTCCTCATCCACCCGCTGCTGGCCGGCTACGAGTCGCTGAGCCACATGGTCAACCACCTCAAGGCCCCCGACACGTTCGTGTGGCCGCTGAACTTCCCGACCGGTGACATCCGCCCGCCGCGCGCCCGGGACGCCCGCATCGGGACGGACTTCGACCCGGACCCCGACGGCGGCGAGGACGCCCCGCTGCCCGACGCACCGCCCACCCTGCGACTGGCCGGATGATCCGCAGCTCCTGCCCCGCCACCGCCACGGCGCCCACCCCACCGGGAGGGCGCCGTCGTCGTTCCCGGCCGTCCCGCAGCAGCGCGATGGCCGGCCCCCGCAGCGCGCTGTCCCGCGCCGTGCTGCATGCAACCGGTGCATAGATCTTCTGGCCTGCTGTACGAGCAGCACCCTTGTCCCGCCTGGCCCAGGCAAATGCTGCGCTGCCCCCCCGGAACCCGTCGGGCAGCAGACCACGAGGACGACCAGGACCACGAGCAGCAGCGACTACAGCACCGTCCCGGCCAGGGCGCGGCGGTCCCCGGTCAGGGCATAGCGGCGGGCAGCGAGTCCGTTCTCGACCGTCTCCCCGATCTCGTCGCACAGGAGCGCCAGGACGTCGGCGGCCTCGGTGTCGGACAGGTACGCGGGGGCGACTTCGAGCATCAGCTCCCCGAGCTGGTGCGAGCAGGTGGCCAGGTCGTCGACGACGGCGCGCAGCGCGGCGACGGCGGGGTCCACTGGCGGTTCGATGGGCGCCGGGGGCGGCGCGGTGCGGACGTCGCGCACGGCCTGGCGGACCACGGCGCGCACCGTGGGGCCATCGAGGGCCTGGAGGCCGCTGTGGGCGAGCGCGGCGAGTCGGCGGGTGATGATCTCCGCGACGGCGTCCGTACGGCCGGAGACGGCGATCAGGGCCCGCTGGGACAGGCCGTAGTCGAGCGCGGCCGCGGCGCCGGGGTCGGTGTCTCGCGTGCGGGACAGGCCGGGGCCAGCGGCGACCGCGCCGTGGATCGCGGTGAGCGCGCGAGCGACATCGAGGAGCCGGTACGCCTGCGCGCGGCTGATGCCGAACTCCGCCCGGCAGTACGACTCCCAGGTGCTGTGCCCCAGGGGGAGCCAGACGCGGGCGGCGTGCGCGTCGCGGACCCGGGCGGCGAGCACCGCCACGGAGCGCCGGACGTCGTCCATCGCCTCCCGCAGCCCGGCCGTCATCTCCCGGGCGCGGGCCTCGCTCAGCGGCGGCCGCGCCGGTTCGACGCCGTGCTCCTGGTCCTCGGTGTCCTCGCCCACAACTCCATCGTCCTCCGCGCCGGCGGGCACCACCAGGGCGTGCGGGAGCACGGGCGCGAGCTCCACCTCACAGGCTCACAGATCACCCCGCCCACCTGGGGAAACAGCCTGTGAGCCTCATAGACCTCACAGGCTGGGGGCTGCGCGTGACACCTGCCGCCGCCGAGGTCTGGCACGCTGTGGCGCGCGGGGAGCTGTCGCGTCTCGCCGCAGGAAGGGGAGCCGGAGTGGCGGGGATCGAGCGGGAGCCGGCGGAGGTGCGGATACCCAAGGCCGCGCTGGACGCCTTCGCTGCGGCGCTGAGCGTGCGCACGGTGGCGATGCGGACCTGGCCCGACGGCATCGAGTGGATGTACCCGATGGGCACGTGGGACGACCCGCACCTGGAGGTGGCGCTCATGCCCGGCGGCGAGGAGGTGTGGCTGAGGATGTCCACCGACCGCTCCAGTGTCGCCGTGTGGACCATCCAGCAGTGGTGGGCCTTCTCCGGCGAGCTGCCTGGAGCGGCGCCGCCGGCCTGAGCTGTGGCGCCGGGGGTCAGCTGCTCCTGATGATGCGGTCGATGTCGAACGGGACTTCCTCCGCCAGCCTGAACAGCGGCTCCAGGACGCCGTGGTACACCGGGTCGGTGTGGGGCGGGCAGTGCTCGGTCAGCAGGCAGCCGGCGGCTTCGTCCTTAGTCCGGGGGTGGTCCTCTTCCTCGTCGGCGGCGATCTCCAGGACCAGGTCCATCGCGTCGTCGACGCCGTCGCGCACCTTGGCCCAGCGCCGCGCGGTGTCCTCGCGTTCGTTCGGGATGACGCTGTGGTGCGGGCGCTCGGGCAGGAGGTCGGCCACCGGCACCGACAGCGCCTCGCGCAGGCGGCCCAGGGTCGGCTCCTGGCACAGCTCCTCCACCGTCTTGGCCGTCAGGGGCGGCTTCGCCTCCGCGACGCGCTGCAGAACGGTGACGCCCAGGACGACAGCCGCGGCCGTGTACCGCCAGGCGGTCAGCGCCACGTGCCGCTCGTACGCGGCCGCGCCGCTCGCGATCTCCTGGACGGCCTGCCCGTAGAACGGGAACGTCGTGTTCGCCTCGTGCATGTCGGCCACGTCACCGCCGCTCTGGAGCCGGTCCCAGAGCGCGCTCGCCGACTGCAACTCGTACCGCGCGGTCAAGAACGCCGCGTTCAACGACCGCAGCGCTCCCAGCTCGATCGTCGTCAGCGGGCCGTTCTCATCGAACCGTGCAAACCGCATCGCCACTCCCCACCCCAGGACCCGATCAGTCCCTGGCACGCTACCCGGCACTACGGCAACGGGTGACTACTGCGCGTGGATACGCGTTGCCGCCCGGGTGGCAACCAGCGGATACGGCCACCCGGCCCGCGAGTTCCCGGCACACTCGGGCCCACCAGCGTGCGTGGACAAGGAGCAGCTCGATGCCCGTGAAGATCACCCCCGACGACGCGTACGACGACGCGACCGACACCCTGCGGGTCGGGCGGCACGACCTGGAGCGGCTGCTGCTGGAGTTCCGTGAGCTGATGCGGAAGCAGGAGCCGGGCAGCTGGCGTCACATGGAGGACTACGACCTGTCCTTCGAGCGCCTGGCCGACGCCGTCGACGCCGCGACCGAAGCCCGGCGGGGCGCCCGCTGGGAGGGGCCCGACCTCCGGATGCGCTGCACGACCACCGAGGCCGTGTACGAGTGGCCGGAGGGCGCTCCCTACGAGGGCGGCACGACGGTTACGTGGAACGTGCCGGGTCACGGCTCGCACGCCACCGACCCCGCAGAAGATCCGTGCATGTCGCTGTGCGGCTTCAGGTGGGCGGAGGGGGAGGGCCGGCGCGTGAGCGGCTTGCCGGACTGCCGCGAGTGCCGACGTGAGGTCCAGCTCGGTGCGGAACGGTCCCGCGGCCGCTGGTGATTCCCCGGGCGGCTACGCGTCGCCGCCGGGATGGATACGGCCGTGGCTACGATCGGAAACGGCCCGACCCCGGCAGCTGCAATGCCGGGGTCGGGCCGTTGTCACAGGGGATGGCTACCCGAGCCAGACGATGTTCAGGACCGTCAAGCGGCGCAGCGGCCGGTTCACCCAGTAGGTGAGGGAGAGCTGGCCGACGGCCGCGTAGCGCACGTCCTCGCCCTCGAGGTCGTCCGCGTTCCACTGGCCGAAGCCCCACGGGTCGCCGGCGGCCGCGCCCAGGATGTCCCACACGGTGTCTTCGACGTGTTCGGGCAGGGTGTCGAGGACCTTGGCGGCCGGTGCGGAGAGACGGACCGCGTACGGCTGTCCGCTCACCGGCGCCTTCGCCTTCCCCGCAGCTCCGCCATGTCGATGGCCTCGCTGTCGTCGTAACCGGAGGCGACGAAGGCATCGACCGCCGGGGCGTGGGCGAGTCGGCCCTGCCAGTCCTGGACGACCTCGTACAGCCCGGCGAGGGAGAACGTCCGGCGAGACTCCTCCAGCGCCGCCGCCCACTCCCGCTCGAAGGCCGGCACCCAGGTGTCGGCGCGCCGGTCGGCGCGCAGCTGGGCGAGGAGTTCGGCCGGTGCCCCGGGTGCGGGGGCGTACGGCGTGACGGGTGCGTGGTCGGGCTGCGCGCTCATCTGGTCCTCCCGGCGGGTCGTCACCTCACGGTACGCGCGCCGGGTCGCCGTGGAAGCGGACATGCGGTGATCCCTCCTACTGGGTGCGGAGGGTGCGGGCGACGGCCTGGGCGTGCTCGCGCAGCGGGTGGTCCTGCTTATCCCAGGTGGCGGCCACGTAGTTGAGGAGTTCGGCCGTGGCGCGCTCGGAGTCGCTCGGGTCGCTGGCAAGCAGCTTGTCGGCGGCGAGGGCGACGTCGAAGGCCGGGGTGGACAGGTCCTCCGGTGCGAGGGCGTTGCCGCGGTCGACGTCCAGGACCAGGAGGTGGCGCACCTGGTTGCGGGACTGGATGGTGATGGTGTCCTCACGGGGGTAGTCCGCGTCGGCGACGACGAAGCCGGGGTGGTTGAGGATCGCGGCGGCGACGGCCTGGGTGAAAATCGGCTCGAGGAGCAGGTCGTCGTCGGTGGGCTCCGGGGGCTTGAAGGTCAGCGTGTAGTTGATGCCGGCCTCGGTGGTGAACCACACCGTGTCGCCGCCGGGGTCGGCGTCCGCAGCGGCGAAGTGCGGGCTGCGGCGCAGCGCTTCGGCGACGCGGACCGGGTCGTGGTCGGCGTCGAGCAGCGGGCTCTTGTCGCGGTCGATGGGCGGGAATTCAGCAGTCATGCATTCGCTCCTATTCAGTAATCCAGGTCCAGGTAATCAATGTCATTGATTGCCACGTCCGACAGTCCCATAGCGCGACCGCCACCGTCCTGGAAATACACTTCCTTAAACCCTTCAGCGATGATCCCACGCATTACCTGGTCGCTGGCACCGGTGTCGCGGGCGTCGAACAGGCGCTGCGCGTACGCGGCGGGGAGACGCACGGTGAGGCGGCGGAAGCGGCCGTCGTCGGTCGATCCGGCGGAGGATTCGTAGCCGAACCGGGCTCGGGTCTCCACCGTGATCCCGGAGGCGGCGGCCTGCTTGCGCCGGCGCTTGCGCACCTGGGGCTGCCAGCGGGACTTCACCGCGTCGTCGATCTTCGCGGCGACGTCGGCGCGGGCGTGCTTGCGGGCGCCGCGCCGGTAGCGGTTGACGGAGTCGGGGGTGACACCGAGCTCCTGGGCGACGGCCTTGGCGCTGCCGAGCTGCTTGAGCAGGTAGCCGATCTGGCCCTTGAGCGTCTTGGGCGGCTCCCGGGTGAACGCTTCCCGGTCGGCCCGCTCGATGGCGTCCTCGATCTCTCCCGCCACGGTTCAACTCCCTTCGGGGGTGAGGTCCTGGCCGTCGGGGTCGACGAGCCGGAACCAGGTCTCGCGCGTCTCGCGCAGGTCATGCCGCCACAGTTCGAACCGCGGCGAGGCCCGGCGGGCGCGCAGGGAGAACTGCAGAGCCTCCATGCGCGCCTCCAGGCGGTCCAACGTCCGCTCCAGCTCCGCCCCGGCCTCCAGCGACGGGACGGAGGTGTCGGTGGCCACAGCCCTACTCGCCCTCGTCGAAGACGGCGTCGTGGCCGTCGCCCTTGACGTGGCGGGCGGGGTTGAGGCCCTTCTCCATCAGGTCGACCGCCCACGCCATCTCCTGGACGCCTTCGACCTTGGCCAGGCCCGGGGTGGGCCCGAGCCGGAAGCCACCCGGCTGCGGCTTGCCGGATGCCGCGTAGGGGAGGAAGTCGAGCGGGGAGGTGCCGGGGCTCGGGTAGACGACGCAGTCGGACAGCACCGCGAGCGGGTAGAGGCCGGTCATGTCCGCCATGTTGCGGAGCTTGCGGTGCATGTTGACCCGCGCCTTGCTGATGACGGCGGCGCGGATGTCGGGGCGCCAGGTCGGTCGCTCCAGGGCCGGCCACCGCTCGCCCTCCTTGTAGGACTTGCCCTGGGGGCGCTCGCGGAGCTTGCCGACGCCGCCCTTGACCGTGGCCTTGATCGCAGAGAGGACGGCCGCCAGGGCGGGGTCCTTCTGCTTGTGGTGCTCCATCGCCGCGATGAACTCACGGTCGGACAGGTCCTTGGTGACGCCGAGGTCGGCGAGAGTGTCGACGTAGGCGTTCTTGAGCCGGTCGTGCCACGGGTCGAGGTAGGCGCCGGTCTCGCGGCGCAGGTACGCCTCGATGGGGGCGACGTTGTAGCCGAGCTCCTGGGCGTAGGCGACGGTGTGCGTCTGGTACCAGGCCGGGCCGGTCGGGCGCTTCCCGGACGGCGTGAACGGCGAGGGCAGGCGCGGGTCCAGCTCGATGCCGGAGAGGTCCACGAACCAGCTGCCGGGGATCCGCTTGTCGAACTCCGGGTGCTGCACGTACTCCGGCTCGGACATGCCGACCACCAGGCGGGCCGCGGCCGCGAGGAACGCGGTGTTGAGGTCGAGGCCGACCGCGTAGGGGAGCATGCACTCCTCATCGGACAGCAGGTCGACGTCGCGCACCCACTGGTACGCCTCCTCATCCAGGAAGCCGCCCGTCCAGCCCGAGTTCACGACCACGGGGTGCTCGGGGGTGGCCTCCGGCGGCGCCGGGTCCATCGGCTGCGTGCCGAGGCTGCCGGGGTTGTGGCCGGAGACCCAGTTGCCGGTCTCGCGGTCCTGCACGGCGCGGGTCGGCGGGCGCAGCGCGGTCATCAGCTCCAGGCCGGAGACGGCGGTGCTGCCGCGCGGGGTGATGACCCGGGTCGCGTACACCCCGAGGACCCGGGCGATGTCGGCCGGCTCCATCTCGCTGACGCCGGGCCAGGAGCGGGCATCGAGCGCGTCCCACGACAGAACGGCGAGCTGCACGCACTGGCGCTGGTTGCCGGTGGCCTTGCGGTAGATCCGTGCCCACGGGCCGAACCCGCGCTGGGTGAGCTGCCACCGCGCCTTGAGGACCTGCTTGACGACCGGGTGGTCCTCGGGCAGGCGCAGGGAGCGGCGCTGCTCGTGGCCTTCCAGGCGCTCGGGCAGTCCGAGCTTCACGGCGGCGGCCGCGGTGAGCACGATCAGCGGGTCGCCGTCCTTGCCGTTGCGGTGGAGCTTGGGCGAGCCGAGACCGGACTCGCGCAGCGTCCACTCCACCAGTTGCGGGACGGTGGTCGCCGGGCAGTCCAGGACGATGCCGTTGACGCCGTACGCGGAGCCGTCGCCGTCCAGGACGGCGAGCGGACCGTGCGGGAAGCGCGGGTCCAGCGCGGCCTTGGCGGCCTTCTTCGCGGCCGGACGGCGCGACGTCGCCGGACGGGCGGCGGGACGCACCGGCTGAGCAGCGGGAGCGTCGGGTTCGGCGAGGTCCGTCTCAACGGTGGGCACGGCGGTGAACGTCTGCGGCACCGGGGTGGGCTGCGGCGCGGGGGCCGGAGCGGCGGCGGGCACGGCGTGCGCGGGGTACTTCGCGGCCCACCCGTTCAGCAGCCGCTGGTACGCCTCCAGGCGCGGCGACTTCGGCTCGCTCCGCCCGTTTTCGTAGTTCTTCACCGTCTGCACGGTCGACTTCAGGGCCTGCGCGAGGCGGGCCTGGGTGATGCCGGCGGCCTCCCGCAGCCGGGCGCGCTCCGCCGGGGGCGGGAGCTGCGGCTCCTCCTCCAACAGGGCGTCGATGTTCGCGAACAGCTCCTCTTCGGATGCCATGTGGATCTCCTTTCGTGCCCCCACCCTAGCACTGTTTACCCTAGTCTTTAACCCACTTTTTTAACCCGTTTGGATTGTTCGAGAGGGTGGGTTGTGGACGCCGTCAGGCGGCAGGCGCAGGCCCTGCCTCACAGCTCACAGGCACACACCGCACCGCATCTACCTGGGGAAATGCCGTGTGAGACTCACAGGGCGCGGCCAAGTTGCCGAAGAGCGCCCCTGCCGGACCGGCGTGCTCGGTACGGTGGCGACCATGGCGGACCAGGGCAACACATGGGGCGGGCCGGGGCGAGCACAACTGGGCGCTGTCGAGCCACCGCCGGGCGCACCGCCCGGCACGGTGCGGATGGTCACCGGCACCCGGGCCCGGCAGGTGAACGACCAGGAGGCCCGCGACTTCGGAATCTCCACCGACCGGGTCTGCCTGGAGATCGAGCACGTCTTCTACGACGCCGACGACGACGTCCTGCGGCACACCATCACCGTGGACTACAGCGGCCAGCCGTACGTCACCCGGCACGTGCCCACCGCCGAGGAACTCGCGCGCCGCGAATAGCCGGCCCCGGCCTCCTGGCCCTCCCCGGCGATCGGCGGATCGGGCTGGGCGCGGCCGGTACGGTGCCGGGTGAGACGTCGACAGTAGGGGGAGAGCGTGGCGAAGGTTCGAGACCGCGGTGAGGTGCTGGGCTTCGGAGCAGCGGCCGTGCTCTTCCTGCCCGGGGTCGCCTACCTCGGGATCGCCAACGGGCACGAGTTCATCGCCAACGACTTCTTCGCCTTCATGTACTGCCTGGCCAGTGTCGGCTTCGCGTCGGTCCCGCTGATGTCGTGGCGCCGGGGCGACGGCCGGTACGCCGACCCGGGCTTCGTCCGCTCCGCGTGGTTCCCGTGGCTGTTCACCACCGGGCAGGGCGTCGCTTACAGCGCCCCGCGTGGCGACGCGAACCTCTTCCTGCTGGTCTTCGGCTGGGGCGCGTTCATCTACGCCGGGATGGTCGCCCTGTACTTCCTCGGGCGCGCCCTGTGGTTCACCGACGACCAGGCCGTGCCCCAGACCGGCGAGGACACCGCGCAGCCCGAGACCAGCGCCTGACCCGCCGATCACGCCGTCTGCTCCAGGCGACGCGGCTCGATCCGCTGCCCGGCCTTCTCCGCACGGGCCCGGCGCAGCGCGGCGGCCTCGGTCGCCGCGGCCTGGCGGCGGCGCTGGACGCGGGCCTGCTCGATCGGGGCCGGCGCATCCTCCGGGGCGACGTCGGGTTCGGGGAAGGCCCGGCGCGACAGTTCCCGCATCGCGGCGGTCTGCCGCTCCACCGCGTCCGCGATGGCGGGGTCCACCCGCGACG
>NZ_JAKRGC010000225.1 GCF_022347745.1 Streptomyces sp. OfavH-34-F
CCGTGGCCGATGGCCCGGCGCAGCCGCCCCACCAGCGCCTGGAGCGCGCCGGCCGCGTCGGCGGGCGGTTCGCCGTCCCACACCTCGTCCACGAGCACGGCGGCCGGGACCGTGCGGCCGGGGCGCAGCGCGAGCACGGTCAGCAGGGCACGCAGCCGGGCGCCGCCGACGGGGAGGGCCGTGCCGTCGTCGCCGAGTGCCTGGGTGGTGCCGAGGATGCCGTAACGCACCCGCCCATTCTCCGCGACCCGCCCGGCGGTGCGCACAGCCGCCCCGCCCCGTGTCCCCGCCCCGCTCGTCATGCCCCCACCCTTTCCGCTACCGGGCCCGCCGGGCGAGGGGTTTTCGGCGTGTCGGCGGGGCGGGGGCGGAATCCGGGGTGCGCGGGGTGGGTGACGGGGCGGTGACCGCCTACGCTCGGTCCATGGGGAGTGCGGGGCAGCAGCGGATCAGTCCGGTTTTTCTGGGGATCGCCGCGGTGACGGCCGTGGCCGGGTGGGCGGTGTGGACGGACTTCGCGGCGTCGCCCGGCTTCGCCGTGTTCCTGTTCGTCACCGGGGCGTGGGTCGTGTCGCTGTGCCTGCACGAGTACGCGCACGCGAGGACCGCGCTGCACAGCGGGGACATCTCGATCGGTGCCAAGGGCTATCTGACGCTGAACCCGCTGAAGTACACGCACGCGCTGCTGAGCGTCGTGCTGCCGGTGCTGTTCGTGATCATGGGCGGGATCGGGCTGCCCGGCGGGGCGGTGTTCATCGAGCGGGGCCGGATCCGGGGGCGGTGGCGGCACAGCCTGATCTCGGCGGCGGGTCCGCTGACCAATGTGCTGTTCGCGCTGGTGTGCACCGCGCCGTTCTGGCTGGGCGCACTGGACGGGGTGCCCGCGGTGTTCCGGAACGCGCTGGCGTTCCTGGCGCTGCTCCAGGTGACGGCCGCGATCCTGAACTTCCTGCCGGTGCCGGGGCTGGACGGCTACGGGGTGGTCGAGCCGTGGCTGTCGTCCGGGGCGCGGCGCGCGGTCGAGCCGTTCGCGCCGTACGGGCTGATCGCGGTGTTCGCGCTGCTGTGGGTGCCGGAGCTGAACCGGGCGTTCTTCGACGCGGTGTACGCCGTGCTGGGGGCGCTGGACGTGCACGGGTTCTGGACCGACTGCGGGCTGGACGCGTACCGGTTCTGGCAGGGCGCGAACCCGGTGTGCGACGTGGCCGGCTAGGCGCCGGGTTCGGCGGTGGCGGCGCGGTGGCGGCGCACGTAGTACCAGGCCATGTTCGAGGAGAGGCCGAACAGCAGCACCCAGACGACCCCGATGATCACGCCGCCCTGGACGAAGGAGACGACCGCCGCCGCCAGGGCGAGGACGCAGAGGACGAGGGCGTAGAGAGCGAGACGGGGCATGGGGGTGGCTCCTGTCGGGGTGATGCGCGGTCCCCTCCAGTGTCCCCCATGCCCCGGTCCGCCCTGTGCGGGGCCCGGTGGCCGGGCCGGGCGGTTCACACGTCGGTGGTACGCAGTCCGGCGTGGGCCTTGTAGCGGCGGTTGACCGAGATCAGGTTGGCGACCAGCGACTCGACCTGGTGGGCGTTGCGCAGCCGGCCGGCGAAGATGCCGCGCATGCCGGGAATGCGGTTCGCCAGCGCCTGGACGATGTCCGTGTCGGCACGGGCCTCGCCCAGCACGAGGACGTCGGTGTCGATCTCCTCGACGGTCTCGTCCTGGAGCAGCACCGCGGACAGGTGGTGGAAGGCGGCGGTGACGCGGGAGTCCGGCAGCAGGGCGGCGGCCTGTTCGGCGGCGCTGCCCTCCTGCGGCTTCAGCGCGTAGGCGCCCTTCTTGTCGAAGCCGAGCGGGTTGACGCAGTCCACGACGATCTTCCCGGCCAGTTCCTCGCGGAGCGACTCCAGGGTCGCGGCGTGCCCGTCCCACGGCACGGCCACGATCACCACGTCGCTCTCGCGGGCGCAGCCGGCGTTGTCGGCGCCCCGGACGCCGTTGCCCAGCTCGGCGGCGGCCGCCTCCGCGCGGTCCGCGGCGCGGGAGCCGATGATCACCCGCTGGCCGGCGCGGGCGAAGCGGTACGCGAGGCCGCGGCCCTGCGGTCCGGTGCCGCCGAGGACGCCGATGGTCAGGTCCGACACGTCGGGCAGGTCCCAGGGGTCCTTGGCGGGGGGCTTGGGCGCGCTGCCGCTGTCGTCTTTCGTAGTCATGGCCTCGACACTACTGCCAGGTATCCGGGGGCGGGCCCGGACCGTGGGCCCCGTGCGGCCACTCGTACGGATGGCGGTCGGGCCGTTCGCCGGTGGCCGGGGCCCGGCATGGTGCAGGATGCCGGGCCATGGATGCCGTACGAGTGGCGCTGCTGCGTGAAGTGCTCGCCAGGACCCAGTGGCCCGCGGCGGCCCGCCGGTTCGCCGGGGCGCTGCGCTCCTCCGTGGTCCCGCACGGCGGCGGGCTGCTGCTGGTGGGGACGGAGGGGTACGAGCCCTGGCACCTGGCCGCCCACCTCTCCGACGAGTCCACCTGGTCCGGGCTGCCCGAGCTACGCCCCACGCTGGTGCGCCACCGGGTGGAGCCGGGCGATCCGGCGCACCTCGCGGTGGGTCTGGGCCGGATCGAGGCGGCCGGGCGCGGCGAGACGCTGCTCGTGGTGGTGCCGGAGCGGCCCGGCGAGGGGCTGCTGGAGCGGGTCCACGACGCCCGCCGGGCCGGGGCGACGGTCCTCTCGCTGGACAACGGCGATCCGCAGGTGCGCGGGCTCGCCCACGAGGCGCTGTCCGTGACGGACGGGGACGACGTGGACCTGGACACGGTGCAGCATCTGGTCAGCGCCGCCGCCGGGGAGAACGGCGCGCCGGTGCCGCGCGGCGGGCGGCGGACGTTCCGCGACCGGCTGTCCCGGCTGGCCGACCAGCTGACCTCGCCTCCGCCGCCGCGCTGGTGAGCGGGGCGGCCCGGCACAAACCGTTTGCGTGAGGCACGGAGCGCGTCGGAGCATGTCTCCTCGTGACCGCACGCCCCTCTCTCGCCGCCCGGCTCGCCGCGCTGCTGCCCGATCTTTCGCCCTGGCGCTCGTCGGCGGACTTCCGGCTGCTGTGGGTGCAGGGGATCGTCACCTACTTCGGCAGCTTCATGGCGCTGATCGCGCTGCCGCTCCAGATCAAGGACCTCACCGGCTCGCCGCTCGCCGTCGGCGCGATGGGCGCGGTGGAGCTGGTGCCGCTGATCGTCTGCGGCCTGTACGGGGGCGCGCTGGCCGACGCCGTCGACCGGCGGAAGATCATCCTGGCGTCGGAGGCCGGGCTGGGGCTGCTCGCGGTGGTCCTCCTGGTGAACGCGGCGCTGCCGGACCCGATGCTGTGGCCGCTCTACGTGGTGGCGGCCGGGGTCTCGGCGCTCGCCGGGCTCCAGCGGCCCGCGCTGGACTCGCTGATGGCGCGGATCGTGCCGCACGACCAGCTGCCGGCCGCCGCCGCGCTGAACTCGCTGCGCTGGCAGGCCGGGGCGATCCTGGGGCCCTCGCTGGCGGGTCTGGTGGTCGCGTACGCCGGGCACCCCACCGCCTACTCGGTCACGGTCGTCACCTTCGCCGCCTCGGTGCTGATGTGCCGGCGGCTGGCCCCGGCGCCACCCGTGGAGAAGGGGGCGAAGCCGTCGCTGCGCGGCATCGTGGAGGGCGCCCGCTACGCCTGGAGCCGGCCGGTGCTGCTCGGCACGTACGCGATCGACATGGCCGCGATGTTCTTCGCGTTCCCGAACGCGATCTTCCCGTTCCTGGCGGACGATCTGGGCGCCGACTGGTCGCTGGGCCTGATGTACGCGGCGGACTCGGTCGGGGCGCTGCTGCTGGGGCTGACCAGCGGCTGGACCTCGCGGGTGCGCCGGCACGGGCTGTTCGTGGTGTGCGGGGCCGCCGTCTGGGGGCTGGCCATCGCGGCGGCGGGCTGGTTCGGCAACGTGTGGCTGGTGCTGTGCTGCCTGGCGCTCGCCGGGGCGGGCGACATGCTCAGCGGGCTCGGCCGTTCGACCATCTGGAACCAGACGATCCCGGAGGCACTGCGCGGCCGTCTGGCGGGCATCGAGGTGCTCTCGTACAGCGTCGGCCCGCAGCTGGGCCAGGTCCGGGCGGGCACGATGGCGAGCTGGACCGGAACCAGGGCGGCGATCTGGAGCGGCGGCGTGGCGTGCGTCGCCTCGGTGGCGCTGCTGGCCGCGGCGCTGCCCAGGCTGGTCACGTACGACTCGGCGACCGACGAGGACGCGCTGCGCAGGCGTGCCGACCGGCCGGAGGGGCCGGCCGCCGCCCCGGCCGCCTGAGGCAGGGCCGGGCGCCCGCGCGCCCGGCCCCTCACCGCGTCCTCAGCCCGTCGCGTCGTCCTCCCCGGGGCCCTTGCGGTCGTGCCACTTGGGGTCCGTGTCCCACTCCAGGTTCCGTTCCCGGGCCGTCTCCATCGCGTGCTGCGCCTCCTGCCGGGAGGCGTACGGGCCGAAGCGGTCCTTGGCGGGGCACTCGGGGCCCTCCTCGACCTTCTGGTGCTCCAGGCAGTAGAACCACTCGCCCGGCTTGCCGACCGTGCGCTTCTTGAACAGGGCCATCGTCCGTTCCTTTCCTCTGTGCCATGGTGCCCCGGACGCGCTGGTTAGACTCGCTGGTATGTCTGGCCAGTCGCTGCTCGTACCAGGGGAGATCACTCCCGTCCGTTCCGTGCCCGGAAACATCCGGCGCCCCGAGTACGTGGGCAAGCCGGCCCCGACGCCGTACACCGGCCCCGAGGTGCAGGACGCCGACACCGTCGAGCGGATGCGGATCGCGGGGCGGATCGCCGCTCAGGCGATGGCCGAGGCCGCCAAGCACATCGCGCCGGGCGTCACGACGGACGAACTGGACCGGGTGGCGCACGAGTTCATGTGCGACCACGGCGCCTACCCGTCGACGCTCGGCTACCGGGGCTTCCCGAAGTCGCTGTGCACCTCGCTCAACGAGGTCATCTGCCACGGCATCCCGGACTCCACCGTGCTGCGCGACGGCGACATCGTGAACCTGGACGTGACCGCGTACATCAACGGGGTGCACGGCGACAACAACGCGACGTACCTCTGCGGGGACGTGGACGAGGAGTCCCGGCTGCTCGTGGAGCGCACCGAGGAGTCGCTGCGGCGGGCCATCAAGGCCGTGAAGCCGGGCCGGCAGATCAACGTGATCGGGCGGGTCATCGAGTCGTACGCGAAGCGCTTCGGCTACGGCGTCGTCCGGGACTTCACCGGGCACGGGATCAACACCTCGTTCCACTCCGGGCTCATCGTGCCGCACTACGACAGCCCGCACGCCACCACGGTGATGAAGCCCGGCATGACGTTCACCATCGAGCCGATGCTGACCCTGGGCGGCCACGACTACGACATGTGGGACGACGGCTGGACCGTGGTGACCAAGGACCGCAAGCGCACCGCGCAGTTCGAGCACACGCTCGTGGTGACGGAGACCGGCGCGGACATCCTGACCCTCCCGTAGCCCGTACCGTCCCCGCATCCGCTCACCGAACGGCCGCCCTCCGGGGCGGCCGTTCGCGTTCACCGCCGCGCGCGGTTGCCGACAGGACGTCGGCAAGCAGTTGACTTAGGTAAGCCTAAGTAGGAGGATCGGGCCATCGGACCGCGCCCTCGGCGGACAGCTGGGGCGCACCGATTTTTCCGTCCCTTTCTGGACTTCTCCCCCTTGGCCCCGGAGGCCCGCCTTGGACGCACCCGTCACCGCCACGCCCTTCTCGACGCTGATCCGCACCGCGTCCCACGAGCAGCACACCGAGGCGGAGACCTCCGCCTTCATGGGCGATCTGCTCAACGGGCGCCTCGGGGTGGACGCGTACGCGCGCTACACCGAGCAGCTGTGGTTCGTGTACCGCGCCCTGGAGGAAGGCGCCGGGGCCCTGGCCGCCGACCCGGTGGCCGGCCCCTTCGTCCGGCCGGAGCTGATGCGCACCGCCGCGCTGGAGCGCGACCTCGCCCATCTGCGGGGCGAGGACTGGCGCGCGGGCCTGAAGCCGCTGCCGGCCACCGCCGCCTACGCCGCACGGGTCGCCGAGTGCGCCCGCACCTGGCCCGCCGGATACGTCGCGCACCACTACACGCGCTACCTCGGCGACCTGTCGGGCGGTCAGATCATCCGGGACCGGGCGGAGCGGACCTGGGGCTTCGCGCGCAAGGGGGACGGGGTGCGGTTCTACGTCTTCGAGGAGATATCCAACCCCGCCGCCTTCAAGCGGGACTACCGGGAGCTGCTGGACGCGGTGCGGGCGGACGACCTGGAGAAGCGGCGCGTCGTGGACGAGTGCAAGCGCGCGTTCGCCCTGAACACCGCCGTGTTCCGGGAGCTGGGCGAGGAGTTCCGCGCCGCCTGACGGGCCGTCCGGCCCGTCAGCCGTGGCGGGTCAGGGCGACCCTGCCGCCGATCTCCACCGTGCCGTCCGGCGCGGGTGCCGTGAGGATCTGGGAGCCGCGGCCCTGGGTGATGTTGAGCGCGCGCCCGAGGTGCGCGCTCAGCAACAGGGCCGCGGCTCCCGTCGCCTCGTCCTCCGCGATGCCCTCGTCGCGGCGCGGGAACGCCCGTGCCCGGACGCGGCCCGCCGCCTCCTCCTCCCAGGCCCAGGCGTAGAGCCAGCCCTCGCCGGGCGGCGGGGCCGGAAGCGCGTCGACCTCGGCGGCCGAGGCGTACTGGTGGAGGAGGCGCGGCGGCGCCCACTCGGGGCGGGCGGTGATCCAGGTGAACTCGCCGTCGTGGCGGGCGAACACGTCGCCCACCTCCAGCTCCAGGACCTCCAGGTCGAGCAGCCAGGCGGCACCGACGACGGGGTGTCCGGCGAACGGCAGCCGCAGCCCGGGCGTGTAGATGTCGAGCCGCCCGCGTTCGTCGTCGTCCACGAACACGGTCTCGCTGAAGCCGAGCCGGCGGGCGAGTTCCTGCCGGGCCGCCCGGTCCGGGTGGCGGCGCCCGTCGCGTACGACGCCGAGGGCGTTGCCGTGCCGGCCGTCCGGGCCGCAGAACACGCGCAGGATGTCGATGCCGGCGGGTACGTCGTTGTCGCTCACGTGGGCATTCAAGCACCGCACGGGCACCCGCCCCCACAGCGAGGGCCGGTACCCGTGCGGTGCCGTCGTCCGCCGGGTCAGGCGGTACGGCGGCGGCGGGCCACCACGACCGCTCCGGCGCCGGCCGCCACGACCAGGCCGGAGGCGGCGAGGAGCGGCCCGGTCGGGACGTCGGCGCCCGTCGAGGCGAGGGCGCCCGAGCCGCCGACCGTACCGGCACCGCCGACGCTGCCAGCACCGCCGACGGTGCCCGCGCCGCCCGCGCTGCCGCTGCCGCCGCCGGAGGCGGAGCCCCCGGTCGTGCCCGAGCCGCCCGTGGTGGAGCCGGACGGGAGCGTGGCGTTCTCGTCCAGGGACACCGAGACGGTCAGCGGGTCGAGCTGGTCACCGGCCTCGTACATCCCGCCGAACGCCTTGGTGTCGCCCTCGGCGGTCAGCGTCGCGGGGACGCCGGAGAGGGTCACCACCCCGTTGCGGGCGGCGAGCTTGCCGGCGGGCAGCTTCAGGTCGGCGAGGGGCAGGGCGGTGTACGTGGACACCTTCTTGGTGGTGCGGTTCTTGGCGGAGACGTCGGCGAAGAGGGTGCCCTTGCCCCCGGCCACCCGGACCGTCAGCCGGGAGAGCGACAGGTCGAGGGTGTGGGCGCCGTTCTCCTCGTGCCCGAGGAACCGGACCTTGCCGCCGAACGTGGCCTTGAGGGTCTGTCCGGCGGCGTCGAAGGTGCCGGTGGCGCCGGTGAAGCGGTAGCCGCCGGCCGTGGCGTTCGCACCGCCGGTGGTCTCGGCCCGGCCGTGGGCGATGGGGCCGGTGACGTACGAGCGGAAGGACTCCTTCACGCCCCAGTCCAGGGCGCCGTCCACGAGGGCGCCGGACGTGGCGGCGGGCTCTCCGGTGCCGGTCGCCGTGGCCGTGGGACTGGGCGCGGTGGTCGGCTTCGAGGGCGTGGCGGTGGGCTTCCCGGTCGGCTCGGTGGGCTTCTCGGTCGGCTTCTCCGTCGGCTTCTCGGTGGGCTTCTCGCTCGGTTCGGTGGGCTCGGTGGGCTTCTCGGTGGGCTTCTCGGTCGGGGCGGGGGCGGCGGTCACGGTGAGCGTGGCCGGGTCGAGCGCCTCGCCCTCCTTGTACTGGCCGTTGAAGGCCGCGGAGCCGGCCTTGGTCAGCTTGGCGGGTATGTCCTTGAAGACCATGGCGCCGCCCGCGCCCCGGCCCGGCTTCACGGCCGAGAGGTCCAGCTCGGCGACGGCGACGTCGTCGGTGGTGCCCTGCGGGGAGACCACGTCGGCGGTGATCGCGCCGCCCTTGCCGCTGGTGGTGACCTTCACGTCGGACAGGGTGATGTCCAGGACGCCGCCGTGCGCCGAGAAGTTGACGCCGCCCTCGAAGGCGGTGGCGGTGCCGTGCGTGCCGGTGTCGTAGGTGCCCTTGCCGTTGACGAAGGTGAAGACGCCGTTGTTGGCGGCCTGGGTGGCGCCGTCGGTCACGGTGATCTTGCCGGCCCCGCCGACGTACCGGCGGAAGGACTCCTTGAAGCCCCAGTCCAGCGTGCCGTCCTTCAGGTCGATGACCGGCGCGGCGGCGGTGCTCGCGGCGGAACGGTCGGCGGCGAGGGCCGGAAGGGCGAGGGCCGCGCCGAGCGTGGCGGCGGTGGCGACGGCTGCGGCAAGGGCGAGGGGGCGGCGGGTGGCTGCCATGGTCGGGGTCTCCTCGGGGATGAGCGGTGTACGGGGGAGTTGGGGAAGGCGGGGGGGGACGGGGGTGCGGGGGGTCAGGAGGAGGCGTCCGGGGTCGCCCGGTTGCGGCGTGCGAGCACCAGTACGGTGACCGCCGCCGCGGCGAGCAGTCCGGCGCCGCAGAGGGTGAAGTAGAGCCCGGTGCGGGAGTCGTCCTCCGGGGCCGCGGTGGCCGCCGGGGTCGCCGCTGCCGCCGGGCTGCCGGACGGTTCGGGGGCGGCGGAGGCGTCGCTGCCGAGGTCGGGCAGGGCGGGCAGTTCCGCCCCGGCGTCGGTGGCCACGGCGAGCGAGACCGGGTCCATCGCGGTGCCCGCCTTGTAGAGCGGGCCGAATGCCTTCGCACCGTCGGCGGTCAGGGTGGCGGGAGCCTCGGTGAGGACCGCGAGCCCCTTCTTCGCCACGAGGTTCCCGGCGGCGAAGGTGACCAGCGGTACGGCTTCGGCGGCCTTGCCGTCGCGCAGGACGTCGGCGCGCAGGGTGCCCCGGCCGTCCTTCACGGCGACCGCGAACCGGGAGAGCTTCAGATCGAGGCCGTCCCGCGCGGTGAAGCGGACACTGCCCGCGAAGGTGGCCGCGAGGGTTTCGGCCGCCGGATCGTAGGTGCCCTTGCCCTTCGGGAAGCGGAAGAGTGCTCCGCCGTCCTGGGCGCCGTCGGCCAGGGTCCATTCGCCCTTGCCGATGGGGCCGGTGACGTACTCCCGGAAGGTGCGGCGTACGCCCCAGTCGACGGCGGCGTCCACGAAGCGGCCGGCCGCCGACTTCTTCTCGTTCTTCTTCGGGGCGGCGCTCGTGGTGGAGCCGGTCGCGGAGGGCTTCGCCGCCGGGGTGAGGGTGTCCACGGAGAGGCTGATCGGGTCCAGGGGCGTGCCGGCGGTGTAGTAGCCGGCGAAGGACTTGGCGCCCTGCGCGGTCAGCGTGGCCGGGATGTCGGTGAGGGCGACGGGGCTGGTGCCGCCGCGCATGTCGATCCCGGACAGGCCGAGCGTGGCCAGCGGGACCTGGCGGGCGGTGGTGACGCGTCCGCTGCCGCGCTCCTTGCTCACCATGTCCGCGTACAGGGTGCCGCTGCCGTTGCTGATGCCGATGGTGGGACGGCTGACGGTGAGGTCGAGTTCGTGGGTTCCGTCGGACTGCCGGTGCCCGGTGAAGCGGACGCCGCCCGTGAAGGCGGCCCGGAACGCGCCGGTCGCCGGGTCGTAGGAGCCGGTCGCGGAGTGGAAGCGGAACCGGCTGCCGCCGACGGTGGCGGCGCCGGCGGTCAGCCCCCAACTCCCTTGCGCCACCGGTCCCGTGACGTAGCTCTGGAACGAGGACTTGATGCCCCAGTCCAGCCGCCCGCCCTGCACCGTACGGCTCGCCGCCTGCGCCGCGCCGGCCGGAAGCAGGGCGCCCAGCAGGGCCGCGAGCAGCACGACGGCCGGTATGCGGGCAGGTCTGAACGGTGGCATGGAGCCCCTCCGGGATCTGGAAACTGAGGTAAGGCTAACCTAAGCTACGTACCACCGTGCCGGTACCCCCCTTCCGTCACATTCCTCGCAGACCACCACCAACTGCTCGCCGCAGTACGAGCCGTAGAACGACAGGACGGTGCCCCGTGCCCTTCTCGCAGGACTTCGCCCCACCGGGCCGCGGCCCCCGGCGGACCGGGCACCGGCGCGGCGGCGTCCGCACGGCCGCCCTCGCCCTG
>NZ_JAKRGC010000226.1 GCF_022347745.1 Streptomyces sp. OfavH-34-F
GGGTGGTCCCGACCCGCGGGCAGCTGCCCGCGCCGGGCAGGCCGCCCGCCGACGCGCCCGCCCTGCCGGACGGCGAGGGGCTGGTGGTGGTCGTCAACCGGGAGTCGGGGACGGCGACCGCGACCGCCTCGCTGGTGCGGGACGCGCTGCCGGCGGCGGAGATCGTGGAGTGCTCGCCGGGGCTGCTCTCGGACGAGCTGGAGAAGGCGGCGGTCCGGGGCCGGGCGCTGGGGGTGTGCGGCGGGGACGGCACGGTCAACCAGGCAGCGGCCGTGGCGGCGTCGCACGCGCTGCCGCTCGCGGTGTTCCCCGGCGGAACCCTGAACCACTTCGCGTACGACCTGGGCATCGAGACCGTCGCCGACGTCGGCTCCGCGCTCGCCTCGGGGAGCGCGGTACGGGTGGATCTGGGGCGGTTCCGGCCGGGTCCGCAGGGCGCAGAGGGTGAGCCCGGCTACTTCCTGAACGCGTTCAGCCTGGGCGTCTATCCGGAGCTGGTGCGGATGCGGGAGCACTGGTCGCCCCGGATCGGCGGCTGGCCGGCCGGCGTGCTGGCCGCCCTGCGCGTGCTGCGCGGGGAGCGTCCGCTGGAGGCCGAGATCCAGGGCAGGCGGCGGCCGTTGTGGCTGCTGTTCGTCGGCAACGGGCTGTTCCAGCGGGTGGGCCCGGCGCCCGGCCGGCGGCACAACCTGGCGGACGGGCTGCTGGACGTACGGATGGTGCACGGCGGCCGGACCCCCGGGCTGCGGCTGCTGGCGGCGGCGGTCGCCGGGCCGCTGACCCGCTCCCCCATGCACGCGGCGGTGCGCAGGCAGCGGGTGCGGATCTCCGGGCTGAAGCCGGGCACCCCGTACGCCTTCGACGGCGAAGTGGCGCACAGCGGTACGGAGCTGACGGTCGACAAGCTGCCGGAGGCGCTGACGGTGTACTGCCCGATGCCTGTGTAACCGGGCCGGGACGGAGCAGACCGGGGGCGGCCGACGCGGAGTCGGCCGCCCCCGGCGCGTCCGCACCCCAACCTCCTTGTCCACATAGCAAGATATCCATCTCATTATGCGGCGGGAGGCTCTACGGTGGAGCCGTCGAACAGCGCTTCCGCGGTTCGCGTTTCGAGAGAGGACGCACGGCCATGCCGAAGGAGACCGCCGTCTACACCCACGGCCACCACGAGTCGGTGCTGCGCTCGCACCGCTGGCGCACCGCCGCCAACTCCGCCGCCTACCTCGTCGGCGAACTGAGCCCGGGGCTGCGCGTGCTGGACGTCGGCTGCGGGCCCGGCACCATCACCGCCGACCTGGCCGCGCTGGTGGCGCCGGGCCGGGTGACGGGGGTGGACACCACCGGCGAGATCCTGGCCCAGGCGGCCGAGGTGGCCGCCGAACGCGGCCTGGACAACGTGGAGTTCGCCGTCGCGGACGTCCACGCGCTGGACTACCCGGACGACTCCTTCGACGTGGTCCACGCCCATCAGGTCCTCCAGCACGTGGGCGACCCGGTTCAGGCGCTGCGCGAGATGCGCCGGGTGTGCCGCCCCGGCGGCGTGGTCGCGGCGCGCGACAGCGACTACGCGTCGATGACCTGGTTCCCCGAGTCCCCCGTCATGGACCACTGGCAGGAGTTGTACGGCCGGGTGGCCCGCGCCAACGGCGGCGAGCCGGACGCCGGACGCCGGCTGCTGTCCTGGGCCCGGCAGGCCGGGTTCACCGAGATCACGCCCGGCGCGTCCACCTGGTGCTACGCCACGCCGGAGAGCCGCGCCTGGTGGAGCGGGCTGTGGGCGGACCGCACCGTCGGCTCGGCGTACGCGGCGCTCGCGGTGGAGGGCGGGCACGCCACGGCCGAGGAGCTGACGGAGATCGCCGCGGCGTGGCGCGCCTGGGGCGAGCAGGAGGACGGCTGGTTCATGGTGCCGCACGGCGAGGTGCTCTGCCGCGCCTGAGCCGGGCCCGGCCGCAGCCGAACGGATCACAGGGCGGCGGGCGGCCAATTAACCTGGCCCGCATGGAGATCCTGGGAACCACGCTGCGTATCTGCGTCGACGACCTGGAGGCCGCGGTGGCCTTCTACGAGAAGCTCACGGGCGCCCCCGCCCTCCGGTTCGAGCGCGGCGGGGTCTCCGTCGCCGCGATCAGCTGCTTCCTGCTGATGAGCGGGCCCGAAGCGGAGCTGGAGATCCTGCGCAAGGTCACCGCGACCATCGCCGTCGAGAACGTGGACGAGGCCCACGCGGCCCTGACCGGGGTGGGCGCCCGGGTGATCGCGGGCCCCGTGCCGACGCCGGCCGGCCGCAACCTCATCGCCGTGCACCCGGACGGATCGGTCTTCGAGTACGTGGACCGCCACCTTCCCGGCTGAGCCGGAATTCCGTTTCCGTCCCGCTCAAGCCCCCCGTACGCTCGCTCCGGACAGTCGGCGGGGCAGGCGGAGAGGGACGGCGCGACAAATGAGCACGCAGCACACGTACCGGGTGATCGTGCGCGGCACGTGGCAGGACCTGACGGACGCGGCGCGCGAGCGGCTGCTCGCTCAGGTCGAGGAGCACGGCCTCGCCGGCATGCGGTTCACCGAGGAGGGCTCGCTCACCTACGACCGGGCCCTCAAGCACTTCAGCTTCCGCTACGTGGTCGTCTCGGACGCCGAGGACGGCGAGGAGATGGCGTCCGCGATCGCCGAGGACCGGGCGCTGACCGCGCTGCGCGAGGCCGGCTACGGCCACGGCGAACTGCGGTCCACCGCGACCGACATGGACACCATGAAGATCAACCACAAGCGCCGCTGAGCCGCGCCGCGCGGCCGGGCGGACCCGGTCGCGCGGCGCGCGGCGTCACTGCGGCGCCGGTGCCGTCGAGCCCCTGGGCGTGAGCGACGGGGTCGGCACCTGGAGGTCACCGGGGTGGGTTCCCTCGATCAGCGTGAACAGGGTCCGCGCCACCTCCGCGCCGAAGTGGTGGATGTCGTGGCTCATCGCGGACAGCGTGGGATGGGTGATCCGGCACAGCTGGGAGTCGTCCCACGCCAGCAGCGACACGTCGTCCGGGACCACGAACCCCATCTCGGCGGCGACGCCCGCTCCGGCCACCGCCATGATGTCGTTGTCGTAGACGATCGCGGTGGGCCGGTCCTTCGCCAGGAGCAGCGAGCGCGTCGCCCGGGCGCCCTCCCGCTCGTCGAACCCGGTCGCGATCTGGGTGCCGCGCTCCAGGCCCAGTTCCCGGACCGTGGCCTCGAAGGCGCGCGCCCGGATCGCACTGTGCCCGAAGCCGGCCGGGCCCCCGACGCGTGCGAGGCGCCGGTGCCCGAGGGCGGCCAGATAGCGCACGGCCTCCGCCGTGGCCGTGGCGTCGTCGGTCCACACCGCCGGGAAGGACCCGGTCAGCGAGGGATGGCCGACGGCGACCGCGGGCAGCCCGACGGCCTCCAGCGCGGGCACGCGTGGATCGTCCGGCCGGAAGTCGACGAGCACGGCGCCCGCGATGGTCTGGCCGCGCCACCACTCCCGGTACAGCTCGATCTCCTCGTCCACGTCGCGGACCAGCCGCAGCAGCAGTGAGCAGGACCGCTCCGTCAGGACGCTCTCGATGCCCGAGACGAAGTCCATGTAGAACGGTTCCAGGCCGAGGAGCCGGGCCGGGCGGTTCAGGACGAGCCCGATGATGTCGGCGCGGCGGCCGGAGAGGCTGCGCGCCGTGCGGTTGGGCTCCCAGCCCAGCTCCCGGGCCGCGAGGAAGATGCGTTCCCGCGTCGCGTCGGAGACGCCCGGCTTGCCGTTGAAGGCGAGCGAGACGGCCCCCTTGGACACACCGGCCCGCGCGGCGACGTCCTTGATCGTGACGCGAGCCGGAGCGGTCACTTCGTGCCCACGCAGAACAGGGCGGCGCGCACGTCGTCGGCGGTCACGTCGCCGCAGCCGGTGATCCCGATGACGGCCTGTTCGCCGGGGAGCAGCGTGACCAGGCCGCGGTCGGCCGCGGCTCCGGGGCCGAGCCGGTCGGCCTGGAGGAGGAGATCCCTGACGAGGGTGTGCGCGTTGACCACCACGCGGACGTTACCACCGCCGTCCCGGGCGGGCTCCACGGTCACGTCGAACGACGGCTCCAGGTAGCCGAACTCCTTGTCGGGCACGGGGAACCAGGTGGCCCGCAGCCCTTCGGCGTCGGCGACGAGGAACTCGGTGGTGCTCCCCGCCGGGACGAGTGCGGCGGGCACCGGGAGGCGTACGACGGAGCGCGCGGCCACGGTCACCTCCTGCACGCCCCGGCCGGTGGACGCGCCGTCCGCCCCGGTGCGGGAGAGGGTGACCTCGGTGCGCCAGGGGGTCGCGGACTGGTTGATCACCGCGAGCACCACACCGTCGCCCTCGCCGTCGGGGTGCAGGGTCAGCAGCCGGTCGGCGTACACCCGGCGCAGCTCGTGGTGGAGGGGCTTGAGGCGGCCGTCGCCGTCGATCGCGGCCCAGGAGCTGACCGGCCAGCAGTCGTTGAGCTGCCAGACGACGGTGCCGGCGCAGACCGGCCAGTGGGAGCGCCAGTGCTCGATGCCGGTGGCGACGGCGCGGGCCTGGACGAGCTGGGTCAGGTAGTGCCAGCGGTCGAAGTCGCCCTCGGGCGGGGCGAAGTGGCGGGCGACGCCGCGGTCGAGCTTGCCGTTGCCGTCCTCGGCCTTCTGGTGGTGGAGCATGCCCGGCGAGTCGGCGGCCGGTTCCTCGCCGGGCAGGGCGCGGCGCAGGGTGGCCATGGCGGGCGGCGCCTGCCAGCCGAACTCGGAGACGAACCGGGGCACGTCGGCGCGGTACTCGGCGTAGTCCTGCCGGTTCCACACCTCCCAGGAGTGGTGGGTGCCGTGGCGGGGGTCGTTGGGGTGGTGGTCCCAGGACCCGGACCAGGGGCTGCCGGCGGTGTAGGCGCGGGTGGGGTCGAGTTCGGCGACGATGCGGGGCAGGACGCCGAGGTAGTAGCCCTCACCCCAGGAGTCACCGGCCAGCGGCTCCTCCCAGTCCCAGTCGCGGAAGCCCCAGAGGTTCTCGTTGTTGCCGTTCCACAGGACCAGGCTGGGGTGCGGCATGAGCCGGACAACGTTGTCGCGGGCCTCGGCCTCGACCTCGCCGCGCAGGGGCTGCTCCTCGGGGTAGGCGGCGCAGGCGAAGAGGAAGTCCTGCCACACCATGAGGCCCAGCTCGTCGCAGGCGTCGTAGAACGCCTCGTCCTCGTAGATGCCGCCGCCCCAGATGCGGACGAGGTCCACGTTGGCGTCGGCGGCCTGGCGCAGCCGGGTGCGGTAGCGCTCGGGGGTGACGCGGGAGGGGAAGACGTCGTCGGGTATCCAGTTGACGCCCCGGGCGAACACGCGGACGCCGTTGACGACGAGGGTGAAGCCGGTGCCGTGCTCGTCGGGGGTGCGGTCCACCTCGACGGTGCGGAAGCCGATGCGCCGGTGCCAGGTGTCGAGCGGTCCGGAGGCGTCGAGCAGGGTGACGTCGAGGTCGTACAGGGGCTGGTCGCCGTAGCCGCGCGGCCACCAGAGCCGGGGCCGGTCGGCGGTCAGCCGCAGCACGGCCTCGTCGCCCTCGAAGCGGACCTCCGCCTCGGCGCCGGCCGCGGTGGCGCGGGCCCGCAGCTCGGTTCCGGCCCCGGACGCGGTGCGCTCGACGCGGAGCCGCACCTCGACGGTCCCGGTCGCGCCGTCCACGGTGACGAGGGGGCGGACGGAGGCGAGGCGCGCGGTGGACCAGTGCTCCAGGCGCACGGGGCGCCAGATGCCGGCGGTGACGAGCGTCGGGCCCCAGTCCCAGCCGAAGGAGCAGGCCATCTTGCGGATGTACTGGAAGGGCTCGGGGTAGACGTTGGGCCGGTCGCCGGTGAGGGCGCGGACGGCCTCGGCCTCCTCGTACGCGGAGGCGAAGCGCACCTCCAGCCGGCCGGTCAGGCCGGTGGCGTCGAACCGGTAGGCGCGGTGCATGTTGCGGGTGGCGCCCAGTTCGCGGCCGTCGAGGGTGATGCGGGCGGCGGTGTCCAGGCCGTCGAAGACGAGGTCGGTGCGCTCGTGGGCGCTCTCGTGCGACACGTCGGTGAGGTAGGTCCACGCGCGCCGGCCGACCCAGGCGACCTCGGTCTCGTTGCGGTCGAGGAACGGGTCGGGGATGACGTCCGCTGCGAGCAGGTCGGTGTGGACACAGCCGGGGACCTCGGCCGGCAGGAGCGCGTCGTCGTAGCGCAGCTTCCAGCCTTCGGTGAGCGGGGTGATGTCCTTCATGGTGCGGCTCCAATCGGCCCAGTGCGCACGTGACAGATGTACGACGCGGCACAACTTAACCCGCTGATCGTCCGCTGTCCATAAACCGGTCTAGTCACGGAGCGGCAACATCCGCGAGGAGCCGCACGCTCTCTAGCTGCGCAAATGCGAGAGCCGGTAACGATTCGGCATCGCAGGGGAAACAAGAGCTTTACCGGTTCACTGCCTGCCTGCCATAGTGCCGACATCCGGCGCAGACCCGAGCCGCCGTCCGAAGGAGCAGGGCACATGGGGAAGACCAGGGCACTCACAGGTACGTTTTTGGCCATCGCGGCACTGACCGTCACGGGATGCGGGGGCGGCGGTACGCCGTCCAAGGAGACGGCCTCCGCCCCTGCCGACCCGAAGACGGCGAGCGGCACCATCACGGTCCTGACGCAGCGGACGGACCTGATCAAGAGCGGGGCGATGAAGGCCTACGCGGCGGAGTTCAACAAGGTCTACCCCAAGATCAAGGTGAAGTTCGAGGGCCTCACCGACTACGAGGGCGAAGTCAAGATCCGGATGAACACGGACGAGTACGGCGACGTCCTGATGATCCCGGCGGCGGTCGCCAAGAACGACTACCCGAAGTTCTTCGCCCCGCTCGGCTCGTCCATCGAGATGGCCGACACGTACCGCTTCAGCGACAAGTCCGAGGTCGACGGCAAGACCTACGGCATCGCCCAGTTCGGCACCGCCAACGGCTTCGTCTACAACAAGGCCCTCTGGAAGAAGGCCGGCGTCACCGAGTGGCCCAGCACCCCCGAGGAGTTCCTCGCGGACCTGAAGGCCGTCAAGACGAAGACCGGCGCCGTCCCGTACTACACCAACTTCAAGGACGGCTGGCCGCTGGTCCAGTGGTCCGCCAACATCGGCTCCGTCACCTGCGACCAGGAGGCGAACAACAAGCTGGCCGGGCCCGTCTCGCCGTGGAAGGCCGGCAGCGAGCTGGGGGTGATCGACACCCTGCTGTTCGACATCGTCAAGGACGGACTCTCCGAGAAGGACCCGAGCACCACCAACTGGGAGGCGTCCAAGAGCAAGCTCGCCAAGGGCGAGATCGGCTCCATGATGGTCGGCTCCTGGGCCATCAGCCAGATGCGGGACGCCGCCGAGAAGGCGGGCGGCAACCCCGACGACATCGGCTACATGCCGGTCCCCGTCCAGCGCGAGGAGGGGCAGTGCGCCACCCTCGTCTCGGACTACCAGCAGGCCGTCAACATCCACTCGGACCACAAGGAGGCGGCCCGCGCCTGGATCGACTGGTTCACGCAGAAGTCCGGCTACTCCGCCAAGGAGGGCGCCGTCCCCACGCTGAAGTCGGCCCCCATGCCCGACACGCTCAAGGAATTCGTTGACAACGATGTCACCTTCGTGGAGCGCTCGGAGGCCAAGACCGGCACGGTCAACGAGATCGACAACGCCGCCGAGATCGGCCTCAACAAGCCCGACTACCGCCAGAAGCTGGTCGACATCGCGCGCGGCGCGCAGAAGGGCAGCGCCGAGAGCTACTTCGCCGAGCTGAACAAGAAGTGGGACGACGCCGCGAAGACCATCGGCTCCTGACCCGGAGCGGGCCCCGGCCGTACGACACCGGCCGGGGCCCGCGTCCCGCACGACCGACGCGGATGACGAAAGGCCCGACATGACCGAGACGACCGAGGCGGTGAGCGTGAAAACGCACCGTGCGACGCCCCCGCGTCGCGGCCCCTCCGCCACCGGCGCCAGCCCCCGCGCGCGCGGCACCCGGGGCCGGCTGCTCCGCCGCGCCACGCCCTGGCTGTTCCTGGTGGCGCCGCTGGCCCTGCTGATCACGTTCACCTACGTGCCCGTGGGCAACATGATCTATTACAGCTTCACGGACTGGGACGGCATCAGTCCCGACCGGAACTTCACCGGGGTGGACAACTACGTCCAGATCTTCACCCGGCCCGAGCTGTTCCGGGTGTTCTTCGTGAGCTTCTACTACCTGGCGGCCTCGGCGGTCCAGATCGTGATCGCGCTGTACTTCGCCACGGTGCTCAGCTTCGATCTGCGGTTCCGGAACCTGTTCAAGGGGCTGCTCTTCTTCCCCTACCTGATCAACGGCGTGGCCATCGGCTTCGTCTTCCTCTACTTCTTCCAGGACGGCGGCACCCTGGACACGGTGCTGTCCTGGTTCGGCCAGAACCCGGACCACGCCTGGCTGGGCGATCCGGAATCGGCGAACACCTCGCTCGCCGGGGTGTCGGTGTGGCGCTACACCGGCCTCAACTTCGTGCTGTTCCTCGGCGCGATCCAGTCCGTTCCGGGCGAGCTGTACGAGGCGGCCCAGCTGGACGGCGCCACCAAGTGGGACCAGTTCCGGCACATCATCGCCCCGAGCATCCGGCCCGTGCTGAGCCTGAGCGTCATCCTCGCGGTCTCCGGGTCGCTCGCGGTGTTCGAGATTCCGTGGATCATGACCGGTGGTGCGACCGGCACCTCGACCTTCGTCATCCAGACCGTGAAGCTCGCGTTCCAGTTCAACAAGACCGGCCTGGCATCGGCCGCCGCCGTGGTGCTGCTGCTGATCGTGCTGCTGATCACCTGGATCCAGCGCCGGCTCGTGCCCGACGAAAAGGTGGACCTCGTATGACCACGGCCCAGCGGACCGCGCCCGTGAAGACCGCGGGCCCCTCCCGCCCCCTGCCCGGCCCCCGGCGGGTCCGGCTGCGCGGCCGGATCGGGCAGACCCTCGTCTACGTGTCGCTCGTCGTCGCCTCGCTCGTGGTGATCCTGCCGCTCGCGGTCGTCTTCCTCACCTCGCTGAAGACGTCGGCGGAGGCCACCGACGGCGGTGCGCTGTCGCTGCCGGGCGACTGGCTGAACTTCGGGAACTACGCGACCGCGTTCTCCGAGGGCCAGATGCTCACCGCCTTCGGGAACACGCTGTTCATCCTGCTGTTCTCGATCACCGGCACGGTGGTGATCGGCTCGATGACGGCCTACGCCATCGACCGCTTCGACTTCCGGGCCAAGAAGCTGGTCATGGCGCTGTTCCTGGTCGCCACGCTGGTGCCCGGCGTCACCACGCAGGTCGCCACCTTCCAGGTCGTCAACAGCTTCGGCCTGTTCGACACCCGCTGGGCGCCGATCCTGCTCTACATGGGCACGGACATCGTGTCGATCTACATCTTCCTGCAGTTCATCCGGGGCATCCCGGTCTCCCTGGACGAAGCGGCGCGGCTGGACGGGGCGAACTCGTTCACGATCTACCGCAAGATCATCCTGCCGCTGCTCAAGCCGGCGATCGCGACCGTCGTCATCATCAAGGGGATCACCGTCTACAACGACTTCTACATCCCCTTCCTCTACATGCCGTCCCAGGAACTCGGCACGGTCTCCACCGCGCTGTTCCGCTTCAAGGGCCCATTCGGCGCCCACTGGGAGAACATCTCGGCCGGGGCCGTCCTGGTCATCGTCCCCACGCTGATCGCCTTCCTCTTCCTCCAGCGCTACATCTACAACGGCTTCGCGCAGGGTGCGACGAAGTAACGGACGAAGAAAAGGAAAAAGCCGCCTCCCTCCGCTTTTCCCCTCCCTTTTCGACCGGGGAAGGGAATACGCGGAGGGAGGCGGCTCGCCTTACAAAACCGGTTAAGTTCCGGAGTGCTTCCGGGGGCGCGGCTGCCCGGTGTCGACCGTGGCGCGGTAGACCTCGCCGTCCCCGCTCACCGTCACCTCCTCCCCCGCCGGCGCGTACGCCGAGGAGCCCGGCCGGAGCGTCAGCGCGCCGCCCGCCGCGGTGAGGCGGGCCTCGCCGCGCGTGCAGAGCAGGATCTGCGGGGCCGTCGCGTCCAGGGCGACGGCGGGGCCGCCGGCCGCCACCCGTACCCGCGAGAGCCGGAAGTCGTCCACCGGGGCCGGGTACACCTCCTCCGGCCCCTGCGCCGACGGGGTCAGGACGCGTACCGGCGGGGCGGCGAACCGCACCACCCGCAGCAGCTCCGCCCGGTCCTTGTGCTTGGCCGTCAGCCCGCAGCGCAGCACGTTGTCCGAGGCGGCCATGATCTCGACCGCCAGGCCCCGTACGTACGCGTGGGGCACACCGGCGCCCAGGAACAGCCCCTCGCCCGGCGCCAGCCGCACCGTCCGCAGCATCAGCGCCGCGAGGAGCCCGGCGTCGCCCGGGTAGGCCCGCGCGACCGCGTCGTACAGCGCGAGGTCCGCGCGGTGCGGGCCCTCCTGCCGCGCCCCGCGCG
>NZ_JAKRGC010000227.1 GCF_022347745.1 Streptomyces sp. OfavH-34-F
GGCGGGCCTCCGGCCCACGTCGAGCGGGCGCCGGGCGGTTCTGGGGCGGCGGCGGGGCGGCGGGCGGCGCGGCCGCGGGGGAGGACCGCTTCGCCTCCGGAACCGCCTCCAGCTTGTCGTGGACCGGCGGTCCGGCGGTCTGCGGAGCCAGCTGGTGGGCCGGCCGGCCGGTCTCCGGGCGGCCGGGGGCGGCCGGCTGCGGCTGGACGGACACACACCCCGACAGGGTCGCGATCGCGAGACCGGCCAGGAACGTCACGAGGGTTCGGGTTCGCTGCACGTGGCCCACTCTGCGGCGCCGACGCCCCGCCGGTGCGGCCCCCGCGCCCCAATTGGCCCGCACGAGTGACGCCGGTCAGCTCCGTGTTCCGGTCCGCCGCGCCGCACCGGGGGCGGGTGGGTGCCCCAGCAGGCCGCGCAGCAATTCCTCGAAGCCGGTGCGCAGTTCCGCCTCGCTCGGTACGGAGCGGTGGTAGGAGCCGGCCGCGCAGGAGAACATCAACCCCTCGCACCAGGCGACCACGGACAGCGCGTGCCGCTCCGGCTCCGGGGAGCCGGCCGCTGTCATCATCGCCACCAGCGGCGCCCGGAACCGCAGGCCCGTCGCGTCGTAGAACGACCGCAGTTCGGGGCGCCGGGTGGCCTCCAGGGCGAGTTCGTAGCGGCAGACGAGCAGTTCGCGATGGTGCGCCAGGTAGCGGTGGAGCGCGTGGGCGAGCGCCGCCACGAGCCCGTCGCCGCTCCCGGGGCCGACCCCGCCGTCGCCCGCCGGCAGCGTGCCGGGGAGCAGGACCCGGGCCTCCCGCTCGGCCAACCGCCGCACCGCCGCCTCCAGCAGGGACTGCCGGGTGCGGGCGTGGTTGGACGTGGAGCCCTGCGGCAGCCCGGCCCGTTCGTCGACCGCGCGATGGGTCAGCCCCCGCATGCCGCGCTCCGCGAGAAGGGCGAGCGCGGCATCGGCGATCAGGTCGGCCCGTTCGGCGCCTGTGGGACGTGCGGTCATGGGAGCAACCTACCCCCGGAACTACAGATGTAGTACGTTGGCCGTGTCACTACAGGTGTAGTCGCGGTGGAGGGAAAACGATGGACATGCCCCGTGCGGTCGTCATCGGAAGCGGGATCGGCGGCCTCACCGCCGCCGTCGCCCTGCACCGGTCGGGCTGGCGCGTCACCGTGCTCGAACGCGCGGCCTCCCTGGAACCGGTCGGCGCCGGAATCGGCCTCGCCCCCAACGCCCAGCGCGCGCTCGACGTCATCGGCCTCGGCGACGAGATCAGGTCCCTGGCCGCCTGGCAGGGCGAGGGCGGCATGCGCGCGCCGTCCGGCCGCTGGCTCTCGCGCACCGACGCCACCGCCGCCGCCCGGCGGTTCGGCGGCCCGCTCGTCCTGGTCCACCGGTCCCTCCTGATCGCCCGCATCGCCGCCCGGCTCCCCGCCTCCGCCGTCCGCACCGGCTGCCCGGCCCGCCTGATCGATCCCGGCACCCCGGGCGGCGCGCCCGCCGTCGTCGGCACGCCGGACGGGACGATCGAGGCCGACCTCGTCGTCGGCGCCGACGGCATCCACTCCGCCGTACGCACCGCGCTCTTCCCGGACGCCCCCGGCCCCTCCTACGCCGGCTTCACCGCGTGGCGCGCCGTCGTCCCGGCCCCGGACCGCCCGTTCGCGCCGCACGAGACCTGGGGGCGCGGCGCCCTGTGGGGCACCCAGCCGCTCAAGGACGGCCGCGTCTACGCCTACGCGGCGGCCGTCTCGCCCGCCGGAGCACGGGCCGGCGACGAGCGATCCGAACTGCTGCGCCGCTTCGGCGACTGGCACGACCCGGTCCCGCAGATCATCGCCGCCACCGCACCCCAGGAGATCCTGCGCAACGACGTGTACCGCATGGACCGGCCCCTGCCCGCCTTCCACCGGGGCCGCACCGTCCTGGTCGGGGACTCCGCCCACGCCATGGCCCCCACCCTCGGCCAGGGCGGCAACCAGGCCATCGAGGACGGCATCGTCCTCGCCCACCACCTCACCCCCGGCCGCGACCCCGGCGCCGGCCTCGCCGCGTACACCGCCGTACGGCTCCCGCGCACCGCCGCCGTCGTCCGCAAGGCCGACCGCGTCTCCCGGCTCATGCGCCTCACGAGCGCCCCGGCCGTCGCCGCCCGGGACCTCCTCATGTCCACGGTCTCCCGCCTCGGCCCCGGCCTCCTCCTGCGCACGTTCGACGGGATCGCCGACTGGCGTCCGCCGGGCGGCACGTATGCTGCCGGAACGACGACGCAAGCGCCCGGCACACGGCGCTGACCAGCGAGAGGAACACCCTGTGAAGGTCGGCTGCATCGGGCTCGGGGACATCGCGCAGAAGGCGTACCTGCCGGTCCTCGGCGCCCTGCCGGGCATCGAACTGCACCTGCAGACCCGCAACCCGGCCACCCTGGCCGCCGTCGCCGCCGCCCACCGCATTCCGGCCGACCGCTGCCACCAGGACCTGGACTCCCTCCTCGCCCAGGACCTCGACGCGGCCTTCGTGCACGCCGCGACCGCCGCCCACCTCGAGATCGCCGGCCGGCTGCTCGAAGCGGGCGTCCCCACGTACGTGGACAAGCCGCTCGCGTACACGCTGGAGGAGTCCACCCGGCTGGTGGAGCTGGCCGAGGCGCGCGGCACCGGGCTCGCCGTCGGGTTCAACCGCCGGCTGGCGCCGGGGTACGCCCAGTGCGTGGAACATCCCCGCGAGCTGATCCTGATGCAGAAGAACCGGGTGGGGCTGCCGGAGAAGCCCCGCACCATGGTGTTGGACGATTTCATTCACGTCGTTGACACGTTGCGTTTCCTGGTGCCCGGGCCCGTCGAGCACACCGCGGTCAGCGGCCGGATCGTGGACGGACTGCTGCACCACGTCGTCCTCCAGCTCTCCGGCGACGGCTTCACCGCCATCGGCGCGATGAACCGGCTCAGCGGCTCCACCGAGGAGCGCCTGGAGGTCTCCGGCCAGGACTCCAAGCGCGAGGTGCTCAACCTCGCGGAGGTCATCGACCACAAGGGGCAGCCGAGTCTGCGCCGGCGCGGCGACTGGGTGCCGGTGGCCCGTCAGCGTGGCATCGAGCAGGCGGTGCTGGGGTTCCTGGACGCCGTGCGCGACGGCCGTCCGCTGAGCGCCCGCGACGCCCTGGAGACCCACGCCCTCTGCGAACGCGTCCTGCGCGACCTGGACGCCGCGTAGGACGTACCGGCCCGGGCCTGAGGCCGGTTCAGACCCCCTCGCAGGCCGCCGGCCGCGTGCGTCGCCGGGCGCGCGCGGCCCGTACGCCCTCCGCCGCGCCGAACAGGGCCAGCGCCCCCAGCGCCCCGTAGACCGGCCAGTCGCCCAGGCGGACGTACAGCGTCGTGCCGCGCGCCAGCGGCACCCCGTACACGGCCGTGCCGCTGCTGTCCGTGCCGAGCGGGGCCCCGACCGCCTCGCCCCGCGGGCCGTACACCGCGCTGACCCCCGTCAGCGTGGCGTGCACCACCGGCCTGCCGCTCTCCGCCGCCCGCAGCGCACCCAGCGAGGCGTGCTGCCGAGGCGCCCAGCTGTGCTGGAACGACGAGGTGGAGGACTGGGCGACCAGCAGCGCGGCCCCGTCCCGGACCAGCCGGCGGCTCATGTCGGGGAACGCGGACTCGAAGCAGACCAGGGGACCGATCCGCAGCCCGTCCGCGCCGGGCACCCGCATCGTGACCGGACCGCTGCCGCGCAGCCGGTCCTCGCCCGCCGCCCGGCCCATCGAGGTCGCCCAGCCCAGCGCCGCCCGGGCCGGGATGTACTCACCGAACGGCACCAGCCGCATCTTGTCGTAGCGGTCCCCGGTGAGTCCGCCGGGCCCCACCAGCACCGCCCGCTTGAAGATCCCGGTCCGGCCCGCCGCATCGGTCTGCCGGGCGTCCACGTTCACCAGGAGATCCGCGCCCACCGCCCGCGACAGCGCCGCCAGCCGGTCCGCCGTCGCGGTCCGCCGGGCCGGATCGACGCCGACGCTGCTCTCGCCCCACACCACCAGGTCCACGTCCCGCCCCGCGAGGGACCGGGTCAGTTCCTCGCCGAGGGCGAACCTGCGCTCCACGCTGTCCGGACCCGCCACGATCCCCGGCTGCACGACCGCGACCCTCGCCGTCCCCGTCCGTTCCGGCTGCGGCGCCCACATCCAGGCGGCCCCCACCACCAGCGCGCCCACCAGCAGCGCCATGGCGGCCGCGGCCCGCGCGGCGGAGTGCACCAGCAGCACGGTCAGCGCGGTGTTCACCACCACCACCAGCAGGCTCACCAGCCACACCCCGCCCACCGACGCCAGCCGCAGCGCCGGCGCCACCTGCCACTGGCTCGCCCCCAGCAGCCCCCACGGCCCGCCCAGCCCCTCCCAGGACCTGACCAGCTCGATCATCAGCCAGCCGCAGGGCACCAGCACCACGGCCGCCACCGCCGAGCGCCCGGTCACCGGACCCCGCAGCAGCCGGCCCGCCAGCACCCCCCACGGCGCCCACAGCAGACCGAGGAGCGCCGCGAGGACCACGATGAACACGTGCAGGCTCGGCATCAGCCAGTGGTGCACCGCGATCATGAACCCGGTGCCGCCCAGCCACGCGTCGCGCGCCGCCCCGCGCGCCGAACCGGCGGACCGGACCAGCAGCAGGAGCGGCACCAGACAGACGTAGGCGAACCACCACAGGGAGGGCGCCGGAAAGGCGAGCGCCGGCAGCGCACCGGCCAGCAGCGCGGCGACCGCCCGCACCGGCCCCCGGTCGAGCATCCCCGCGCCCCGCTCGCGCCACCCGGCCCACGACCCCATGCCGCGCCTCCTCGTTCCGCCCGCCGGCAGGCCCGTCCGCCGTCCGGTCCCGCTCCTGTGCCCAGTGTGGGGCAGCGGACACGGCCCGCCCGTCAGCAGGGGACGACGGCCACCGGACCCATCGCGTGCGTGAGCGTCGTGTGCGCGACCGGCGACAGCCCGAGCCCCAGCGACTCGCCGCCCCGCCGCCGCCCGATCACCGTCAGCGAGGCGGTGGCGGACGCGGTGACCAGGGTGCGGGCCGCGGTGCCGTTGACCGGCTCCTTCATGACCTCGACCTGCGGATACGCGGCCCGCCGGCCGGCGGTCAGCTCCGCCAGCGAGCGCTCGGCCGCGTCCGCCGCCGCGTTCCGGTCGAAGACGGGCCCGCCGGACAGCATCGACGAGAACATCGTCCAGCCGTGCACGATCCGCAGCCGCGCCCCGGGGTGCGCCGCCGCCGTCTCGAACGCGAAGTCCAGCACCCCTTCGCTGCTCTCGTCGGCGGCCACCCCCGCCACGATGTCCGGGAAGACCTCGTCCGCGCCGCCGGGCTCCTCGCCGTCCCGGCCGCCGTGCACGACGACCACCGGGCACTTCGCCATCGACGCCGTCGCCAGGCTGTTGGACCCGAGCATCAGCGACCGGAACCCGCCCAGCCCCCGTGAACCGAGCACCACCAGCGAGGCGTCCCGGCTCAGCGAGACCAGCGCCGCGGACGGGAAGTCGAGCGGGGCCAGCGTCGTGGACCGCACCCCCGGAGCGGTCCGGTCCGCCCGGCGCACCGCCGAGGCCAGCAGCTCGCCCGCCTCCCGCTCCTGCGCCGCCTGGTCGGCGCGCCGGTCGAGTTGGCGTACGTGCACGATCAGCAGGGGCAGGGCGCGTGCGACGGCCTCGCGGGCGGCCCAGTCCAGGGCCTCCAGGCTGTGCGTGGAGCCGTCGACCGCCGCGATCACGGGAAGGTCGGTGCCGCTCATGGGGGTTCCTCTCGCCGTTCAGGACCTGCTCCGTACGCTACGGGGGCACGCCCCGCGGTGCCGAGGCGGGGCGGCCGTCCGGGCTCCGGCACGGTGCGGTCCGGTACGCCGTTGTGCCGGTGGGCGGGGCCTTCGGCGCCTATGCTCGCGGGATGGAGCAGAGCGAAGTCGTGAAGCGTGTGGTCGGCATCCTGACCGAGGCGGGCGAGATGCGCCGGCTGCTGGAGGAGAACCCGGACCGCGACGACGCCGACACCGATTCGACCGTGGTCACCGCCCTTCTCAACGAGACGATGCCGAGGATCTCGATCCCGGAGGACGCCACCGTCGAGGACGTCGTGGTGGTCGTCGGGCGCGAGGTCGGGGGCGCGGTCGAGCAACTGGTCGGGGCGTTCACCCTGGCGTTCGCCATGCTGGCCCAGGTGCACGACTCCGGGCAGACGGACGTGACGTCGGCGGACGTCCTCCAGGACCTCGCCCTGCGCGCCGAGCAGTTCGGCGCCGAGGGCCCCGGCGACACGGAGATCTGAACCCCGCCCCGTACACCGCCCGCATACGCGAGAGCCCGTCGCCCCCCGCCGTGACCGGGGGCGACGGGCCCCTGCGTCAGCCCGCCGACTCGCCCGCGTGCGGGCTCAGCGTGTCGGTGCCGACCAGCGCGAAGATCACCACGCCCAGGATGATCCGGTAGATCACGAACGGCATGAAGGACTTGGTGGTAATGAAACGCATAAACCATGCGATGACCGCGTAGCCGACGCCGAACGCGATGAACGTCGCGAAGATCGTCGGGCCCCAGGCCACATGGCCCTCGCCCGCGTCCTTCAGCTCGAAGACGCCCGAGGCGAGCACCGCGGGGATCGCCAGCAGGAACGAGTAGCGCGCCGCCGCCTCGCGCGTGTAGCCCATCAGCAGACCGCCGCTGATCGTGGCGCCGGACCGCGAGACGCCCGGGACCAGGGCCATCGCCTGGCAGAAGCCGTAGATCAGGCCGTCCCTGACGCCCAGTTCGCGCAGGGTCTTGCGCTCCTTGCCGGCCCGGTGCCTGCCGCCCTTCTCGTCGCGCGCGGCCAGCCGGTCCGCGACACCCAGGACGATGCCCATCGCGATCAGGGTGGTGGCGATCAGGCGCAGGTCGCGGAAGGGGCCCTCGATCTGGTCCTGGAAGGTCAGCCCGAGCACCCCGATCGGGATGGAGCCGACGATGACCAGCCAGCCCATCTTGGCGTCGTGGTCACCGCGCATCGAACGGTCCGTCAGCGACCGGAACCAGGCCGAGACGATCCGGGCGATGTCCTTGCGGAAGTAGATGAGGACCGCGGCCTCCGTGCCGATCTGGGTGATCGCGGTGAAGGCCGCACCCGGGTCTTGCCAGTCGGCGAACGCGGCGGTCAGCCGCAGATGCGCGCTGGAGGAGATCGGCAGGAACTCGGTCAGTCCCTGGACGAGGCCGAGGACGAACGATTCGAACCAGCTCATGGGGCTTGGGCCATCCCGGAGTACTCATGCAGCGGCCGGCGGCGTCGGGCGCCCGGCGGCATGCGGATTGGGGGGTGCGCGGACAGGGCCGTGCCGGGCCCGGTTCCGTCTGTCGGTCGCGGGCAGCGTATCGCCCCGGGGTGAACAGCCGGCGACAACCCCCGCGCGCCCGGTCCGCCGGGGTCAGCCGCCGAGCCGGTGACGGCGGCGCCAGGCGACGACCGCGCCACCGGCCCCCGTCAGCACGATGAAACCCATCGCCGCCAGGAACGCCGGCGAGGTCGGCGACGACGCCTCGCTGCCCGCCACCACGTACGCCGCCGTGTTCGGGATCGACCCCAGGCCGGTCGCCACCAGGAACGCCGGATAGCCCATGCGGGAGACGGCCGCGCAGTAGTTGGCGGCGGCGAACGGCACACCGGGGAACAGCCGCAGCGCCAGCATCGAGCGGAAGCCGTGCCGGCTCAGCTGCCCGTCCGCCGCCCGCAGCCACCGCCCCCGCACCAGCGTGCGCAGCGCGTCCTGGCCCAGGACCCGGCCGAGCAGGAACGAGATCCCGGCGCCCAGCACCGTACCGCCGAGCGCCGCCGCGAGACCTGCCTGCGCGCCGAACAGCGCGCCCGCCGCGAGGTTCAGCAGCGGGCGCGGCACGAACGCCACCGTGCAGAGGCCGTACGCGAGGCCGAACAGCACCACCGCCGTGGCACCGCCGCTCAGCTCCCCGAGCCGGCCGGACGTCACCAGCCGCTGCGGCTCCAGCAGCAGCATCGCCGTCGCCGCGCCCACCAGCACGGCGACCAGCAGCGACAACCGGGACCACGGCGAGAGCAGCACCCGCGTGCAGCGCACGGCGAGGCCGGGGGAGGGCCGGGCGGCGGGGACGGTGTCGAGCATTCGGGGAGAGTAACCGACAAACGGGGTTGATCGCCGCAACGCGCCCCGCCCGATCCGCTGCCCCACGCCCCGCCCGGCCCCCGCCCGCCCTCCGCCCGGTCCGCCGGCCCGCCTCCGGCCCAACCGCCGTACCCCCCGCCGTAATTCGCTCGACGCGCGGACCGGTCCCCGGCATGATCGGAGCATGTTCCGGTACGCCTTTCCCGCAGCGCCGTCCGCAGTCGCGGACGCGCCGAAGGCTGCCGTGAACGTCCTCGCAGCAGCAGACGCAGCGGTCGCCGCTGCCGCAGCGCCCTTCGGCGGCGCCCGAAGCTGACCCTCCCCCGACTGTCTGTCCGGCGGACCCCGCGAGGGGAGGGTCGGCCGGACCACGGGGTCCTCATCCAGCTTCGCATCCCAAGGAATCCACCATGCCCAAGACGGCATACGTGCGCACCAAGCCCCACCTCAACATCGGCACCATGGGCCACGTCGACCACGGCAAGACGACCCTGACCGCCGCCATCACCAAGGTGCTCAGCGACCGCGGCACCGGCACCTTCGTGCCCTTCGACCGCATCGACCGGGCCCCCGAGGAGGCCCAGCGGGGCATCACCATCAACATCTCGCACGTCGAGTACGAGACCGACACCCGGCACTACGCGCACATCGACATGCCCGGCCACGCCGACTACATCAAGAACATGGTCACCGGGGCCGCCCAGCTCGACGGCGCGATCCTCGTCGTGTCGGCGCTCGACGGGATCATGCCGCAGACCGCCGAGCACGTCCTGCTCGCCCGCCAGGTGGGCGTCGACCACATCGTCGTCGCGCTCAACAAGGCGGACGCCGGTGACCCCGAACTCACCGACCTGGTCGAGCTGGAGGTGCGCGAGCTGCTCACCGCGCACGGCTACGGCGGCGACGCGGCGCCCGTCGTCCGCGTCTCCGGCCTGCGGGCGCTGGAGGGCGACCCACGCTGGACGGGGGCGGTGGAGGCGCTGCTCGACGCCGTGGACACCTATGTGCCGACGCCGGTCCGCTACACGGACGCGCCGTTCCTGCTGCCCGTGGAGAACGTCCTGACCATCACCGGCCGCGGCACCGTCGTCACCGGCGCCGTGGAGCGCGGCACCGTCCGGGTCGGCGACCGGGTGGCCGTGCTCGGCGCCGACACCGAGACCGTCGTCACCGGGCTGGAGACCTTCGGCAAGCCGATGGAGTCCGCCGAGGCCGGCGACAACGTCGCGCTGCTCCTGCGCGGCGTCGAGCGCGACCGGGTGCGGCGCGGCCATGTCGTCGCGGCGCCGGGCAGCGTCACCCCGAGCCGGCGCTTCACCGCGCAGGTGTACGTCCTGTCGGGGCGCGAGGGCGGCCGCACCACCCCGGTCACCACCGGGTACCGGCCGCAGTTCTACATCCGCACCGCCGACGTGGTCGGCGACGTGGACCTCGGCGAGGCGGGGATCGCCCGCCCCGGCGAGACGGTCACCCTGACCGTCGAGCTGGGCCGGGACATCCCGCTGGAGCCCGGTCTCGGCTTCGCGATCCGCGAGGGCGGGCGCACGGTCGGGGCCGGCACCGTCACGGAGCTGCTCTGAGCCGCCCCGGCCCACCCGGGCCCTCCTCCCCCGGACACCCGGGGGAGGAGGGCCCCCGCACAATAGGGGAGTGAACGAGCCCATCCCCGTCATCCGCGCCGTGGACCACGGCACCGCCCGGCTGCTCCCCGACGTGGACCGGGAACGGGCCTGGCTGCTCACGGTCGACGACGCGCCCCAGTCGTACGTCGACCTGGACGCGCCGGAGCACCTGGAGTTCGAGTACGCGCGACGGCTCGGCCACGTCGTGGACTGCGCGGCGGCCCCGGGCGCGCCGCTGGACGTGCTGCACCTGGGCGGCGGCGGGCTCACCCTGCCCCGCTACGTCGCGGCCACCCGACCCGGCTCCCGGCAGGAGGTGGCGGAAGCCGACGGAGCGCTGCTGGAGCTGGTCGCCGCGCACCTGCCGCTGCCGGCGGACAGCGGCGTCACCGTGCACGCGGCGGACGCCCGCGCCCGGCTGGAGGCGACCGCCCCCGGCTCCGTCGACCTGCTCGTCGCGGACGTCTTCGGCGGCTCCCGGGTGCCCGCCCACCTGACCTCGGTGCCCTACGCCCGCGCGGCGGCCCGCGCGCTGCGGCCGGACGGGATCTACGCCGCCAACCTGGCGGACGGGCCGCCGTTCGGCTTCCTGCGCTCGCAGCTGGCCACCTTCGCGACCGTCTTCGGCGAGCTGGCGCTGATCGCGGAGCCGGGCGTGCTGCGGGGCCGCCGCTT
>NZ_JAKRGC010000228.1 GCF_022347745.1 Streptomyces sp. OfavH-34-F
GGCGGGCGCCTCCGGCACCGGCACCGGCTCCTCGGTCACCTCGGCCAGCACGTTCTTGGGCAGGGTGACCTCGGCGATGGTGCCGGGGCCCGAGGAGTCGCGGAGTTCGACCACGATGCCGTGCCGGGCGGCGAGCCGGGCCACCACGTGCAGGCCCATGGACCGCACGTCGCCGATGCCCGCCGTGGGCTCGCGCAGTGCGGCGTTGAGGACGGTGCGGCGGTCCGCGGTGATGCCGACGCCCTCGTCGACGATCTGCACGACGGCCCGGTCCCACAGCCGCCAGACGGCGACGCCGACCTGGGCGTCGGGCGGCGAGAAGCGGGTGGCGTTGTCGAGCAGCTCGGCCAGGATGTGCGCCACGTCGTGCACGGCGCGGGCGGCGATGCCGATGCCGCCCTCGATGGCGCCGAGGGAGACGCGGTCGAACCGTTCGATCTGCTGGGCCGCCGCCACGATGACGGTGGAGGCGGCGATGTCCGCCGACCGCACCCGTGCGTTGCCGTAGCCGCCGAGCACCAGCAGGTTGTTGGTGTTGCGCTCCATGCGGATGGCGAGGTGGTCGAGCGCGAAGAGCGTCTTCATGCGCTCCGGGTCGGCCTCGTCGCGCTGCACGGCGTCCAGCTCGGACACCATGACGCTGGTGAGCTGGGCGCCCCGGCGGGCGACCCGGACCAGGGTCTCGGCGAACTGCTCGTGCACCCGCGCCTGTTCGGCGGCGAGGCGGACCGCCTCGTGGTGGACGGCGTTGAACGCCTCGCCCACCTCGCCGATCTCGTCCCCGCCCGTCGTCTCGATCGGGTTGCCGGTGCGTTCGGCGACCTGCTCGGGCGTGGACCCGCTCAGCGCGCCGGGCTGCGACAGCTCGCTCATGACCTCGGGCAGCCGGGTGTGGGCGACCTCGTGCGCGGCGTTGCGCAGGTCGCGCAGCCGGCGGATCATGACCCGGCCGAGCCGGATGGCGACGAGGACGACGCCCACCAGGGTCAGCAGCACCAGGGCGACCTCGCCGCCGGCGGTCCACAGCAGCCGGGTGCGCTCCGCTTCCACGGTGGCGGCGACGGACTCGTCGATCCGCTCCTCCACCTGGTGCAGCAGGGTCTGCCGGTCGTCGGCTGCCTTCTGCCAGGCCGCGGGGGAGACGCCGATGCGCTTGCTGGGGTCGGTGCGCCCGATCTTGTCCTCGAGCTTGCGGGAGGCCAGGGCCTTGGGGCCGGACAGGGTGCGCTCCAGCCAGGTCCGCCACTCACTGGGGCCGAGGCTGAACATCACCGCGGTCGATTCGGTGTAGCCGAGCCGGCTGGCGTCGAAGGTGCGCTGCGAGGCGACGGTGAAGCCGCCGGCGGCCTGCGCCCTCATGACGGTGACCTGCTCCTGCGCGGTGTGCTCGGCGGCCTCGGAGAGGGCGGCAGCGGCGCGGATGCGGTCGGCGATGTCGGCGTCGACGCCGTCGGCCTGGGCGATGCCGTCGCGGTAGCTGTTGAGGTCCGCGATCACGATGCGGTAGCCGAAGGCGAGGGCGGAGATGGTGGTGCTGCCCGAGCGCACCTGGGCGCGCAGGGCGGGGAGTTGATCGATGAAGCGGTCGATGCGATCCAGCGCCTCCTGGGCGCTTCCGGGCACCTCGGACAGCCGGCCGATCCGGCTGTTGAAGGCGGCGACGCTCTTGTCGGTCGCGTCGGAGCTCTGCTGGAAGGCGTCCGAGTCCCCCTGATGGGAGATCAGAGCGGTGGCTGCCGCGCGTTCACGCTGCAGTTGATGAGTTAAGTCGGCCGCGTGGGCGGCGACGTCGACCATGTTGGCCAGCCGGTTGGCCTGCAGTGCCTGGTTGGTCGCCGGGGCGAGGGCCAGGGCCGAGAAGGCGACCGCGACGGTGAGGGGCGCGGTGACCAGCAGGACGAGGCGACGATTGATTTTCACTGCGCGGCTCCATCGCCGGAACCGGTGCTGAGTATCGGTGACACGCAGATACCTGTTAACGGGTTGTGGGGTGTCGGTAGGGGCGCTCGTACATCGTGTGCACAGTTGCGGATGGGACAGGCGGGATAGACGGGGCTCACGTTGCGCGGCTTGATCCTATGCCTAGTGCACAACCACGGATGCGGGCAGCGTCGAAAATTTGCGTTCAGTTAGGTGTGCGGAAACGGTCTGATTCGATCGGTACGGTCCGGGTGGGGCCCGGAGCACCGCTAAGCGGAATGAGTCGCTCGCGCCCGCTCACCTCGCCTGCCCCTTGATCCACGGGAGTTACGGCCGTCGGCGCTGATCAGGCGGAATGCCCGGAAGCCCCCTCGCTGTCCCCGCTGCGCCAACCCCCGCCCGGTGGCCGGATGTTGCGGAAAGGTTAGATCCGATTAGCGATGGCGATTGTTTCGGATCGGCGTTCGGCGGGCCTCCCGGCCCAGGCCCGCACAGGTGAGCGCCCGGCCGCTCGATTTCGGCTCAAGAGGCCCCCCGTGCAGGCTTGGTGGCGATCCGTCAGGATTCGTCACGACCTTCGCACGCGCGCACACCTGCGCGAACCGGCCAACTTGAAATCGACGCGGCGAACACGGCACGCCGCCTTGAACTGATCATGCGTCAGGGGTGGGGCGGCGATCCCCGCATCCCGGGAACCGCCCCCCGCCCGGCTCAGCCGGCCACGTACCGCGCCAGGTGCTCGCCGGTGAGCGTGGACCGGGCGGCGACCAGCTCGGCGGGCGTGCCCTCGAAGACGACCGTGCCGCCGTCGTGACCGGCCCCGGGGCCCAGGTCGATGATCCGGTCCGCGTGCGCCATCACGGCCTGGTGGTGCTCGATGACGATGACCGACTTGCCGGAGTCCACCAGCCGGTCGAGCAGCCCGAGCAGCTGCTCCACGTCCGCGAGGTGCAGCCCGGTGGTCGGCTCGTCGAGCACGTACACCCCGCCCTTCTCGCCCATGTGCGTGGCCAGCTTGAGCCGCTGCCGCTCCCCGCCGGAGAGCGTGGTGAGCGGCTGGCCGAGGCCGACGTAGCCGAGCCCCACGTCCACGAGCCGTTCGAGGACGCGGTGCGCGGCCGGGACGCGCGCCTCGTCCGAGCCGAAGAACGCCTCCGCCCGCGCCACCGGCATCGCCAGCACCTCGCTGATGTCCCGGCCGCCGAACCGGTACTCCAGCACCGACGCCTGGAACCGCTTGCCCTCGCACTCCTCGCAGACCGTGGCGACCCCCGCCATCATCGCCAGGTCGGTGAAGACGACCCCCGCGCCGTTGCAGGTGGGGCAGGCGCCCTCGGAGTTGGCGCTGAACAGGGCCGGCTTGACCCCGTTGGCCTTGGCGAACGCCTTGCGGATCGGGTCCAGCAGCCCCGTGTACGTGGCCGGGTTGCTCCGCCGCGAACCGCGGATCGGGCTCTGGTCCACGGTCACCACCCCGTCCCGCCCGGCCACCGAACCGTGGATCAGCGAACTCTTGCCGGACCCGGCGACGCCCGTGACGACGGTCAGCACCCCGAGCGGGATGTCCACGTCCACGCCGCGCAGGTTGTTCGCGTGCGCGCCGCGCACCTCCAGCACGCCGGTGGGCCTGCGGGTGTCCGCCTTGAGCACGGAGCGGTCGTCGAAGTGCCGGCCGGTGACGGTGTCCGAGGCGCGCAGCCCCTCCACCGTGCCCTCGAAGCAGACGGTGCCGCCCGCCGTCCCGGCGCCCGGCCCGAGGTCCACGACATGGTCGGCGACGGCGATCGTCTCCGGCTTGTGCTCCACCACCAGGACCGTGTTGCCCTTGTCCCGCAGGCGCAGCAGCAGCCGGTTCATCCGCTGGATGTCGTGCGGGTGCAGCCCGGCGGTCGGCTCGTCGAAGACGTACGTGGTGTCGGTCAGCGAGGACCCGAGGTGCCGGATCATCTTGACGCGCTGCGCCTCGCCGCCGGACAGCGTGCCGGCCGGGCGGTCGAGCGCGAGGTAGCCGAGGCCGATCTCCACGAAGGAGTCCAGGGTCTGGCCGAGCGCGGTGAGCAGCGGGGCGACGGAGGGCTCGTCCAGGCCGGCGATCCAGGCGGCCAGGTCGCTGGTCTGCATCGCGCAGGCGTCCGCGATGGAGATGCCCGCGATCTTGGAGGACCTGGCGCCCTCGCTGAGCCGGGTGCCGTCGCAGGCGGGGCAGGTGGTGAAGGTGACCGCGCGCTCCACGAAGGCCCGGACGTGCGGCTGGAGGGAGTCCTTGTCCTTGGACAGGAAGGACTTCTGGATCTTGGGGATCAGCCCCTCGTACGTGAGGTTGACGCCCTCCACCTTCACCTTGGTGGGTTCGCGGTACAGGAAGTCCCGCATCTCCTTCTCGGTGAACTTCGCGATCGGCTTGTGCGGGTCGAGGAAGCCGGACTCCGCGTAGACGCGCACCGTCCAGAAGCTGTCGGACTTCCAGCCGGGGATGGTGAACGCGCCCTCGGCCAGCGACTTGGAGTCGTCGTAGAGCTGGGTGAGGTCGATCTCGGAGACGGTGCCCCGGCCCTCGCACTCGGTGCACATGCCGCCGGTGCGGCTGAACGTCGCCTTCACGGTCTTCTTGTCCCCGCGCTCGACGCTGATCGCGCCGCTCGCCTTCACCGAGGCGGTGTTGAAGGAGTACGCGCTGGGCGGCCCGATGTGCGGGGTGCCGAGGCGGCTGAAGAGGATGCGCAGCATGGCGTTGGCGTCGGTGGCGGTGCCCACCGTGGAGCGGGTGTCGCCGCCCATCCGCTGCTGGTCGACGATGATCGCCGTCGTCAGCCCTTCGAGCACGTCCACCTCGGGCCGGGCCAGGGTGGGCATGAAGCCCTGCACGAAGGCGCTGTACGTCTCGTTGATCAGCCGCTGCGACTCGGCGGCGATGGTGTTGAACACCAGCGAGCTCTTGCCGGAGCCGGAGACGCCCGTGAACACCGTCAGCCGGCGCTTGGGGATCGCGATGCTGACGTCCTTGAGATTGTTGACGCGTGCCCCGTGCACCCGGATCAGGTCGTGGCTGTCGGCGAGGTGCGGCTGCGCACCCGTGGCCCTGCTCATCGTGTCTCCTTGGATTGGCGGCGCCGTCGTCCGGCCCCGTCGCTGCCGCCCGGGCTACGGCAGCGGTGCTTCTCGATGTCTGACTGGCCGCGTCACCTGCTTGGCGACGCAGGACGGCATTCCCGCGGTGGCGCGCGCCGCCTCCTGCCGGTACACGCTCGGCGGCATGCCCACCAGCTCGGTGAACCGCGTGCTGAACGTGCCCAGGGAGGCGCAGCCGACCGCGAAGCAGACCTCGGTGACGCTCAGGTCGCCCCGGCGCAGCAGCGTCATCGCGCGCTCGATGCGCCGGGTCATCAGATAGCCGTACGGTGACTCCCCGTACGCCCGCCGGAACTCACGGCTCAGATGGCCGGCCGACATGTGGGCCCCGCGGGCCAGGGCCTCGACGTTCAGGGGCTGGGCGTACTCGCGGTCGATCCGGTCGCGGACCCGGCGCAGCCGGGCGAGGTCGCGCAGCTGCCGTGCCGTGTCGGGTTTGCTGGTCACGTCCGAAAGCGTACGTCGCGCCGGGGCGGCCCCGGGGTCAGGTACGGGTGGCCGTGCCGCACTCGGCGGCGCCCCGGTCCCGCATCCGCTCGTCCATCGACGTGCCGCGCTCGTACGGGTCGACGCGCTCGTCGCCCTCCGGCGCGCCCCGGTCCTCGCCGAACGCGGGGACGAAGTAGCCGGTGGTGTTCTCGCAGCCGCCGTTGGCGGAGTCCACCCGGTAGGAGCGCAGCGAGAAGGTGCCCGGCGTGGTGTCCACCTCGGCGGGGTCCTCCCAGCTCATCACGATCTCGCGGCGGACGATCGTACGGGCGACCTCGTCGCTGCCCCCGTCCGCCCGGACGACGGGGTAGACGAACGTGACGTCGGCGGTGATGTCCACCGCGCCGCGCTCGCCCCTGCGGTAGGTGAGCCCGCCGCGCGTCTTGATCACGTCGCCCGCCAGGCGCGCGTACGACGGGTCGAAGCGGCTGAACAGCAGCAGCGGGTCGTCGTCGCGGCCCGGGCGGTCGAAGGCGTGCGCCAGGTACTCCTTGACGTCGGCCTGCTTCGGGTCGAGCGCGGCGATCGCCTTCACCGGCCGCTCCCCGCGCAGCACCGCCGGGTCCAGGTTGGAGTCCACGAGGAAGGCCAGGCTGCTGTCCAGCGCCGCGCCGACCTGCTTCTCGTCCATCCAGCCGGTCGCGTGCGCCGAGGGCATCGTGATCCCGGCCGTCCCGGCGGCCCAGTGCTCCGCGGGCGAGCCGTCGAACGGGGCGTCCAGCGTGGCCCGCCCGGACGCCGGGGCGGAGCCGCCGCTGTCCGAACCGAACCAGCCGGCCACCCGGCCCGGGTCGAGCGCGACGACGAACAGGGCGACGACCACGACCAGGCCCAGCACGTACCAGACGCCGCGCTGCCTGCGGGGCGGTTCGTGGACGCGCCAGCCCCGGGGCGGGGCGGGCTCGTCGTGCAGCCGCCGGGTCACCATCCGGGCGCGGGCGGACGGCTCCTCGGGGGCGCCGCCCGTCCCGGCCTCGGCCTCCCGCAGGAAGCGCTCCCATTCCTCGTCCGGTATGGATGACCCCTGGTTCACGCTGCGCTCCCGCCCCTTCCGGCCACTCCTTTTCTGCATCATCACACAGCCCGGTGACACCGGGTGCGGACGCCGGCCGCGCCAAGTGCCCACCGGGCCGGTGGGGTTGGGCGGGGGGTTACGGCTTGCGGCCGACCGCCACATAGCCGGGCGTGACGATCTCGCCGGTACCGGGGACGGGCTCGCCCAGTTCGGGGTGCCAGTCCTCGGCGGCGACGATGCCGGGCTCCACGATCTCCAGCCCGTCGAAGAACGCGCCGAACTCGGCGCGGGTGCGCGGGGCCAGCGTCAGTGTGTTGGCCCGGTACATCTCGTCCACCTGGCGCGCCTCCTCGGGGTGGAAGTCGGCGGTGATCTGCGAGATGACCATGTAGCTGCCGGGCGCGAGGACGTCGGTCAGCCGGCGGACCAGCTCGTGGGCGCCGTCCTCGTCGCTGACGAAGTGCAGCAGGGCGATCATCGACAGCGCGACCGGGGCGCTGAAGTCCAGGGTCTTTCCGGCGCGTTCGAGGATCGTGTCGACGTGGCGCGCGTCCGCCTGCACGTAGTCGATGACGCCCTCGGGGCTGCCCTTGAGCAGCGCCTCGGCGTGGGCCAGCACGATCGGGTCGTTGTCGCAGTAGACGACGCGGGTGCTGGGCGCGGCCTCCTGGGCCACCTGGTGCAGGTTGGGCTCGGTGGGTATCCCGGTGCCGATGTCGAGGAACTGGCGGACACCCTGGGCGGAGAGCCAGCGGGTGGCGCGGTGCATGAAGGCGCGATTGATCTTCGCCATCACCGGCACATTCGGTTCGACGGCGAGCATCTGACGGCCCATCGCCTCGTCGACCGGGTAGTTGTCCTTGCCGCCCAGGAACCAGTCGTACATCCGCGCGGGATGCGGCTTGCTGGTGTCGATGAGCGGGGTGGCGGCGGGGTCGTTCTCCGGTCGGGACATGGCCAACTCCTGGGTGCGGGAGGCTGCGGATGATCAGGTGGCGCCCACAATAGGCAACGCCCCGGCCGGGCAGGGCCGCTCGGGGCCTCCATGATAGTTACCAACGCGTAACTTACTGCTGGGTTACCACCGGTAAGTCCCGCTGCTAGCTTGCGCTCACCCGTCATTCGGAGCAGAGCGAGGAGTGAGCTGTGAGCCGCGAGTACAGCCGTTCGCGTTCCACCTTCCCCATACCCCCCACCCGCCGCCCGCGCGCCGGAGCCCTGCGCGCCGCCGCCGTCGCCGTGACCGCGGCGGCCTGCGTGGCCGCCTACACCGCGCCCGCGTCGGCGGCGGACGGCACCGAGCCGGTCGTGTCGCGGGGTGTGACCATCCCGTCCTTCTACAACCCGCCCGCCGAACTGCCCGCCGCCAACGGCGCGCTGATCCGCACCGAACCCCTGCCGCTCGGCCTGAACCTGCCGGGCCTGGACGGCCGGCCGATGCCCGGCACGGCGACCCGCCTCATGTACCGCACGACCGACTCCAACGGGCAGCCGGCCGCGGTGACCGGGGCCTACATCGAGCCCTCGGCGTCCTGGAAGGGCGGCGGCGCCCGGCCGCTGGTCGCGGTGGCCTCCGGCACCATGGGCCAGGGCGACCAGTGCGCCCCCTCACTGGCCCTCCAGCACCCGCTGTCCCTCACGCCGGAGACCGTGTCCATCGGCTACGAGACCCTGTCCGTCTACCGGCTCCTGTCCGCCGGGATCGCCGTCGTCGTCACCGACTACGTGGGCCTGGGCACCACGGACCGGCTGCACACCTACGTCAACCGGGTCGACGAGGGCCACGCGCTGCTGGACGCCGTCCGCGCCGCGCACCGGCTCCCCGGCACCTCGCTGACGCCCGACTCCCGGACCGGCCTGTACGGCTACAGCCAGGGCGGCGGGGCCAGCGCCTCCGCCGCCGAGCTCCAGCCCTCGTACGCCCCCGAGATCGCCCTGGCCGGAACCTACGCCGGGGCGCCGCCCGCCGACCTGACCGCGACCATGAAGGGCATCGACGGCAGCGCCCTGGCCGGCGCCCTGGCCTGGTCCATCAACGGCTTCGCCCAGGCCGACGCGGACCTGCGCGACGTCGTGGAGAACAACATCAACGACGCCGGACGGGCCGCCCTGAAGAACGCCTCCACCATGTGCGTCGGTGACGCGATCCTCGGCTACGGCTTCGCCAAGAGCGGCAAGTGGACCACCAGCGGCAAGTCCCTCGGCGAGATCATCGCCGCCGAGCCCAAGGCGCAGGCCGCGCTCGACAAGCAGCGCATCGGCACTCTCAAGCCCACCGGCCCGGTGCGGGTGGCGACCGGCACCCAGGACGACATCGTGCCGCACAAGCAGGCGCGTCAGCTCGCCGTCGACTGGTGCCGCAAGGGAGGCGACGTCACCTACGACGCCGTCGTCCTGCCCAACCTCGGCGACAAGATCCTCACCAACCACATGGTGCCGCTCATCACCGACCAGGGCGACGCCATCTCCTGGATCACCGACCGCCTCGAAGGCAAGCGGGCCGTCTCCAACTGCTGGTCCATGCCGATCCAGCCCTGACCCCGCCCCCGGCCCGGCCCCGGCCCGCGCGCACCGCGGAAATGCGGATGCGCGCGGGCCGGGGCGCGGTCTAGGGTCGCCGCATGAACATCGTGCAGCTCTACGGCTGACGCGGACGGGGGCACGCCCCCGGTCCCGTCCGGCGCACCGCGCGAGCGCGCCCACCACCAGGCACCGCCGGGGTGGCGACGCGCCGGTTCGCCGTATCCACATCCGCCGCAGAGCTGAAACGAGTGATCCCATGTCACGTCGCCGTGCCCATATCGCCATGGTCGGCATTCCCGCCGTGAGCCATGTCCTGCCCAGCATCGAGATCATCCGCGAACTGGTGGCCCGCGGCCACCGCGTCACCTACGCCAACGACCCGCTGATGGCCGCGCGCATCGAGGACACCGGCGCCGCCTTCGTCCCGTACGAGTCGCGGCTCCCGGTCGGTGACCACAACTGGCCGGACGACCCGATCGCCGCCATGGGCCTCTTCCTGGACGACGCCGTGCACGTGCTGCCGCAACTGCGCGCCGTCTACGACGAGGATCCGGCCGACCTCTACCTGTACGACATCGGCGCCTACCCGGCGCGGGTGCTGGCCGAGTCCCAGAACCGCCGGCTGATGCAACTGTCGCCGACCTTCGTCGGCTGGCGGAGCTACGCCGAGGACGTGGCCGCCCACCTGTGGGCGCTGCCGGGCGCCGACGCCTACCGGGCGAGGTTCACCGAGTGGCTGGCGGGCTGCGGCGCGACCACGCGGGACATGGACGCCTTCGTCGGCCGCCCCGACCACACCCTGGCCCTGATCCCGAGGGCGATGCAGCCGCACGCCGACGACGTGGACACCGGCACGGTCACCTTCGTCGGGCCGTGCTTCGCGGGGCGCGGCGACGAGCGGACCTGGCCCCGGCCCGCCGGGGCGGAGCGGGTGCTGCTGATCTCGCTCGGCTCCGCGTACACCAACCAGCCCGCGTTCTACCGTAGTTGCCTGGCGGCCTTCGGCGACCTGGCCGGGTGGCACGTGGTGCTCCAGATCGGCAAGCAGACGGACCTGGCGGAGCTGGGCTCGATTCCCGGCAACGTCGAGGTGCACCGCTGGGTGCCGCAGCTGGCGATCCTCCGGGAGGCGGACGCCTTCGTCACGCACGCCGGGATGGGCGGCAGCTCGGAGGGCCTGTACAGCGGGGTGCCGATGATCGCGGTCCCGCAGGGCGTCGACCAGTTCATGAACGCCGACCGGCTGGTCGAGCTGGGGGTGGCCCGCCGCCTCGACACCGACGACGCCACCCCCGAGGCGCTGCGCGAAGCCCTCGACGCGCTCGTGGGCGACCCCGAGGTCGC
>NZ_JAKRGC010000229.1 GCF_022347745.1 Streptomyces sp. OfavH-34-F
CGGCGGCCGGGGTGTTCGAGCCGCCCGCGCCGCCCGCCGCCGTGCTGGACCCGGAGGCCGAGGACGAGCGGGTCGCCGCGCTGGACGCGTACCTGCTGGCGGTCGGGCCGGAGCCGGACCCGCGCGCCGAGCGGGCGATGGCCCTGGTGGACCTGGTGCGCACGGACCGGACGATCCTGCGCGTCGACGCACTCGCCCGCGCCGAGGGCGTGTCGCCCCGCTCCCTGCAACGGCTGTTCGCCGCGTACGTGGGGGTGGGGCCGAAGTGGGTCGTCCTCCGCTACCGCATCCACGAGGCGCTGGAGCGCGCCGCCGCCGGCCCGGACGTGGACTGGGCGGCCCTCGCCGCCGACCTCGGCTACAGCGACCAGGCGCACCTGGTCCGGGACTTCACGGCGACGCTCGGCATCCCGCCCACGGCGCTGACGCCCCGCTGACCGCCGCGGATTGTCAGTGCCGCGCCCCAGGGGGTGTCTGGTGCATCCCCGTGGAGGGAGGAGCGGCGTCCGGTGCGTGCGGTCGCAAGGCGCCGGAGAGCTCTTGTAGCGGAGCTACCAGGGCTGTTCGGCAACGCGGCGAGCGTGCGTGCCGGGCGTCGCGACGCCACGGGGATGCACCAGACACCCCCTAGAGTGCGGGCATGGCCGCAACGGAGCAGGGTGCAGCGTCGTCCGTCCGGATCGAGCCCTGGGCGGAGGACGACCTGGAGCTGCTGCGCCGCGCCAACGCGCCGGAGCTGATGACCCATCTCGGCGGTCCGGAGCCGGAGGGGCAGCTGCGGGGGCGGCACGCCCGCTATCTGGCGCTGAGCGCCGACCGGACGGGCCGGGGCCGGATGTTCCGCATCGCCCTGCCCGGCGTGGCGGACGCCGTGGGCACGATCGGCTTCTGGGAGCACCACTGGCTGGGCCAGGAGGTGTACGAGACCGGCTGGACGGTCCTGCCGGAGTTCCAGGGGCGGGGGATCGCGTCGGCCGCGACCCGCGTGGTGGCCGAGGCGGCGCGGGCCGCGCGCGGGCACCGCTATCTGCACGCCTATCCGTCCGTGGCCAACGGCCCGTCCAACGGCGTCTGCCGCAAGGCGGGTTTCACGCTGCTCGGGGAGTGCGAGATCGAGTACCCGCCGGGCTGTCCGCTGCTCGTCAACGACTGGCGGCTGGACCTGCGCGCGGAGTCCCCCGCCTGACACCGGGGCCGGCGAAACCCGTTTGACGGCGGCCGGGGCCCTCCGGAATATTTACCTGCGTCACACAGCATATGCACTGAACAGCTTCCATCGACCCTCCGAGGAGACCATCCGTGCTCACGCTCGTCACCGGCGGCCGAGGCCGCATCGGCGCCGCCCTCACCACCCTCCTGCACCAGGGCGGCCACCCCGTCCGCGCCGCCTCCCGCAACCCCGCCGAGCTGAACCCGCCGCCCGGCGTCCCGGCCGTGACCTGCGACCTCGACGACCCGGACACCTTCCCCGCCGCCCTGGACGGCGTGGACGCCGTCTTCCTGTACGCGAACCCCGCGCACATCGACGCCTTCCTCACCGCCGCGCGAACGGCCGGGGTGCGCCACATCGCGCTCCTGTCGTCCAGCTCGGTCCTGCTCCCCGACCCGGCCACCAACCCGATCGCCGCCGAGCACCACGCGGTGGAGCGGGCCCTGATCGCCTCCCCCCTCACCACGACCCTGCTGCGCCCCGGCGAGTTCGCGACCAACGCCTACCAGTGGTCGGGCGCCTTCCGGTCCGGGCGCCCGGTCGGCCTGCCCTACCCCCGCAGCGAGGGCAGCCCCATCCACGAGACCGACATCGCCGAGGCCGCCCTCGCCGTGCTCACCGAACCGGCGCTCCAGGGCGCCGCCTACCACCTGACCGGGCCCGAGTCCCTGAGCGCCGCCGCGCAGGTCGAGATCCTGTCCGGCGCGTCCGGCACCCCGGTCACCGTCGAGGAGATGACCCCGGCCGCCTGGCAGGAGGCCATGTCCCCCTTCATGCCGGCCCACGTCACCGAGGGCCTGCTCGGCTACTGGGCGGCCACCGACGGCCGCCGCGCCGAGGTGACCGACGCGGTGGCCGCGCTGACCGGCCACCCGGCCCGCACCTTCGCGGCCTGGGCCGCGGAACACGCGGCGGCCTTCCGGCGCTGACGAGCGGAAACCCGTGGCCGGTGGCGTCCGCCCGATGGCATCCTGACCGGGTGAACGGACCGGAGATCCACCTCGAAGTCGCCCCCGAACTCAGGCTCTTCGTGGCCCACGGACGCCGCCACGGCCGGACGCCCGTGGTCACGGACGGCTCGTCCACCCTCGGGCACGTCGTGGAGTCCCTCGGCATCCCGCTCACCGAGGCCGGCGAACTCCTCGTGGACGGCCGCCCCGCCCCCGCCTCGCACATCCCGGCCGCGGGCGAACTGGTCCAGGTCCGCCCGGTCCCCCGCCCGCAGCCCGTACCGGGCGCGCCCCTGCGCTTCCTGCTCGACGTGCACCTCGGCACCCTCGCCCGGCGGCTGCGGCTGCTCGGCGTCGACGCCGCGTACGAGAACGAGGACCCCGGCGACCCGGCGCTCGCCGCGCTCTCCGCGAAGGAACGGCGCGTCCTGCTCTCCCGCGACCGGGGCCTCCTGCACCGCCGGGAGATCTGGGCCGGCGCGTACGTGTACAGCGACCAGCCCGACGCGCAGCTGCGGGACGTGCTGGAGCGGTTCGCCCCGGCGCTCGCCCCGTGGACCCGGTGCACCGCCTGCAACGGCCCGCTGGCGGCGGCCGACAAGGACACCGTCGGCCCGCACCTGGAGCACGGGACGCGCCGTTCGTACGACGTGTTCGCGCAGTGCGCGCGGTGCGGCCGGGTCTACTGGCGCGGCGCGCACCACGCCCGGCTGGAGGCGATCGTCGCCGAGGCGGTCCGCGACTTCGGCCCGGTGGCCGGCTGACGGACGGACCGGGCGGGGCTGCCCCGTCCGGTCAGGCGTCGCCCTCGCGCAGCCGGGCGATCTGCACGGCGCTCAGTTCCACGGTGCGCCGCATGTGGGTGAGCAGCAGGGCGACCTCGTCGTCGTCGTACGCGTCGAGCAGGTCGTCCCAGCCGCCGTTCAGCCGGTCCCAGACCGCGCCGAACTCCGCCATGCGCTCGGGCACCGCCGCCACCAGGACCCGCCGCCGGTCGGCGGTGTCGCGGGCGCGCGTCACGTAACCGGCCCGCTCCAGCCGGTCCACCAGCCGGGTCGCCGAACCGGTGGTGAGCCCGGTCAGCTCCGCGACCCGGCCGGTGGTGACGGGCGCCGCCTCCAGGCTGAGCAGGTTGAGGCACTGGAGATCGGTGGGGTGCAGGCCCAGCCGGTCCGCGACGGCCTGGTTGAACAGCGCGTAGGCGGCCATGTAGCGCCGCGACGCGACGGACAGCTCGGCCAGCAGCGTGCTGCGGCGGGGGGACGGATCGGGCGGCATGCGCCGAGTCTACGGAGCGGCGCCGGGCAGTTCCCGCTGACGGGCCGGGTCCGCGGACACCCGTACCCCGTGGCACGCTCCTCCCATGTCCGTCCTCCGCTCCACCGCCCTGTTCGTCCTCGCCGCGCTCTTCGAGATCGGCGGCGCCTGGCTGGTCTGGCAGGGCGTGCGCGAGCACCGGGGGTGGGCCTGGATCGGTGCCGGGATCATCGCGCTCGGAGCGTACGGCTTCGTGGCGACGCTCCAGCCGGACGGCGAGTTCGGCCGGGTCCTCGCGGCGTACGGCGGGGTCTTCGTGGCGGGCTCGATCGCCTGGGGGATGGCCGCCGACGGCTACCGGCCGGACCGCTGGGACGTGGCGGGCGCGCTGATCTGCCTGGCCGGGATGGCCGTGATCATGTACGCCCCCCGCGACCACTGACCCGCGCCGGACCTGCCTATCCTGACCCGGTTGGACCGTATCGATCAGCCGTCCGAGGAGAGCCCGACCATGGCCGCATCCCCCATCGCCGTCGTCACCGGTGCGAGCAGCGGCATCGGCGCCGCGACCGCCCGGCGGCTGGCCGCCTCCGGCTACCGCGTCGTGCTCACCGCCCGCCGCAAGGACCGCATCGAGGCGCTGGCCGCCGAGATCACCGAGGCCGGCCACCAGGCGACGGCCTACCCGCTGGACGTCACGGACCGGGCCGCGGTGGACGAGTTCGCGACCGCGTTCCGCAGCCTGGCCGTCCTGGTGAACAACGCGGGCGGCGCGCTCGGGGCCGACCCGGTGGCCACGGGCGACCCGCAGGACTGGCGCCGGATGTACGAGACCAACGTCATCGGCACGCTCAACGTCACCCAGGCCCTGCTGCCCGCCCTCACCGCGAGCGGCGACGGCACCGTGGTCATCCTCTCCTCGACGGCCGGCCTGTCCACCTACGAGGGCGGCGGCGGCTACGTGGCCGCCAAGCACGGCGAGCACGTGCTGGCGGAGACCCTGCGCCTGGAGATCGTCGGCACGCCGGTCCGGGTCATCGAGATCGCCCCCGGCATGGTCAGGACCGAGGAGTTCGCCACCACCCGCTTCCGGGGCGACACGGAGAAGGCCGCCAAGGTCTACGCGGGCGTCGACGCCCCCCTCACCGCGGAGGACGTCGCCGACACGATCGACTGGGCGGTCACCCGCCCCAGCCACGTCAACATCGACCTCCTGGTGGTCCGCCCGCGCGCCCAGGCGTCCAACACCAAGGTGCACCGCACGGCGTAGCGGCGCCTCAGCCCTTCACGCAGATGACCTGCTTGAGCTTCGCGACGACCTCGACCAGGTCGCGCTGCTGGTCGATCACCTTCTCGATCGGCTTGTAGGCGCTGGGGATCTCGTCCACCACGCCGGAGTCCTTGCGGCACTCGACGCCCTGCGTCTGGTCCGCCAGGTCCTGCGCGGAGAAGCGCTTCTTGGCCGCGTTCCGGCTCATCCGGCGGCCGGCGCCGTGCGAGGCGGAGTTGAAGGACTTCTCGTTGCCGAGGCCCTTCACGATGTACGAGCCGGTGCCCATCGAGCCGGGGATGATCCCGTAGTCGCCGGAGCCGGCCCGGATGGCCCCCTTGCGGGTGACCAGCAGGTCCATGCCGTCGTACCGCTCCTCCGCCACGTAGTTGTGGTGGCAGGAGATGACCGGTTCGAAGGTGACCTTGGCCTTCTTGAACTCCTTGCGGACGACGTTCTGGAAGAGCGCCATCATGACCGCGCGGTTGTGCTTCGCGTACTCCTGCGCCCAGAACAGGTCGTTGCGGTACTCCCGCATCGGCTCGGTGTCCGCGAGGAACACCGCGAGGTCGCGGTCGACCAGGCCCTGGTTGTGCGCCAGGCCCTGGGCCCGGCCGATGTGGAAGTCGGCCAGCTCCTTGCCGATGTTCCGCGAGCCGGAGTGCAGCATCAGCCAGACCGAACCCGCCTCGTCGAGACAGAACTCGATGAAGTGGTTCCCCGCGCCGAGCGTTCCCATCTGCTTCGTGGCCCGTTCCTGACGGAACTTGACCGCTTCGGCCACCCCGTCGAACCGCTGCCAGAAGTCGTCCCAGCCCGTCGCCGCGAGGCCGTACACCTCGGACGGGTCCACCGGGTCCTGGTGCATCCCCCGGCCGACCGGGATGGCCTGCTCGATCTTCGAGCGGAGGCGGGACAGGTCGCCGGGCAGGTCGTTGGCGGTGAGCGACGTCTTCACGGCGGACATGCCGCAGCCGATGTCCACGCCAACCGCGGCCGGGCAGACCGCCCCGTGCATCGCGATCACGGAGCCGACCGTGGCGCCCTTGCCGAAGTGGACGTCGGGCATGACGGCCAGGCCCTTGATCCAGGGCAGCGTGGCGACGTTGCGCAGCTGCTGCATCGCCACGTCCTCGACCGACGCCGGGTCGGTCCACATCCGGATGGGCACCTGCGCCCCCGGTACCTCTACGTACGACATAACCCCTCGATTCCCCCGGAAAGTCTCAAAGCGCAAAACCGGCGCCAAGATCGGCAAAAACATCGCCCGACCGGCGTTCACAGCAGCGCGTGCGATACACATTGTCTCCACCGGCCGCCATCGCGCGGCAACCGTTTTTCGCACGAAGGGAGCCCAGGACCGTGCGACGAATGGCGTACGCGATCGGCGCCGTGCTCATCGCCGCGCTCGCCGCCGGCTGCACGGGCAACGCCGGAGCAGACGATTCCGGCGCCGACGGCAAGCCCGGCACGGAGACCGAGTCCGCCGCGCCCCCGGGCAGGTACCGCACCCTCCCCGACGCCTGCCGCGCGGTCCCCCTGGCCACCCTCAAGGACCTGCTGCCGGGCGCCGCCGACCTGCCCGACGCCCAGCAGGAGAAGGCCCTCCAGGGCACCGCCACGGTCACCTACGACACCGACCGGCGCATCGGCTGCCGCTGGAAGTCCGACGCCCCGCAGGGCAGCCGCGGCATCCACCTCGACTTCGAGCGCGTCGTCTCCTACGACACCTCCGTGAGCGACGACGACCGGGCCCGCGAGGTGTACGCGAAGAAGGAGGGCGCCGCCGACCTCCCGGCCCCCGCGCCGGACGCGTCCCCCGGCGCCTCCCCGTCCGGCTCGGACGCGGCGGCCCCCGGCGACGCGGACGACGGGGACGCGCACGACGGCGACACGCCCGACGCGACCGCCGACGGCTCCTCCGACGCCTCCGACCCCTCCGACGGCACCGGCACCCCCGACGGCTCCGCGTCCGGCGACCCCGCCGTCAACCTCCAGCCCCGGCTCCTCGACGGCCTCGGCGACAGCGCGTTCCTGGACGACGTCCTGACCCGGTCCGGATCGACGGCCCGGTACCGCACCGTCAGCGTGGTGTTCCGCACATCCAACGTGATCGTGACCGTCGAGTACACCGCCCAGCCCGCCCTCTCCACCGAGGTGCCCGACAGCGGGGAACTCCAGGAGAAGGCGCAGGCACTGGCCCGGCAGCTGGTCGATTCGTTCGACGACTGACACCGCCCGGGGCCCGCCCGGCCCCGCTGCCGGCCACCCCGGAGCCCGTCCGGCGGAGGCGGCACCCGCCCGCCGTCCGACGTACCGTGGCCCTCCGGAACCGTCCCCCGACCGCCGCGCCATCCGAGTGAAGGAACCATGCACCGATCAGCTTCGCGACTCACCCGCATACTCGCCTGCGCCGCCGTACCGGTGATGCTCGTCGTCGCCGGCTGCTCGTCGGACTCCGACGGCGACAAGGACGCGGACAAGACCGCCTCCGCCTCACCGGAGCCGACGAAGACGGAACCGGCCGTGGAGCCCGCGAAGTTCGCCGCGCTGCCCGACCCCTGCGCGTCGGTCGAGTCGAAGACCGTCAAGTCCCTGGTGCCCTCCGCCAAGAAGAAGAGCGGCACCCGCAGCAAGTCCGGCGACGCCTCCCTCCGGGGCGGCTGCTCCTGGAACGGCCTGGACGACAAGGGCGTCAAGGGCTCCCAGTACCGCTGGCTGGACGTCGGGTTCACCCGCTTCGACTCCGACCAGACCCTGGGCAGCGGGGCGTCCCGCGCCGGCGAGGAACTGGCCAAGCAGGTCAAGAAGGCCGAGGCCACCGACGACGCGAAGAACGTCGCGTCCGCCGCCGTGACCGGCATCGGCGACGAGGCCACGAAGGTCACGTACGAGCAGAACAAGACCGGCGAGACGTTCCGGTTCACCACGATCGTCGTCCGCACGGAGAACGTCGTCGTGGTCGTCAACTACAACGGCGCCGGTTACGCGGGCTCCAAGACGCCCTCCGCCGAGACCGTCCTCAAGGGCGCCGCCATGGCGGCCAGGGACGCGGTAGCCGCCGTGGCCAAGGCGAACGAGAGCGCCCCCGCCAGCCCGAAGGCAACGGAGAAGGCGAAGGACGGCGACACCGACAAGGCGTCCGACACCTCCTCCAAGAAGCCCTCGGCGAAGTCCGGTTCGTCGGCGGGCAAGAAGTCCTCGGACTGACCCCACCCACACCCCCGCCCCCTCCCCCCGCGACACTCCTCGCACACAGGGGAGGGGACGGGTGGTGGCTGCGATGCAGCTCACGCGCACACATCGGGCACTGATCGGACTGGTCGTGGCCGACGCGGTCCACCACACGCAACAATTGCCCACGACAGTCGGGGCAGCCTCTCAGCCCCGCGGGCACCACTTTCCCGCCAAATTGTCGCCGGAACGCACTCTCGCACTCTTCCCTGCCGGGGATATTTCACGCCACGGCGATCCGAGAACTCAACGCCCTTGCACAAGGGTATGCAGGTTGGCCGAACGAAGACCCCGACGCCCGGCACCTTTTCAGCCGTCACTCCGCCCGCCGCAAGCCAACCACGTGAGACACGCAGCGCAGAAAGGGCTTGATCCCCAAAGGTAATAATTTCCTATAGTGATTGCCGCAACGGGGAACGCACACCGGGGACCGCGTAGACGGTAGCGGTGCGATTAAACGGGGGTAAGTGCGGTGACTCTCAGCCCCACGAGAGCCTGCAATCGCGTTCGCATGGATCATTCGACGGGCACGCTCCGCTTTATTGCCGCGTCGGCCTGCGAAATCGAAAGCTGAGCTGCCGAAGGCCGTCCGGTGATGGCCACTCCCGTACGACCACGGGAGTCCGACGTGTCGTCGTCCCTGCCACCCGCTAAGGGCCACGATTTCGATCAACAGAGGTGCTCTCTTGCTGCTGTCCCTGCGGAAACGCCATGGCCTGTTCTTCGCCGCCGGCGCCCTGTGCATCCTGGTGAACAGACAGGGCCTGGGGCCGCTGTGGTACGCGGGCGTCATCCTCCTGGCGCTCGGTGGAGCGATGCGATGGAGCCTGTGGCGCAGACAGCGTCCGCCCCGGGGGCAGGAGCCGGTCCTGGTCGAGGTGCCTGTCACGGGGCGCTGGAAGGCCCTCAACGGACCGGGTACCAAGGTCCCCAGCCACACACACAGCCATGCGCAGAGCTACGCGATCGACCTCACCTGTCACCCGCCCGCGCACCCGGATCCGAAGTTCAGCCTGCTGTGGCCCCTCGGCCGACGCCCTCACCACTACCCCGCGTTCGGCGCCCCCGTCCTCGCGCCGGGTGACGGCGTGATCGTGTCCGTCGGTGACCACCAGCGTGACCACCTCTCCCGCACCTCACTGCCCGGCTTCGTCTACCTCTTCTTGGAAGGGTTCGTCCGCAGCCTGGGCTGGCCACGGCATCTGTGGGGCAACCACATCGTGCTCAAGCTGGACCAGGGAACGTACGCGGGTTTCGCGCACCTGAAGCGTGGCTCCCTCCGGGTGGCCGTGGGCGATCGAGTCGGCGTCGGCCAGCACCTGGCAGAGGTGGGCAACTCGGGGAACTCCTCCGAGCCCCACATGCACTTCCAGCTCATGAACGGCCCCGACTCGGAGGTCGCCCAAGGCGTGCCCTTCACCTGGCGCTACCGCAACGACGACGGTGCCGAAGAGGTCGGGGTGCCCGAGGACGGCACCTACTTCACCCCGCACGAGTCCCCATCCCTGCGCCACTGACGCCGTACGGGCGCAGAGGCCAAGAAGCCCTTGGCGAAGTCCGGTTCGTCGGCAGGCAAGAAGTCCTCGGACTGACCCCACCCACACCCCCGCCCCCTCCCCCCGCGACACTCCTCGCACACATGTGCCAGGCTGTGCCCGCCGGAAACAAGCCATGGCGGCGCGGACGAGACGTCAGAACCACGTCCCCGCGCCGATGACCAGGGAACAGGGAGGGGATGGGGGGTGGCTGCGATGCAGCTCACGCGCACGCATCGGGTGCTGATCGGGCTGGTCGTGGCCGGCGCGGTCCTGATCGCCGCGATCGGCTTCGCCGGTTCGTACGCGGCGGTGCGCGAGCTGGCCCTGAGCAAGGGGTTCGGCGACTTCTCGCTGGTCTTCCCGATCGGCATCGACGCGGGCATCTGCGTCCTGCTCGCCCTGGACCTGCTGCTGACCTGGCTGCGCATCCCGTTCCCGCTGCTGCGCCAGACCGCCTGGCTGCTGACGGCCGCGACGATCGCGTTCAACGGCGCGGCCGCCTGGCCCGACCCGCTCGGCGTCGGCATGCACGCGGTCATCCCCGTCCTGTTCGTCGTCGCCGTCGAGGCCGCCCGCCACGCCGTCGGCCGGATCGCGGACATCACCGCCGACAAGCACATGGAGGGCGTCCGCCTCACCCGCTGGCTGCTCTCCCCGGTCCCCACCTTCCGGCTCTGGCGCCGGATGAAGCTGTGGGAGCTGCGCAGCTACGAGCAGGTCATCAAGCTGGAGCAGGACCGGCTGATCTACCAGGCCCGCCTCCAGGCCCGCTACGGCCGCGCCTGGCGCCGCAAGGCGCCCGTGGAGTCCCTGATGCCGCTGCGCCTCGCGAAGTACGGCGTGCCGCTGGCCGAAACCGGACCGGCCGGCCTGGCCGCCGCCGGGATCGAACCGGCGCTCCTGCCCCCGGCGCCGGAGCCGGTGGCCGTGACCGCAGCC
>NZ_JAKRGC010000022.1 GCF_022347745.1 Streptomyces sp. OfavH-34-F
CAGGCGGGGGCGGCGGAGTCCCGGCGCGATCTGGTCCTCCCGGCGCCCGACTCCCCGGCGCCCGCCCTGCCGCGCGGAGTCGATCTGCGACTGCGCGGTCTGAGCCCCTTCGTGACGCCGAACAAGGACTTCTACCGCATCGACACGGCCCTGGTGGTGCCGAGGCTGGACGCCGGGGCCTGGCGGCTGCGCATCCACGGCGAGGGCGTCCGCACCCCGCTCACCCTCGGGCTCCGGGACCTGCTGCGCCGGGAGACCGTCGAGCGCGACATCACGCTCACCTGCGTCTCCAACGAGGTCGGCGGGCCGTACGTGGGCCATGCCCGGTGGCTCGGCGTGCGGCTGGCCGATCTGCTGCGCGAGGCGGGCGTACGGCCCCCGTCCCAGGGCGGACCGGCCGATCAGCTGGTGGCGCGTTCGGTGGACGGCATGACGATCGGCACCCCGGTCGAGGACGTCATGGACGGCCGCGACGCCCTGCTCGCCTTCGGCATGAACGGCGAACCGCTGCCCTTCGCGCACGGCTTCCCGGTCCGGATGGTGGTCCCCGGGCTGTACGGCTACGTGTCGGCCTGCAAGTGGATCGAGGACATCGAGCTGACCACCTTCGACGCGTACGACGCGTACTGGGTGCGGCGGTCCTGGGCCCGGCGGGCCCCGGTCAAGACCCAGGCCCGCATCGACACACCGCGCCCCTTCGCCTCCCCGAAGGCGGGCACCGTGCCGGTCGCCGGGGTCGCCTGGGCCCAGCACCGGGGCATTCTCCGGGTCGAGGTCCGGGTGGACGGCGGCCCCTGGCAGCCGGCCAGGCTCGCGGCCCCGGGCAGCCGCGACACCTGGCGCCAGTGGGTGTGGGAATGGCCCGCCACCCCCGGCGGCCACACCCTGGAGGTCCGCGCCACGGACGGCACCGGCGCCGTCCAGACCGGGCGGCGCACCGGCACCCTGCCCGACGGCGCGACCGGCCGGCACTCCGTGGTGGTGGACGTGTCCTGACCGGCGCGGCCCCGCCGCTCCCCCTGCCCGCCGCCTCCGCCCGCTCCACCTCCTCCGCGTACCGCCCGCCCGGGCCCGCGCACACCCCGAACCAACTACCGTACGTAATCAATCAGTTACCGATACAGGAGAACACCATGAAGGTCATCCACGCCCGTCGCGCCGCCGTCGCCCTGTCGGCCGCGCTCGTGCTGCCGCTGGCCCTGTCGGCCTGCTCCGGCGAGTCCGACAGCAGCGCGTCCGGGGCGAGCGGCACCTCCGCGAAGGCATCCGCCGCACCCTCCTCCGCCACCCCGGTGAACACCGACGAGCCGTTCGGCCCGGCCTGCGCCTCGGTCCCCAAGCGCGGCGCGGGGTCCTTCACGGGCATGGCGCAGGACCCGGTCGCCACGGCGGCCTCGAACAATCCGGCCCTGTCCACCCTGGTCACCGCGGTCGGGAAGGCCGGTCTGGTGGACACGCTGAACAGCGCGCGGAACATCACCGTGTTCGCCCCGACCAACGACGCCTTCGCCAAGGTGCCGAAGGCCGACCTGGAGAAGCTGCTCGCCGACAAGGAGGCCCTGACCAAGGTCCTCACGTACCACGTGGTGGGGCGGAAGCTGACGCCGCAGCAGCTGGCGAAGGGCTCCTTCGAGACCCTGGAGAAGGGTGAGCTGACGACGGCCGGTGCGGGCGGGGCGTACACCGTGAACGGCACGTCCCAAATCGTCTGCGGCAATGTGCCGACCGCCAACGCCACGGTCTACATCGTCGACACGGTCCTGATGCCGCCCGCCGCGTGACGCCGTCCCTCGCGGTGGGCTCCCGGCCCACCGCGAGCGGCCCGCCCGGTGCGCTTCCCACGGAAATCCAAAGGCCCCAAACCTACACATAAGCGACGGATAAGAGCAGAATGGGCACTGCGGGCCGCTTCCCGCAGCGACGGTGACCGGGTCCGCACGATCCGAAGGGGACGAACCTCATGTCGAACGTCTCGCATGCCGGCCATGACATGGCCGGGCACCCCGATGTGTCGGAGATGAGCGACCGCTACGCGCGTGTGATGGGCGGCCGCGACGTCGCGCTGGTGGACGCGCCGGTCTTCCTGCTCGGCCTGTACTGCGCCGTGTCTCCGTGGGTGCTGCACTTCACGACCTCGCAGTCCGCCCTGGTGACGCACAACCTGGTCCTGGGCATCGCGATCGCCGTGCTCGGACTCGGGTTCACGGCGATGCCGCGGCGCATGTACGGCCTCAGCTGGGCCATCTGCGCCGTGGGCGCCTGGATGATCATCTCGCCCTGGGTGGTGGGCAGCAGTCCGGACGTCGGGGTCGTACTGAACAACGTGATCATCGGTGGCCTCGCGGTCCTGCTCGGACTGGTCTGCGCGGGCGCCTCGATGAAAATGAGCCGGAACGGGCGGACCTGACCGGCCCTCCCCCGAAAGGAAATCGCGCACCACGCACAGACCACATACCGAAGCCGGCCGGACCGCTGTCCGACCGGCTTCCGTACGCGCGGTGCGCGCTCCCCCGCCGTGGCGGGCCTCAGCCGAGGGAGCTGTACGCCACCACGCCCCGCAGCACCTCGTCCACTGCCTTGCGGGCGTTGCGCGCCACCGAGCTGTTCTCCCTCGGCGCGGCGGCGGCCACCTGGCCCAGCACGTCGATGACCTGCTTGCACCACCGGACGAAGTCACCCGCCGGCATGTCCGCCTCGCGCAGCACCTCGTCCAGCGAGTGGCCGGACGCCCACATGTACACCGACCAGGCGAAGCCCAGATCGGGCTCGCGCTGGCCGACCCCCTCCGCCTGGTTGATCTTGAAGTCCTCCTCCAGGGCGTCGAGCCGGCCCCAGATGCGGACCATCTCGCCCAGCGCCGTCCGCGCGGGGCCCGAGGGCAGCTTCGGGGCGACGGCGTCGTCGGCCTGCCGCGCCTCGTACACCAGCGCGGAGACGCAGGCCGCCAGTTCCGCCGGGTTCAGCCCCTCCCAGACGCCGGCCCGCAGGCACTCGCTGGCCAGCAGGTCCAGCTCGCCGTAGAGCCGGGCGAGCCGCCGCCCGTGCTCGGTGACCTCGTTGCCGCGCAGGTAGTCCAGCTCGGTGAGCAGGGCGACGATCCGGTCGAAAGTGCGGGCGATCGTATTGGTGCGCCCCTCGATGCGGCGCTCCAACTGCCGGGTGTCGCGCTGGAGCCGGTGGTAGCGCTCGGCCCAGCGGGCGTGGTCCTCGCGCTCGTCGCAGCCGTGGCACGGGTGGGCGCGCAGTTCGGACCGCAGCCGCGCGATCTCGCGGTCGTCGGCGGCGGGGGCCCGGCCCCGGCGGTGGCGCTCGGGGACGATGTGCCCGGCCTTGGTCCGCAGCGCGGAGGCCAGGTCGCGGCGGGACTGCGGCGAGCGCGGGTTGAACGACTTCGGCACCCGCATCCGCTCCACGGCCTCCACCGGCACCGGGAAGTCGATCGCGGCGAGCCGCTTGACCTGCCGCTCGGACGTCAGCACCAGCGGGCGGGGCCCGTCGTGGTACTCCATGCCGCGGTGACCGTGCCCGTTGGTGCGCCCGGCGGGGAGGCCGGGGTCCAGGACGAGCGCGAGACCGGCGAACTTTCCGGTCGGCACATGGATGACGTCGCCGGGCTTGAGCTTCTCCAGGGACGCCGCGGCGGCGGCCCGCCGCTGGGACGCGCCCTGCTTGGCCAGCTCCGTCTCCCGGTCCTTGAGGTCGCGGCGCAGCCGCGCGTACTCCTCGAAGTCGCCGAGGTGGCAGGTCATGCCCTCGCGGTAGCCCTCCAGGCCCTCCTCGTTGCGCTGCACCTGGCGGGAGATGCCCACGACCGAGCGGTCCGCCTGGAACTGCGCGAAGGAGGTCTCCAGCAGTTCGCGCGAGCGGTGCCGGCCGAACTGCTCGACCAGGTTGACGGCCATGTTGTACGAGGGCCGGAAGCTGGAGCGCAGCGGATAGGTGCGCGTGCCGGCGAGGCCGGCCAGGGCGCCGGGGTCCATGCCGCGCTGCCAGAGCACCACGGCGTGGCCCTCGACGTCGATGCCGCGGCGGCCGGCCCGGCCGGTGAGCTGCGTGTACTCGCCGGGGGTGATGTCGGCGTGCTGCTCGCCGTTCCACTTGACGAGCTTCTCCAGGACCACCGAGCGGGCGGGCATGTTGATGCCGAGGGCCAGTGTCTCGGTGGCGAAGACGGCCTTGACCAGGCCCCGGACGAACAGCTCCTCGACGATCTCCTTGAACCGGGGGAGCATTCCGGCGTGGTGGGCGGCGATGCCGCGCTCCAGGCCCTCCAGCCACTCGTAGTAGCCGAGGACGTGCAGGTCCTCGGCGGGGATGGACGCCGTCCGCTCCTCGACGATCTCGCGGACCAGCCGGCGCTTGTCGTCGTCGTTGAGCCGGAGCCCGGCGTGCAGGCACTGCTGCACGGCGGCCTCGCAGGCGGCGCGGCTGAAGATGAACGTGATCGCGGGGAGCAGTCCCTCGGCGTCCAGCCGGTCGATGACCTCGGGGCGCGAGGGCGTCCAGATCCGGCTGCGCTGGCGGCGCTCACGCTCGCGGTCGGCCTCGCGGATCATCTTGCCGCGGCGGCGGTCGCGCGGGTTGTAGCCGCGCTGGTTCTCCATCCGGGCGAGACGGAGCAGGTCGGGGTTGACCTCGCGGCGGGCGACGCCCCGGCCGCCGTGGTCGCTCTCCTCCTCGAAGAGGTCGTACATCCGGCGGCCGGCCAGCACGTGCTGCCAGAGCGGTACGGGGCGCTGCTCGGAGACGATCACCTCGGTGTCGCCGCGCACGGTGTCCAGCCAGTCGCCGAACTCCTCGGCGTTGGACACGGTCGCGGACAGGGAGACCAGGGTGACGGATTCGGGGAGGTGGATGATCACCTCTTCCCAGACGGCGCCCCGGAAGCGGTCGGAGAGGTAGTGCACCTCGTCCATCACGACGTGACCGAGGCCGTTGAGCGCCTGGGAGCCCGCGTACAGCATGTTGCGCAGGACCTCGGTGGTCATCACGACGACCGGGGCGTCGCCGTTGACGCTGTTGTCACCGGTCAGCAGGCCGACGCGGTCGGCGCCGTAGCGCTTGACCAGGTCGGCGAACTTCTGGTTGGACAGGGCCTTGATCGGCGTGGTGTAGAAGCACTTGCGGCCCTGCGTCAGGGCGAGGTGCACGGCGAACTCGCCGACGATCGTCTTGCCGGACCCGGTCGGGGCGGCGACGAGCACGCCCTTTCCGGCTTCCAGCGCCTTGCACGCTTCGATCTGGTACGGGTCGAGATCGAAGTCGTACAGCTCGCGGAAGGGGGCGAGAGCGGTCGCCTGCTCGGCCGCCCGGAGCCGGGAAGCCTGGTATCGCTCGGCTGGTGAGAGGTCCTCTGTCATCTTGCTGTCGAGCCTACCCGCCGCCTCCGACAGTGACGCGATCTTTAACCGCCGGGGGCCGGGGCGGGGGCGGCGGCCCCCAGCACCCGCACCGCGTCCGGCACGCAGGTGGCCGTCAGCGGCAGCGCGCCGAGCGGTTCGCCGTCCGCGTAGGCGGTGACGCCGGCGGCCTCCAGCGTGATCGAGGAGACCCGGTGCACGGTGACGGCGGGGTGGCTCAGGTGCGTCCCCCGGTACACGCGCGGGAAGACTCTGAGCAGCGTCGTGCGGCTGCACTCGCCGACCACTGTGACGTCGAAGAGCCCGTCGTCCATGAGGGCGCCGGCGCAGATGCGCATGCCGCCGCCGTACGCGGTCCCGTTGCCGACCGCGACGAGCGTCGCCCGGATCTCGCGCGGCGCCCCGCCGTCCAGGGTCATGCGGTACGTGATCGGCCGGAAGGCGGCGAGTTCGGCGAGGATCGCCAGGTCGTACTTGAACCGGCCGCCCACCCAGCGCATCCGGTTGCCCCGGTCGTTGACGCGCGAGTCGAAGCCGGAGGCGAGCACGGTCCCGAACCAGCGGTCCCCGACCCGGCCGAGGTCGACGGCCCGCACGGGCGCCCGGCCCTTGAGCGCGTCGGCGGCGAGCCGGCCCGCCGCGCCGGGGTCGCGTACCGGCAGGCCGAGGGCGCGGGCGAAGTCGTTGCCGGTCCCCACGGCCACCACGCCGAGCGGCGTGAGCGTCCCTGCAACCGCCTGCAGCGCCAGCGACACCAGCCCGTCCCCGCCCACGGCGATCAGCGCCCCGGTGCCCTCCGCCACCGCCTCCCGCGCCCGGCGCAGCGCGTCACCGGCGTCCTCGCCGAGGACGGTGCGTACGGAGAAGCCGGCGTCCCGCAACGCCGAAGCGGCCGGCTGCGCGGCTCGCGCGCCCCGGCCGCGTCCCGCGGTGGGATTGACGAAGAGGGTGATCTCGCTGGTCACCCGCCGGACCCTACCGGTCAGGTGATGTCGTCGTAACCTTCGCGCTCGCGGTCGGACTGACCGGGCAGCGTCGGCGAGGCCGACACCTGCTCCATGTCACCGATGTCCTCGGGGGTCAGATCGAGCCGCGACGCCTCGTCGTCGTCCAGGTCGGCGTCGGGGTTGTTCCGCCTGCGGCGGCGGTCGTTGGCGACGCAGATGCCGAGCGCGACGAAGTACAGCACGACGATGGGCGCGGCCAGCACGAGCATGGTCAGCGGGTCGCCGGTGGGGGTGGCCACCGCGGCGAAGACCGTGATGCCCATGATCATGCCGCGCCACCAGGAGGCCAGCCGTTTGGCCGTGAGCACCCCGGTGAAGTTCAGCAGGATGAGCAGGAGCGGCAGCTCGAAGGCCAGACCGAACACGACCACCATGCGCGTGATGGTGTTGAGGTAGTCGTCGATGGGCAGGAGGTTCGTCGCGTCCTGCGGGGTGAAGTCGAGCAGCACCTCGGCGGTCTTCGGCATCAGCAGGTAGGCGAGGGCGCCGCCTGCCAGGAAGAGCGGCGCGCCGACGCCGACGAAGGAGAGCGCGTACCGCTTCTCGTGCTTGTGGAGGCCGGGGGCGAGGAAGGCCCAGAGCTGGTAGAGCCAGATCGGGCTGGAGAACGCCACCCCGGCCATGAGGGAGACCTTGAGGGCGATGGAGAAGGGGCCGACCAGGCCGTTCACCGTCATCTCGGCGCACGGCTTGCCGTTGAGCTGCCGCTTCTCGCCGTGGGCGCAACCGACCGTCTCCAGGATCGGCCGGATCAGGAAGTCGATCACTTCGCGGTAGAAGAACGCCGTGATCGAAGTGATGACGATGATCGCCAGCACCGCGATCATCAGTCGGTTACGCAACTCTCGCAGGTGATCAGCGAGAGGCATCCGCCCCTCGCTGTCCTTCTCCTGCTTGCGGGCAGACTTGAGCAACCCACTTCCCTCGTCTCGTGCGGCGGCTGACGGCGGGCCCGTCGGCGCGGTCAGCTCTGGGCGGTGGGCTTCGCTTCGCTCACCGGGCGGGAGCTCGTGACGTCACCGGGTGCGGCCTGGATCGTACGTGCTGCCTGCGAGGTGCTCTGGTCGGCGGCGGCGTCCGTGGCGGCGGGGGCGGCGGGCGACTGCTCGTCGTCCTTCCGCATGGCCTTGGCCTCGCTCTTCAGGATGCGGGCCGACTTGCCCAGCGAACGGGCCATGTCGGGGAGCTTCTTGGCGCCGAACAACAGGAGGATGACAGCGATGATCAGAACGATCTCGAGAGGCTTCAGATTGCCCATGGTGTGCTTCCTTCTAGCTGAGGCGGCTGGAGGTGGGCTCGCTGCCCTTGAGTGCCGGAGACACATCCGACCATTCGTCGGCAGCGATCGTAACCCGCGCGAGTAAACGCGGGGCAATGCCCGTGCATACTTTCGACAGCGGCCCGCACCTCCCTGCCTGGGCCGTCAGCAGCAGCGTACCCCTCGGGCTCCGGAAACTGGAGGCCGCCTCTGTGGCCCCTAGGGGAGCGACTTCCCGGTGGCGGCCAGCCGGGTGGCCGCGCGTTCCAGGTCCTCGGTGGCCCGGTTGACGCGTTCCGTGGTGCGGGTCACCTGGTGGCCCAGGCGCTGGGCCTCGATGAACACCCTGATCGCGAGCACGCCGAGCACGGCGATCCCGAGGAATCCCAGGGCGATGGCGAGCATGGGCCAGAACATGGGCGGAGCCTCTCAGGAACCGGTGTGCAGACGCAGCGTGCGTACGCCGCCGTCGGTGAGGAGTTCCACTATCCGCTCCCCCGCGGGCTTGCGGACGCAGGCGGCGCACTCGGGGCAGGTGAAGGAGTAGAAGGTGGTCCGGCTGGTGGCCCCGACGACCAGGCGGAACTCCGCCGCCGCCAGTTCGAAGCGGGCCCGGCAGTCGGGGCAGGCGGCCCGGAAGCGGGCCGACTGGGGCACCACCACGGTGGGTACGGTGGCGCGGCCGGGCAGCGCGGTCAGGTGTCCCATGTCTCCTCAGCCGTCCTCTCAGGCCGCGCCGTCGTAGGCGGCGAGCGCCTCGCGGGCCGCGCGCCGGGCGCTCGCGGCCAGTTCGGGGGGCGAGACGATGCGCCCTTCGCGGCCCAGCCGCAGCGCGAGCCGTCGCAGCGAGGCCGGGTCCGGGGTGCGCAGGGTGATCCGCAGGCCGCCGTCCGGCAGTTCCTCGGCCCGGTCGTGCGGGTAGTACTCGGCGACCCAGCGCCCGCCGGGGCCGACCTCGATCACCACTTCGGGGTCCTCGGCGGCCGGCTGGACCAGGCCCTCGGACAGGTCGCGCAGTTCCAGCTCGGGCGGGGCGGCCGGTTCGTCGAGCAGCCGGATCTCGGCGACCCGGTCGAGGCGGAAGGTGCGCCGGTCCTCGGAGGAGCGGCACCACGCCTCCATGTAGGTGTGGCCGACGGCGAAGAGCCGGATCGGGTCCACCTCGCGCTCGGTGAGCTGGTCGCGGGCGGGCGAGTAGTAGCGCAGCCAGAGCCGGCGCCGCTCGGAGATCGCCCGGTCCACCTCGGCGAAGACGCCGCCCTCGGACTCGAAGGTGACCGAGAGCCGGGAGCTGGCGGCCCCCACCTCGCCGGCGGCGGTCTCCAGCTTGGCAGTGGCGCGCAGCAGCGCCTGCCGGTCGCTCTCGCGGAGTCCGGGCAGGGTGGCGACGGCGCGGGCGGCGACCAGCAGGGCCGTCGCCTCGTCGGCGGCGAGCCGCAGCGGTTCGGCGACGTCGTCCGCGTTGTGCCACCAGATGCGGTCGCCGTCGGTGTCGATGTCGAGCAGGTCGCCGCCCCGGAAGCTGGTGCCGCACATGGGCAGCACGTCGAGGTCGGAGATCAGCTCGTCCTCGGTGATGCCGAAGGCGCGGGCGACGTCCTGGACGTGGGCGCCGGGGCGCTCGCGCAGATACGTCACCAGGGAGAGCATCCGGCGCGTCTGGTCGATGGCGTTCGTGGCCATTGCCTGTGAGTCCCCTCAGTCCTTGGCCACGGCGCGCAGCCGGTCCACCACGTCGGCCCGCAGGTCCTCGGGGCCGGTCACGACGACGTCGGGGCCGAACTCCACGAGCCAGGCGTCCAGGCCGTGTCCGTACGGAATCTCCAACTCCTCCCACCCGTCCCCGAGTTCCCGGACCGACAGGGCGCGGGCGCGCAGCGGGTAGCCGGAGTCGGCGCGCAGTTTGATCAGGGCGGTGCGGGTGGCCGTCTCACCGGCCCAGCTCTCGACGGTCTCGCGGACGGTGACCACGTCGGGCACCTCGGCGGTGAAGGCGCCGGTGCGGGAGCGGACCTTGCCGGTGATGCGGGAGAGCCGGAAGACGCGTTCGGCGCCGCGCTCGCGGTCCCAGCCGGCGAGGTACCAGTGGCCGCGCCAGCATTCCAGGGTCCAGGGCTCGACCTGGCGGGTCTCGGGCTGGGCGGCGTTGGCCTTGCGGTAGTCGAAGGTGACCGGGCGCCGGTCGCGGCAGGCCAGCATCAGGGGTTCGAAGGCGGCCTCGTGGACGGGGATGCGCGGTTCGAGGGCGCTGTGCACCTCGTAGGCGTCCTCCGTCTCGGGCATTCCGGCCGCCCGCAGCTTCTGCAGGGCGCCGCTGGCGGCACCGGCGAGGCGGGCCTGCTGCCAGACCTTGGCGGCCAGGCCGAGCGCGGCGGCCTCCTCGGCGTCCAGCGTGATGGGGGGCAGCCGGTTGCTGTCGCGGCGGGCCAGGTAGCCGGTCTCGCCGTCCAGGTTCTCCACGGTCTCGATGACCAGGCCCAGCTCGCGCAGATCGTCCTTGTCCCGCTCGAACATGCGGTTGAAGGCGTCGTCGGAGGCCGCTTCGAGGTAAGCCTCGATGGAGCCGCGCAGTTCGCGCTTGCTGAGCGGGCGCCGGGTTCCCAGCAGACACAGCGCCAGGTTCATCAGCCGCTCGGCCTTGGCAATCGCCATCGACGCCCTTTCCCTCGTGCTCTACGACGCTCGACCGTACCGTCCCGGCGTGTCCCGGCAAAAGCGAGGGCCCGCACCTCACGGCGCGGGCCCTCGTCCACACGGATCAGACGGCGACCAGGTCGCAGACGAAGATCAGCGTCTCGCCCGGGGCGATGCGGCCGCCGCCGGCGCCGCGCTCGCCGTAGGCGAGGTGCGAGGGGATGGTCAGCTGACGGCGGCCGCCGACCTTCATGCCCTGCACGCCCTTGTCCCAGCCCTCGATGACCTGGCCGGCACCGAGCTGGAACTGCAGCGGGGTACCGCGGTTCCAGGAGGCGTCGAACTCCTCACCCGTGGAGAAGGCGACCCCCACGTAGTGGACGGAGACGGTCTGGCCGGCCTTGGCCTCGGCGCCCTCGCCCACCCAGATGTCCTTGATCTCCAGGTCGGCCGGCGGCTCGCCACCCGGAAAGTCGATCTCGGGCTTGTCGATGCTCACTGACTTGCTCCTCTTACTGATGAACTGGGCAACCGGGACAGTCTTACATCTTCGCCAGGATGTCCACGGCGAACACCAGCGTGGAGTTGGCGGGGATGGACTGCTGCTCCTTGTCGCCCAGACCCTGGTCCGGCGGCACGACCAGCAGCACCCGGCTGCCGATCTTCTTGCCGATCAGGCCGTCCTTGAGTCCCTTGAGGGTGACCTGGGCCAGCGGGAAGGTGGCGGTCTTGCCCGTGGTGTAGGTGTTGTCGAACTCCTTGCCGCTCTTCCAGACCTTGGCCACGTAGTTCACGACGACCGAGTCGCTCTCCTTGACCACGTCGCCCTTGGACTCCAGGACGTAGGTGGAGACGAGCTTCTTCGGCGGGTCCACCTTGCTGGGGACGGTCACGGTCGGCGCCTTGCCGTCGGTGTTGGTGCCCACCTTCGGCAGGTCGGTGTTGTCCTGGGCGACGGCGGTGCCCTTCGCGGACGCCGGGATCTGCTGCGCCTTGAGGATGTCCACGACGAAGACCAGCGTGGCGTTCGGCTTGATGTCGCCCTGGCCCTGGGCGCCGTAACCGAGCTCCGGCGGGATGACGAGCTGGACCCTGCTGCCGACCTTCTGGCCGAGCAGGCCCTTGTCCCAGCCCTGGATGACCATGCCCGCGCCGAGCGTCAGGTCGAACGGCTGCTTGCGGTCGAAGCTGTTGTCGAACGGCTTGTCGGAGTCGAATGCCTGCCCGAGGTAGTTCACCTGGGCGACATCGCCGTTCTTGAGCTTCGCACCGTCGCCCTCGCTGAGGACCTTCGTCTTCAGCTCCTTGGGCGGCTTGCCCGTTCCCTTGGCCAGGGTGGGCTTCTCGCCGAACTTCGCGCCCGCGGTGATGGCGGGGAAACCCCCCTTGCTGGGGGCGGACGCGGCGGTGGAAGCGGAATCGGAGCCCTTGTCGTCACTGCCGCACGCCGCTGACAGCAGCAGCAGGGGGACGACGAGAAGGCCGGCAAGTCGGCGCACTGGTTCCTCAGATCTCAGACGGCATATGTGGGGGACACGGCCGGGTGCTCCCGGACCTCCGACACTCTAGGCGGTCTCCTGCCGATCCTCCCCTGAACGGTGGGAGAACGCCGGACCGTACGCGGCACGCGAAGGGCCCCGTACGACGCACGTACGGGGCCCGGGTCGCGAGCCGGGGCGGAGGGGTGTCCCGTCCCGGCTCACATGCCCGCGATCAGTTTCTCCACGCGGTCGTCGACCGAACGGAACGGGTCCTTGCAGAGCACCGTCCGCTGCGCCTGGTCGTTGAGCTTGAGGTGGACCCAGTCGACGGTGAAGTCCCGCCGCTGCTCCTGGGCCCGCCGGATGAAGTCGCCGCGCAGCCGCGCCCTGGTGGTCTGCGGGGGCACCGACTTGCCCTCGAAGATCTTCAGGTCGTCGCAGACGCGGGCGGCCTGGCCCTTGCGCTCCAGCAGGTAGTACAGCCCCCGCCGGCGGTGGATGTCGTGGTAGGCGAGGTCTATCTGGGCGACCCGGGGGTTCGACATGGTCATGCCGTGCTTGGCCCGGTACCGCTCGATGAGCTTGTACTTCATGACCCAGTCGATCTCGGTCTCGATCCGGTCGAGTTCCTCCGCCTCGATCGCGTCGAGCGTGCGGCCCCAGAGTTCCAGGACGCGCGCGACGTTGCCGGTGCGGATGCCCCGGCGGTCGACGAAGTCCACGGCCTTCTCGTAGTACTCGCGCTGCACCTCTATGGCCGACGCCTCGCGGCCGCTGGCGAGGCGGACCTTGCGCTGCCCGGTGGTGTCGTGACTGACCTCGCGGATGGCCCGGATCGGGTTCTCCAGGGTCAGGTCGCGCATCACCGTGCCCGCCTCGATCATGCGGAGCACCAGGTCCGTCGCGCCGACCTTGAGCAGCATGGTCGTCTCGGACATGTTGGAGTCCCCGACGATGACGTGGAGGCGGCGGTAGCGCTCCGCGTCCGCGTGCGGCTCGTCGCGGGTGTTGATGATCGGCCGGGAACGCGTCGTCGCGGAGCTGACGCCCTCCCAGATGTGCTCGGCACGCTGGCTGACGCAGTAGACCGCGCCCCGGGGGGTCTGGAGGACCTTGCCGGCCCCGCAGATCAGCTGCCTGGTGACGAGGAAGGGAATGAGGATGTCCGCGAGGCGGGAGAATTCTCCGTGCCGGGCCACGAGGTAGTTCTCATGGCATCCGTAGGAGTTTCCCGCCGAGTCGGTGTTGTTCTTGAAGAGATAGACGTCGCCGGCGATTCCCTCCTCGTGCAGGCGGCGTTCGGCGTCGACGAGCAGGCCCTCGAGAATGCGCTCGCCGGCCTTGTCGTGGGTGACCAGTTCGGTCAGGTTGTCGCATTCGGGGGTTGCATATTCCGGATGCGATCCCACGTCGAGGTAGAGGCGGGCGCCGTTCCGCAGAAACACATTGCTGCTGCGGCCCCATGACACAACACGGCGGAAGAGGTAGCGCGCCACTTCATCAGGGGACAGTCGGCGCTGTCCCCTGAACGTGCACGTGACGCCGTACTCGTTCTCCAGCCCGAAAATGCGGCGGTCCATGACTGAACATTACGCCTGATGGCCCGAGCTGAAACCGGGTTCGACGGCACCGTTTCGATCATTTTCCGATCCTCGCACCGCGACGGCCGTACGGGCGGGAGCCGCGAGCACCCTTCCGGTGGCCAGCAGGACGAGCAGGGCGGCCACTCCACCGGCCCCCGCCACGGCGAAGCTCCACGCCGTTCCGCCCAGTTCGACGGCCGGCCCGGCCGCCGCCGTACCCGCCGCCGCGCCCACCCCGAAGGTGGTCACCAGCCAGGAGAACGCCTCGGTCACCGTCCCGCGCGGCGCGTGCCGGTCCACCACGATGAACGAGCAGGCGACCGCCGGGGCCAGGAACACCCCTGAGACGGCCGCCAGCACGGTCATCGCCACCGGACCCGGCGTCAGGATCAGCGGCAGGTAGCCCAGCGCGAGCAGCCCGACGATCACCCGCAGCCGGCGCTCCGGCTCCCCCGCCCAATGCCGCGCCCCGTACACCGCGCCGCCGATCAGCGCGCCGAGCCCCAGCGCGGCCATCAGCCAGCCGTACACGGCCTCCCGGCCGTGGTCGTCGGCGTACGCCATGGCGGCCACCGTGATGGAGCCCAGCGCGAGGCCCACGAAGAAGAACGAGCCCAGCAGCGCGAGCAGTCCGGGCGAGCGCAGCGCGCCCAGCCAGTGCGCCTCGCGCGGGGCGGAGCGCCAGGCGCGCGAGGGCTCCGACAGCACGACCGACAGGGCCCCGAGCACGCCGATCGCGTTGATGACGAGCAGGGCGGCGGCGGGCGACCACAGCGAGACGAGCAGGGTCACCAGGAGCGGCCCGGCCGTGAACATGACCTCCTGCGCCACCGCGTCCATGGCGTACGCCCGGTGCACCCGGTTCTCGCCGCCCAGCACGCTCGGCCACAGCGCCCGCAGCCCGCCCTCCAGCGGCGGCGTGAACAGTCCGGCCACGGCCACCGCCGCGTAGGCGAGCGGGAGGAAGCCGCAGCCGGCCACGGCGAGCACGCCCATGCCCAGCGCGGAGACGACGGCCGCGGGCAGCTGGACGCGCGGCTGCCCGTACAGGTCCACCGCGCGGCCCAGGAGCGGCTGCCCGACGGCCGTGGCCAGTCCGTACACCGCGGCGAGCGCTCCGGCGAGCGTGTAGCTGCCGCCCTCGGCCCGTACGAACAGCACGATCGCGATGTTCGCGGTGCCGTTCGGCAGCCGGCCCACCAGGGTGCCGGTGAGCAGCCGGGCCGCGTGCCGCGCCCGGAGGATGTCCAGATATCCCGCGGCCATGTCCCGCCCCTCTCCCTCGGGTGCCTGTGCGGGCCTGCGAGGTTTTACGTATAACTACCGGGTTCATACGTACCATGAGCGCGTCCCCAGGTCCACCTCACGGGCCTGCCCCGACCGGTCCGGAGGCCCCGCGTGACCACCCCAGCACCGCCCGGCCCGGCCCGGCCCACCAGCCGTGACGTGGCGCGGGCCGCCGGTGTCTCCCAGGCCACGGTCTCGCTGGTGCTCGGCGAGAAGTGGCGCGGCCGGGTCTCCGAGACCACCGCCGACCGGGTGCGCGGCGCCGCCCGCGACCTCGGCTACCGGCCGAATCTCGCCGCCCGCAACCTGCGCCTGGGCCGCACCCGGACCGCTCTGCTCGTCGTCCCGGCCCTCACCAACGAGTTCTTCGCGCGGGTGTACACGGGGGCGGCCGCGGTCGCCGCCGAGCACGGCTTCGGGGTCGTCCTGTACCCCTCCCCCGACGGCACGGGCCCGGCCCGCGACCCCTTCCCCTCCGCCCGGGCCGCGCTGGACGGGGTCATCGCCTCGTCCATGGCCGCCGACGCGCTCGACGCCCTGCACGGCGCGGACGTGCCCCTGGTGATGCTGGACAGCGACCCCTCGGCGCCGGGCCCCGCTGCCCGCGTCAACCTGGACATCGGCGACGGGATGCGCCAGGTGGCCCGCCATCTGCTAGCCCTGGGCCACCGGCGCTTCCTGCACCTTGCCTCGGCCGTGGACACCTGGACCTTCGGCTGCCGGGCGGACGCCCTGCACGAGGAGCTGCGCACGGTCCCCGGCGTCGAGGTGCGCACGGTGACCTCGGCGCTGGACGTGCGGGCGGGGCGGGACGCGGCGGAGCGTGCGCTGGCGCTGCCGGGGCCCCGGCCGACGGCGATCGTCTGCGACGACGACATCCTGGCTGCCGGGGCGTGCAAGGCCGCCCGCCGGTCCGGGCTGCGGGTGCCCGGCGATCTGTCGGTGACCGGTTTCGACGACCTGGCCCTGGCGACCGCGGTGGAGCCGGAGCTGACCACCGTACGGCTGCCCGCCGAGCAGGTCGGCGAGCGCGGGATGGCCGCGCTGCTCGCGGTCCTGGACGGGCGGGAAGCCGAACCGGGCAGCCTGCCGGTGCGGCTGGTCACGCGCGGCTCGACGGCGCCCGCGCCGCAGGTGTGACGGAGCCCCGGTCCGCCTGGGGCGGGCCGGGGCTCGGGGTGGGCCGGAAACGGCGCGCGAGGCGCTACTCCACGTCCCCGCCGGAGTCGGTCGTGTCCCGGGTGGCCGTGGGGGTGTCCGGGGCGGCGTCGCCGTCCTCGGTGTCGGACGGGGCGTCGGTCGGCGTCGAGGAGGCGGCCTCCGCCTCCAGCAGCCGGGCGAGCTGCCGGCCGACGATCCGCTTGAACTTGCGCTGCTGCGGCCGGGTGCGGTCCAGGACGGCCACTTCGAGCCGGTCCGCGGGAATCTCCCGCTCACTGCCGTTGGGGTCGCGGGAGAGGGCCTGCACCGCCAGTCTCAGCGCCTCGGCGAGCGACATCCCGTCGCGGTGGCGCTGGTCCAGGAAGGTGGAAATCTGCTCCGCGTTGCCGCCGACCGCGACCGATCCGTGTTCGTCCACGATCGAGCCGTCGTGCGGCAGCCGGTAGATCTGGTCGCCCTCGGGCTCGGAGCCGACCTCGGCGACCACGAGTTCCACCTCGTACGGCTTCTCGGCCGCGCTGGAGAAAATCGTGCCGAGGGTCTGCGCGTAGACGTTCGCCAGTCCACGGGCCGTCACATCGTCGCGGTCATAGGTGTATCCGCGCAGATCCGCGTAGCGCACTCCGCCGATGCGGAGGTTCTCGTACTCGTTGTACTTACCGGCGGCGGCGAAACCGATCCGGTCGTAGATCTCGCTGAACTTGTGCAGTGCACGGGACGGGTTCTCGCCGACGAACACAATTCCGTCGGCGTACTGCAGCACAACCAGGCTGCGACCACGGGCGATGCCCTTCCGGGCGTATTCCGCCCGGTCGGCCATGGCCTGCTGGGGTGAGACATAGAACGGCGTCGACACCGGCTATCCGTCCCTTTCTGTCAGTGGCGGGAGCATCCGGGAAGCGGGAAGGGAACGCATGCTCAGAGCAGCGCGGCGCGCGGGCCGTCGGGCTGTTCCAGACGGCGGTCCAGAATCTCGCGGGTGATCTCGGCGGATTGCGCGTCGGTCAGCCTCCGGAAGCCCTCGTCCGTGATGACGGTGACGATGGGGTAGATACGGCGGCCCACGTCCGGGCCGCCGGTCGCGGAGTCGTCGTCGGCGGCGTCGTACAGCGCCTGCACGACCAGCGTGAGCGTCTCCCGCTCCGTCAGGTCGTCGCGGTAGAGCTTCTTCATCGAGCCGCGGGCGAAGATGGAGCCGGAGCCGGTGGAGGCGTAGCCGTGCTCCTCGGAGCGCCCGCCGGTGACGTCGTAGCTGAAGATGCGGCCGCGTTCGCGGTCCACGTCGTAGCCGGCGAAGACCGGGACGACGGCGAGGCCCTGCATGGCCATCGCCAGGTTGCTCCGGATCATCGTGGAGAGCCGGTTCGCCTTGCCCTCGAAGGAGAGCTGGGCGCCCTCCACCTTCTCGAAGTGCTCCAGCTCCAGCTGGAACAGCTTGACCATCTCCACGGCGAGACCCGCCGTGCCGGCGATGCCCACCGCCGAGTACTCGTCGGCCGGGAAGACCTTCTCGATGTCGCGCTGCGCGATCATGTTCCCCATGGTCGCCCGCCGGTCACCGGCCAGGACGACACCGCCGGGGAAGGCCGCCGCCACGATCGTCGTGCCGTGCGGCGCCTCGATGGCCCCCTTCAGCGGGGGTGCCTGCCGGTTGCCCGGCAGCATCTCGGGCGCCTGGTCGGACAGGAAGTCCATGAAGGAGGACGATCCCGGCGTCAGGAAGGCAGCTGGTAGACGCCCGGTGCTACGAGTGTTGGCTTCCACGCGTTTCCCTCCAGGTATGCGATGGCCCTGAGCAAGGTGTCAGGAACATCCCCAACTTGCCGATGGCCGGATTCCAGTTGAAGCGGTATGCCCCGGACCCTACCCGCCCGGGGGCGGTGATCCACATCCGCGGCGGGGGCAAATCGGGCCGCCGCGGCGCTCCTGTCGCCCGCGGTGTGCGGTACGGGCGAGCCGCCCGTACCGCACACCCGCCGGGGGCCTCCGGCACGGGGCCGGTTACTGGCCGCCCTTCTGCACGAACGAGCGCACGAAGTCCTCGGCGTTGGCCTCCAGGACGTCGTCGATCTCGTCCAGGACGTCGTCCACGTCCTCGCTCAGCTTCTCCTGGCGTTCCTTGAGGTCCTCGGACGCCTGCGCGTCCTGCGCCTGCTCCTCGACCTCCTCGGTGGAACGCGTCGCCTTCTGCTGTCCGCCGCCGGTGTCCTTGGTCGCCATCTAGCTCACCCCGCTCGGTTCGAAGCACTTGATCAGACCCTACCCACGGGGTCCGACATTGGCCCGGTACTTGTCTCAACGTCCGGAGGTCATCGGAATGATTCCCAGCCGGGAGCCCTTTCAGGCGCCGTCAGCCGCCCGAGAGCACCTGGACCAGCTCCTGCGCGGTGCGGCAGCGGTCCAGCAGCGACTTCACGTGCTCGCGGGTGCCCCGCAGCGGCTCCATCGTGGGCACCCGCTGCAGCGAGTCCTGGCCCGGCAGATCGAAGATCACCGAGTCCCAGGAGGCCGCCGCGACGTCGTCGGCGTACTGTTCGAGGCAGCGGCCGCGGAAGTACGCCCTGGTGTCGTCCGGCGGCGCCGTCCGGGCCCGCTCGACGTCGCGCTCGTCGAGGAGACGTTTCATCCGCCCCCGGGCCACCAGCCGGTTGTACAGCCCCTTCTCCTGCCGCACGTCCGCGTACTGCAGATCCACCAGGTGCAGCCGGGCCGCGTCCCAGTCCAGGCCGTCCCGGCGCCGGTAGCCGTCCATCAGCTGCCGCTTCGCCACCCAGTCCAGCTCGCCGGCCAGGCTCATCGGGTCGTTCTCCAGCCGGTTCAGGGTGTCCTCCCACCGGCTCAGGACGTCCTTGGTCTGCTCGTCGGCGTCCGCGCCGTACCGCTCCTCGGTGTACTTGCGGGCCAGCTCGAAGTACTCCATCTGGAGCTGCACCGCGGTGAGTGTCCGGCCGCTGCGCAGCGTGATCAGCTGCCGGAGGCCGGGGTCGTGGGAGACCTGGTGCAGCGTGCGCACCGGCTGGTCCACGGCCAGGTCGACGTTGATGAAGCCGTCCTCGATCATGGACAGCACCAGCGCGGTGGTGCCCAGCTTGAGGTAGGTGGAGATCTCCGAGAGGTTGGCGTCGCCGATGATCACATGGAGCCGGCGGTACTTCTCGGCGTCGGAGTGCGGCTCGTCGCGGGTGTTGATGATGGGCCGCTTGAGCGTGGTCTCCAGGCCGACCTCGACCTCGAAGTAGTCGGCGCGCTGGCTGATCTGGAAGCCGTGCTCCTGGCCGTCCTGGCCGATGCCGACCCGTCCGGCGCCGGTGACCACCTGGCGCGAGACGAAGAACGGCGTCAGATGACGCACGATGTCCGAGAAGGGGGTCTCCCGCTTCATCAGGTAGTTCTCGTGCGTCCCGTAGGAGGCGCCCTTGTTGTCCGTGTTGTTCTTGTAGAGGTGGATCGGCTGGGCGCCGGGAAGCTGCGCCGCGCGCTCGGCCGCCTCGGCCATGATGCGCTCGCCGGCCTTGTCCCACAGGACGGCGTCCCGGGGGTTGGTGATCTCCGGGGAGCTGTACTCGGGGTGTGCGTGGTCGACGTAGAGCCGGGCCCCGTTGGTGAGGATCACGTTGGCCAGGCCGATGTCCTCGTCCGTGAGCTGGCTGGAGTCAGCGGTCTCGCGGGCGAGGTCGAAGCCTCGCGCGTCCCGCAGCGGGTTCTCCTCCTCGAAGTCCCAGCGGGCGCGGCGCGCCCGGTGCATCGCCGCCGCGTAGGCGTTGACGATCTGGGACGAGGTGAGCATGGCATTGGCGTTGGGGTGCCCCGGAACGGAGATCCCGTACTCCGTCTCGATGCCCATTACTCGCCGTACGGTCATCCGGCCCTCCTTGCCCGGCGGCGCTCCCTTCCGGGGGCGGCGCTCAAGTACCGCTGCTTGTTCGTGGGTGCGCGGCCCGCCCCTCCCGCGCTGCCTGGACGGGCGGTACGCCAGAGCCTAGAACGCGTCCGTGCCGGTGGGGAGATCAATTGCGTGGTCGTGACCGCGGTGTCGCCGCGGCTGTCCGGAAAGCAACCGGCTGCGGATGCCCGGCCGGGCATCCGCAGCCGGTGTGCCTTCTACAGGTACTGCCCGGTGTTGGCCACCGTGTCGATGGAACGGCCGGTGTCCGCGCCCTGCTTTCCGGTGACGAGCGTGCGGATGTAGACGATCCGCTCGCCCTTCTTGCCGGAGATGCGGGCCCAGTCGTCCGGGTTGGTGGTGTTCGGCAGGTCCTCGTTCTCCTTGAACTCGTCCACGCACGCCTGGAGGAGGTGGGAGACGCGCAGGCCCTTCTGGCCGTGGTCGAGGAAGGCCTTGATGGCCATCTTCTTGGCCCGGTCGACGATGTTCTGGATCATCGCGCCGGAGTTGAAGTCCTTGAAGTACAGGACCTCCTTGTCGCCGTTGGCGTACGTCACCTCGAGGAAGCGGTTCTCCTCGGACTCGGTGTACATCCGCTCCACGACGGACTGGATCATGGCGTGCGCGGCGGCTTCCTTCGAGCCGGTGTGCTCGGCCAGATCGTCCGCGTGCAGCGGCAGCGAGGCGGTGAGGTACTTGGCGAAGATGTCCTTCGCGGCCTCCGCGTCCGGACGCTCGATCTTGATCTTCACATCGAGCCGGCCGGGGCGCAGGATCGCCGGGTCGATCATGTCCTCACGGTTGGAGGCGCCGATGACGATGACGTTCTCCAGGCCCTCCACCCCGTCGATCTCGGCGAGCAGCTGCGGGACGATGGTGTTCTCCACGTCCGAGCTGACGCCCGATCCGCGGGTGCGGAAGAGGGACTCCATCTCGTCGAAGAAGACGATGACGGGGGTGCCCTCGCTCGCCTTCTCGCGGGCACGCTGGAAGACCAGGCGGATGTGGCGCTCGGTCTCGCCGACGTACTTGTTGAGGAGTTCGGGGCCCTTGATGTTGAGGAAGTAGCTCTTTCCGGCGGGCTGGCCGGTGACCTCGGCGACCTTCTTCGCCAGGGAGTTGGCGACGGCCTTGGCGATGAGCGTCTTGCCGCAGCCGGGCGGGCCGTAGAGCAGGATGCCCTTGGGCGGGCGCAGCTCGTGCTCCCGGAAGAGGTCCGGGTGGAGATAGGGGAGCTCGACCGCGTCGCGGATCAGCTCGATCTGGTCGCCCAGGCCGCCGATCTTGTCGTAGTCGATGTCGGGGACCTCTTCGAGGACGAGTTCCTCGACCTCGCTCTTGGGCACGACCTCGTACACGTAGCCGGAGCGGGGTTCGAGCAGCAGGGCGTCGCCGGGGCGGATGGTGGTGTCCAGCAGCGGCTCGGCGAGCCTCACCACCCGTTCCTCGTCGGTGTGCCCGATGACCAGGGCGCGCTCGCCGTCCTCGAGGATCTCCTTGAGGGTGACGATGTCCCCGGCGCGCTCGAACGCCATGGCCTCGACCACGTTGAGCGCTTCGTTGAGCATGACCTCCTGGCCGCGCCGGAGGTCCTCGAGTTCCACGCTGGGGCTGACGTTCACCCGGAGCTTGCGGCCCCCGGTGAAGATGTCGCAGGTGCCGTCCTCGTTGGCCTGCAGGAACACCCCGAAACCGGCCGGCGGCTGTGCGAGCCGGTCGACCTCCTCCTTGAGGGCCACGATCTGGTCGCGGGCCTCGCGGAGCGTGCTGGCGAGCCGTTCGTTCTGGGCGGACACGCCTGCGAGGTTGGTCTGCAACTCGACGATCCGCTCTTCGAGAATCCTCGTATGCCGCGGAGAGTCGGCGAGCTTGCGTCGCAGGACGGCGATTTCCTGCTCGAGATAGGCAACCTGGCCGGCTGGGTCGTCGGACCCCCGCACGGGCCGGATGCCGCGGTTGATGTCGTCGTCGTGGGCTGCCACGGTCCTCACCTCCTCCAAGGGGAGCTGGACGCTTCCTGACCCTACCTGCGTGGGTGGTGATTGAAACCCCTAGATCACAAAGACTGCGGGGTGTGTCCGATCTTCACCCTTGCGCTCTCCCCCGTTCCGAGGGAATACCCACCGTTCAACGTCGGAATGCGGCCGGTTGTATCGTCGAAGCGTTCAACACCCGTCAGGGCTGGCTCTTTCCCGGTCCGGATACGCAGGAAACGGCAGGCGACATGACCGTGCGGCAGGACGCTCCCACCGATGGCGAGGCGCAGGACCTGGAGGTCTGGATCGACCAGGATCTCTGCACGGGCGACGGGATCTGTGTGCAGTACGCCCCCGAGGTGTTCGAGCTGGACATCGACGGCCTGGCGTACGTGAAGAGCGCGGACGACGAGCTGCTCCAGGACAAGGGGGCGACCACGCCGGTGCCGCTGCCGCTGCTCCGGGACGTGGTGGACTCGGCGAAGGAGTGCCCGGGCGACTGCATCCATGTGCGGCGCGTCTCGGACCGGGTCGAGGTGTACGGGCCGGAGGCGGCCTGATCCCGCGGGCGCCCCGCCGCCGGGGTGCCGGGCCGGGGTGCCGGGGTCAGATGCCGGTGTCGACGGGCTCCGCGGTCTGGCTGTTGCGGACGAAGGCGCCGTTCTGCCACTGCCAGGTGACCTTCTCCTGCTGGTCGGGGCAGCACGAGGGCACCGAGGGCGAGGAGTAGCCGAGGAGCGTGGCGGAGATGACGCCGTCGCGCACGGCGAAGTCGCCGACGCTGAACTGCTGGGCGGGTTCCACCAGGGTCGCCACGATCCTGGGAGCGGACCCGCTCTGCTGTGTGAGGACGTAGACGCCGCTGGGCGGGGTGCCCGATCCGGCCGCGCAGTGGACCACGGCGACGGTCTCGGGCCGGCCGTCGCCGTCGAGGTCGCCGGGGGCCTGCTTGGCGACGGTGGTGCCGACGGTGCCGCAGTCCAGGGGGAAGTCCGCCGCGGACGGGTCGGGGGCGGCGGCCGGCTGCGCGTGCCGCTGCTGGACCGGGGGGCCGCCGGAGGTGGAGGCCGAGGCGCTGGCGTCCGGCTGGAACAGGCCGGCCAGCGCGACGACGGCCGCCATGGCGGTCGCGGTGGCGAGCCAGTGCATCGGCCTGCTGTCGTTGTGCGCGAGGTCCGGGAGGGCGGAGGTCTGCACGCGGGCTGTCTCCTGTTGTTCCTGTGGGGCGGCCGTCGGCGTCGGCGGAGCGGGGGTGGCCAGCATCGTGCCACACCTCACACGGCGGCGGAACGGTGGGGGGCGCACGCGGGTGCGGGCGCCCGGCGCGGATACGGCAAGGGCGCCGCCGCCGGGCGCCCGGGTCGGTCCGGGGCCCGGCGGCGGCGCCGGTCTGTGGGGTCGGGGTCAGTCGCGGGCGGAGCCGCTCCGGCCGCCGGGCCCGTCGTAGTCCTCGCCGTAGGCGCCCTTGGAGGGGCGGCGGCGCCGGGCCGGGGCCTCGACCCCGTCGGCGAGCCGGCGGGCGGTGACGAGGAAGCCGGTGTGCCCGATCATGCGGTGGTCCGGGCGGACGGCCAGGCCCTCGACGTGCCAGTTGCGGATCATCGACTCCCAGGGCTGCGGTTCGGCGAAGCAGCCGATCTCGCGGATGGACTCGACCGTCCGCGAGAGCTGGGTGGTGGTGGCGACGTACGCGCAGAGGATGCCGCCGGGGACGAGCGCCTTGGAGACGGCGTCCAGGCACTCCCAGGGGGCCAGCATGTCCAGCACGACGCGGTCCACGTCGGTGTCCGTGAGGTTGTCCTGGAGGTCACCGACCGTGAGCTGCCAGGCGGGGTGGGGGTTGCCGAAGTAGCGCTCGACGTTCTGCCGGGCGATCTCGGCGAAGTCCTCGCGGCGCTCGCAGGAGTGCAGCATGCCCTGCTCGCCGATGGCGCGGAGCAGGAAGGTGGAGAGCGCGCCCGAGCCGACGCCCGCCTCCACGACGCGGGCGCCGGGGAAGATGTCGCCGAAGGCGAGGATCTGGCCCGCGTCCTTCGGGTAGACCACGGCGGCGCCGCGGGGCATGGACAGGACGTAGTCGGGGAGCAGGGGGCGCAGCGCGAGGTAGGCGACGTTTCCCGTGGTACGGACCACACTGCCCTCGGGGGCGCCGATCAGCTCGTCGTGCGGGAAGGAACCCTTGTGGGTGTGAAAGCTCTTCCCGGCTTCGAGCGTGAAGGTGTGGTGGCGTCCCTTGGGATCGGTGAGCTGGACCTGGTCCCCGACCTTGAAGGGCCCGCGTCGGCGGGCGGCACCGGTCGGTTCAGACATGTGACCAGCGTACCCGTGTTTCGGGGGCCTCCGACCGCGCCGCCCGTACGGCTGTGCGACCGTCCGGCCGCGGTTCAGGCGGCGGGGCGGGCCATGGCGGCGACGAAGGCGCGCTCGACGTCGGCGGTGGAGAGCACCCCGTAGATCTCGCCGGTCTCCTCCACCACCAGGTACTCCGTGGCCGGGGTGGCCTTGAGGTGGTCCAGGAGCGCCTCGCCGGCGAGTTCGGCGGAGACCCTCATGCCGTCCGTGAGGTCCTGGGAGAGGCCGCTGACGGCGACCCAGGGCCGGCGGTGCTCCGGGACGGCGACGATCGCGGTCTCCCGGACGAGGGCCTTGGGCGTGCCGGTGCCGTCCACGACGACGAGGGCGCGGGCGCCCGCCTCGTTGGCCCGGCGCAGCGCCTCGGAGAGCGGGGTGGCGGCCTCGACCGGGACGGCCCGCCGGGTGAGGCTGCGGGCGCGCAGGTCGGGGAGGTGTTCGCGGAGCCGGGCCATGCGCAGGCTGTTTCCGGCGCCGGTCCAGATGATGGCGGCGAGGATCGCGGCGAGCAGGGCGTCGGTGACGGTGTCCATGCCGCTGATCTCGCCGGCGTCGTTGCCCAGGGAGCCGCTGCGGGTGAGGAGCGGGAGGCCGACGAGCGTGACGACGGCGAGGGCGCGGCCGACCCAGGCGGCGGCGACGGTGCCGCTCATGGGCTTGCCGGTGATCTTCCAGACGACGGCCCTGAGCATGCGGCCGCCGTCCAGCGGCAGGCCGGGCAGCAGGTTGAAGGCGGCGACGATGAGGTTGGAGATCATCAGCCCGCCGAGCAGGACGGCCGGCACGGTGCCGCGTTCGACGAAGCGCAGCGGTACGTAGAAGAGGCCGCCGAGGACGAGCGAGAGGAGCGGGCCGACGAAGGCGAGGACGAACTCGCGGCCCGGGGTCTCGGACTCCTTCTCGATCTCGGAGACGCCGCCGAAGAACTGGAGCTGGATGCGCCGTACGGGCAGCTTGTAGCGCAGCGCGGCGATGGTGTGCGCCAGTTCGTGGACGAGCACGGAGGCGTAGAAGGCGATCGCGAAGAAGAGCGCCACGAGGTAGCGGGCGGCGCCGAGGTCGGGCAGCACCCGGTCGAGCTGGCCGCCGAACACCCAGGTGATCAGGGCCGCCACCAGGAACCAGCTGGGGGCGACGTAGACGGGCACGCCGAAGGGGCGGCCCATGAGGATGCCTCCTCCGGGCTCGTCCCGGCGCCGGGGCCGGCCCTTTCCGGGGCCGTCGCCGGGGCCGGTGCCCGCCGGTCCGGCCTGCGGCCGCCGGCTGTCGCCGCTCTCGTCCACGAGGTCCCTTCGGTTCGTCGTCCTTCGCGGTGTCTTTCGCCACGATGATGCAGTGTTGGAGGGTCTGTGGTCGATGGTATGCCGATCGGTGTCGGTGGCGGGCCGTAGGGTCTTCGCATGACCTCCGTTCCGTCGCCGTCCCAGCCGCCCTCGTCGCTCTCCCCGTCGCGGGCGGGCGACTTCATGCAGTGCCCCCTGCTGTACCGCTTCCGGGTCATCGACAAGCTGCCCGAGAAGCCCAGCGAGGCGGCTACCCGCGGCACGCTGGTCCATGCGGTTCTCGAGCGGCTCTTCGACGCTCCCGCGGCGGAGCGGACGCCGGGGCGGGCGACGGCGCTGATCCCGGGCCAGTGGGACCGGCTGCTGGAGTCCCGGCCGGAGCTGGCCGGGCTGTTCGACGGGGACGAGGGGGGCGAGCGCCTGGCGCGGTGGCTGGGTGAGGCGGAGCGGCTGGTGGAGCGCTGGTTCTCGCTGGAGGACCCGACGCGGCTGGAGCCCGCGGAGCGCGAGCTGTTCGTCGAGACGGAGCTGGAGTCCGGGCTGCGGCTGCGCGGTGTGATCGACCGCGTCGACGTGGCGCCGACGGGCGAGGTCCGGATCGTCGACTACAAGACGGGGAAGGCGCCGCGTCCGGAGTACGCGGAGGGGGCGCTGTTCCAGATGAAGTTCTACGCCCTGGTGATCTGGCGGCTGAAGGGCGTGGTGCCGCGCCGGCTCCAGCTGGTCTACCTCGGCAGCGGCGACGTGCTCACGTACGACCCGGTCGTGGCGGACCTGGAGCGGGTGGAGCGCAAGCTGCTGGCGCTGTGGGAGGCGATCTCGCTGGCGACGCGGACGGGCGAGTGGCGGCCGCGCCCGACGAAGCTGTGCGGCTGGTGCGACCACCAGGCGCTCTGTCCGGAATTCGGCGGGACTCCCCCGGTCTATCCGCTGAGCGTCCGCCCGGCCGGTGACGGGCAGGATGACCAGGGCAGAATGGACCCGGTCCGGGCCGGGGCCGACCGGCCTGTGGCCCTCGACGGGCATTGAGGAGATCTGGTGGCAATCCGCGTCCTTCTGGTCGACGACCAACCGCTGCTGCGCACGGGCTTCCGGATGATTCTGGAGGCCGAGGGCGATCTGGTGGTGGTGGGCGAGGCCGGTGACGGTCTCCAGGCGCTGGACCAGGTGCGCGCGCTGCAGCCGGACGTGGTCCTGATGGACATCCGCATGCCCCGGATGGACGGCGTCGAGGCGACCCGGCAGATCACCGGACCCGGCCGGGACGGCCCGGCGAAGGTCCTGGTGCTGACCACGTTCGACCTCGACGAGTACGTGGTGGAGGCGCTGCGGGCCGGGGCCAGCGGCTTTCTGCTCAAGGACGCGCCGGCCGACGAGCTGGTGCAGGCGATCCGGGTGGTGGCGGGCGGCGAGGCGATGCTCGCCCCGAGCGTCACGCGCCGGCTGCTCGACAAGTACGCGGACCATCTGCCCTCCGGCGAGGAGCCGGTGCCGGACACGCTGCACACGCTGACGGACCGCGAGGTCGAGGTGCTGAAGCTGGTGGCGCGCGGCCTGTCGAACGCGGAGATCGCGGCGGACCTGTTCGTCAGCGAGACGACGGTGAAGACGCATGTGGGCCATGTGCTGACGAAGCTGGGGCTGCGCGACCGGGTGCAGGCCGCGGTGTACGCCTACGAGAGCGGCCTGGTGCGCCCCGGCGCGCAGTGACGCGGGGGCGCGGGCGCCGTCGGCTCAGTCGGTGCCCCGGCGCAGCTCCCACAGCCGCAGGTCGGCGCCCGGGCCGACCGCCCATTCGACCCCGCCGACGTCCTCCCGGGACGCCGTGTAGCGCGTCTCCTGCCAGAGCGGGAGCACGGGCACGTCGCGGGCGGTGAGGTCCTGGAGCCGTTCGAAGTCGGGTACGGCGGCGGCGCGGTCGGCCCGCCGGCGGGTCCGGTCGACGAGGGTGCGGGCCTCGGCCGGGGTGGCGGACGGGCCGAGGAGGGGCGCCGTGTAGGCGTCGGGGTCCGGGAAGTCGGGGACCAGCCGCATGCCGTGGACGGCGTAGTCGCCGCGCAGCAGTGCGGGGCGGTAGCGGGCCCAGGGCACGCCCTCGGCGGTGACGTCGAAGAGTCCGGTGCCGTTGAGCTGGTCGGCGACCGCCTCGAACGCGGCGGCGGTCCGCGGGCCGTAGCGGTCGCTCGGGTAGTGCAGGGTGAAGCGGACCGGGGTGCGCACGCGGGCTTTTCGCAGGAGGGCGGCGGCCCGGTCGGCGGCGGGTTCCCCGTAGGCGTCGTGGAAGGCGTTGGCGTGGCCGGTGACGCCGGACGGTATGGGTGAGTACAGCGGTTCGACGGTGCCGGCGTGGGGTCCGCCCGCGAGGCGGCCGCGGTCGACGGTCTGGGCGACGGCCTGGCGGACGGCCTTGTTCCGGACGGCGGGGCCGGCGGTGTCGAAGCCGAGGTAGCCGATGGCGAGGCCGGGCATCTCGGTGAGCCGTACGCCGTCCTCGGGTGCGTCGAGCAGGCTTCGGGCCCGGTCGGGGGACATGGCGTGGGCCATGACGTCGACGCGCCGGGCGTCGAAGGCCTTCTCCATGGCGGCGGCGTCGGGGAACAGGTCGAGTTCGACCGTGTCGTCGCGTATCTCCTGGCTCCCCCGGTAGTGCGGGTTCCGGGTGAAGGAGACGCGCACGAGCCGGCCGGACTTCACCTCCGGCTCCATGGTGTACGGGCCCGAGCCGTCCACCCGGAAGCCGCTGCGGGCGGCGTCGGCGGGGTAGTGGGCGCGCGGGACGATGCCGGCGGCCGGGGTGGCGAGCTTGTACGGGAAGGCGGCGTCGGGGGTCCGCAGGTGGAAGACGATGTCGCGGTCTCCGGCGGTCTCGACGGTGTCGATGCTGTCGAGGAGGGCGGCGACGCCTTCGGCGCCGATGCGGCGGACGCGGTCGATGGAGTACGTCACGTCGTCGGGGGTGACGGGGCTGCCGTCCGCGAAGGTGAGCCCGGTGCGCAGCCGGCAGCGGTAGCTCTCGCTCCGGCTGTCCGTGAAGCGGCAGCTCTCGGCCGCGTCGGGGAGGGGGGCGCCGCCGCCGCGCGGGGTGGCCATCAGGGTCTGCACGGTCTGCCGCAGCACGTTCCAGGCGCCCGGTCCGTGGCCGGTGGCCGGGTCGAGCGGCGCGGGGGCGGTGGTGGTGGCGGCGATCCGGTCCGTGGTGCCGACGACGACGGGGCCGGTGCCGGTGCCGCCGCCGTCCGGCGCGCCGCAGCCGGCGAGCACCGGCGCCAGCAGGCCCGCGACGGCCGGCAGCACCAGGGTCTTGCGTTTCATGGGGGCCGTTCTCCCTGTGGTTCGGGGAGAACGACCCTATCGGGGCGGGTCCGGGGCGCCCTCAGCCGATGAGTCCCCGGAGGAAGGCGAGGTCCACCTCTTCCAGCGAGCCCACGACGACCCGGCCCTCGGCGGGGGCGATCGGGGCGACGGAGGGCACGGCGACCACCCGGCATCCGGCGGCCTCGGCCGCGGCCACCCCGGTCGCGGTGTCCTCGATGACGGCGCACAGTCCGGGGTCGACGCCGAAGCCGCGGGCGGCGGTGAGATAGGGCTCGGGGTGCGGCTTGGTGCGGGTGACCTCGTCGCCGGCGACGGTGAGCGCGAAGTGGTGGCGGCCCACCGAGTCCAGGACCCGTTCGATGATGCGGCGGTGCGAGGCGGAGACGAGGGCGGTGGGGATCTCGTGGCGGCGCAGTTCGGCCAGCAGGCGGGCGGCGCCCGGCATCAGCGGGACGCCGTGGGCGATGCGCTTCTCGAACCGGTCGTTGAGCAGGACGGCGGCCTCGTCGAGGGTGATGTCCGCGCCGGTCGCCTCGATGAGGTATCCGGTGCTGCGTGACATGGGCCCGCCGACGACCACGTCCCGCCATGCCTCGTCCAGCCGGTGCCCGAGGTCGGCGAAGACCTCGACCTCGACCTCCCACCAGAAGCCCTCGGTGTCGACCAGGGTGCCGTCCATGTCGAGAAGGACGGCCCGGAGGGCGGCGCCCTCCGCCGTGCGGGTCAGGGACGCGGGAACCGTACTGGTCATCCGGCACACCTTCCATGAGGGACGAGAAGGCCGGCCGCCCGTCCCGGAGGATGGGCGACCGGCCTGCGCTGGACCGACCAGTGTACGACGTGATCGGCTACGACACGTCGAACGGCGTCTTACCGCGCGTTGAAGTACTTCGCCTCCGGGTGGTGGATGACGATCGCGTCGGTGGACTGCTCGGGGTGCAGCTGGAACTCCTCGGAGAGGTGGACGCCGATCCGCTCCGGCTCCAGCAGGGCCGCGATCTTGGCGCGGTCCTCCAGGTCGGGGCAGGCGCCGTAGCCGAGCGAGAACCGCGCGCCCCGGTACTTGAGCGCGAACATGTCCTCGACCTGCGCCGGGTCCTCGCCGGCGAAGCCCAGCTCCGAGCGGACGCGGGCGTGCCAGTACTCGGCGAGGGCCTCGGCCAGCTGGACGGAGAGCCCGTGCAGCTCCAGGTAGTCGCGGTAGGCGTTGGCCTCGAAGAGCTTGGCGGTCTCGGCGCCGATCTTCGAGCCGACGGTGACGACCTGGAGGCCGACGACGTCGGTCTCGCCGGACTCCTCGGGGCGGAAGAAGTCCGACAGGCACAGGCGGCGGCCCCGGCGCTGGCGCGGGAAGGTGAAGCGAGTGCGCTCCGAGCCGTCCTCGTGGAGCAGGATCAGGTCGTCGCCCTTGGAGACGCAGGGGTAGTAGCCGTAGACGACGGCCGCCTCCAGCAGGTTGTCCGTCTGGAGCCGGTCGAGCAGGCCGCGCAGGCGCGGGCGCCCCTCGCTCTCGGCGAGCTGCTCGTACGTCGGTCCGTCGCCGGCCCGGGCCTGCTTGAGGCCCCACTGGCCCTTGAACAGGGCGCCCTCGTCCAGCCAGGAGGAGTACTCCTTGAGCGGGATGCCCTTGATGACGCGGCTCCCCCAGAACGGCGGGGTGGGCACCGGGTTGGTGACGGAGACGTCGGAGCGGACGCCCTCCTCCGGCTCCTCGACCTCCAGCAGGGCGGTGTCCCGCTTGGGGACGCGGCGCTGCTTGAGCTCGGGCAGGGTGGCGCCGGGGACGCCGCGCTTGACGGCGATGAGGGCGTCCATGAGGCGCAGGCCCTCGAACGCGTCGCGGGCGTAGCGGACCTCGCCCTCGTAGATCTCGTGGAGGTCCTGTTCGACGTAGGCGCGGGTCAGGGCGGCGCCGCCGAGGATCACCGGGTACTCGGCGGCCAGCTTGCGCTGGTTCAGCTCCTCCAGGTTCTCCTTCATGATCACGGTGGACTTGACGAGGAGGCCGGACATCCCGATGACGTCCGCCTTGTGCTCGTCGGCGGCCTCCAGGATCGCGGAGACGGGCTGCTTGATGCCGATGTTGACGACGTTGAACCCGTTGTTGGACAGGATGATGTCGACGAGGTTCTTGCCGATGTCGTGGACGTCGCCGCGGACGGTGGCGAGGACGATGGTGCCCTTGCCCTGCGCGTCCGTCTTCTCCATGTGCGGTTCCAGGTAGGCGACCGCGCTCTTCATGACCTCGGCGGACTGGAGGACGAACGGCAGCTGCATCTGGCCGGAGCCGAAGAGTTCGCCGACGACCTTCATGCCCGCGAGCAGGGTGTTGTTGACGATGTCGAGGGCGGGCGTGTCCTTGAGGGCCTCGTCGAGGTCCTCCTCCAGGCCGTTCTTCTCGCCGTCGATGATGCGGCGCTGGAGGCGCTCGTCCAGCGGGAGGGCGAGGAGTTCCTCGGCCTTGCCCTCCTTGAGGGACTTCATGTTGACGCCCTCGAACAGCTCCATCAGCCGCTGGAGGGGGTCGTAGCCCTCGGCGCGGCGGTCGTAGATGAGGTCGAGGGCGACCTTGACCTGCTCCTCCTCCAGCCGGGCGATGGGCAGGATCTTGGAGGCGTGCACGATGGCGGAGTCCAGGCCGGCCTTGACGCACTCGTCCAGGAAGACGGAGTTCAGGACGACGCGGGCGGCCGGGTTGAGGCCGAAGGAGATGTTGGAGAGGCCGAGCGTGGTCTGCACGGCGGGGTGGCGCTTCTTCAGCTCACGGATGGCCTCGATGGTGGCCTCGCCGTCCTTGCGGGACTCCTCCTGGCCGGTGCAGATGGTGAAAGTGAGAGTGTCGATGAGGATGTCCGACTCCTGGATGCCCCAGTTGCCGGTGAGGTCGGCGATGAGCCGTTCGGCGACGGCGACCTTGTGCTCGGCGGTGCGGGCCTGGCCCTCCTCGTCGATGGTCAGCGCGATCAGCGCGGCGCCGTGCTCGGCGGCGAGCCGGGTGACCTTGGCGAAGCGGGAGTCGGGCCCGTCGCCGTCCTCGTAGTTGACGGAGTTGAGGACGGCGCGGCCGCCCAGCTTCTCCAGGCCGGCCCGCAGCACGGGCAGTTCCGTGGAGTCCAGGACGATGGGGAGCGTGGAGGCGGTGGCGAACCGGCCGGCCAGCTCCTCCATGTCGGCGACGCCGTCGCGGCCCACGTAGTCGACGCACAGGTCGAGCATGTGGGCGCCCTCGCGGATCTGGTCGCGGGCCATCTCGACGCAGTCGTCCCAGCGGCCCTCCAGCATGGCCTCGCGGAACTTGCGCGAGCCGTTGGCGTTCGTGCGCTCGCCGATCGCCAGGTACGAGGTGTCCTGGCGGAAGGGGACGGTCTGGTAGAGCGAGGCGGCGCCGGGCTCGGGGCGCGGCTCGCGGGCGGCCGGGACGGTGCCGCGCACCCGCTCGACCACCTGGCGCAGGTGCTCCGGGGTCGTACCGCAGCAGCCGCCGACCAGGGAGAGGCCGTACTCCTGGACGAAGGTCTCCTGCGCGTCGGCCAGCCCTTCCGCGTCGAGCGGGAAGTGCGCGCCGTCCTTGGTGAGGACGGGCAGTCCGGCGTTGGGCATGCAGAGCAGCGGGATGCGCGAGTGGCGGGCGAGGTAGCGCAGGTGCTCGCTCATCTCGGCGGGGCCGGTCGAGCAGTTCAGGCCGATCATGTCGATGCCGAGGGGTTCCAGGGCGGTCAGGGCCGCGCCGATCTCGGAGCCGAGGAGCATGGTGCCGGTCGTCTCGAAGGCCAGCGAGCACAGCACCGGCAGGTCGGCCCCGAGGGCGTCCAGGGCGCGGCGGGCGCCGAGGACGGCGGCCTTGGTCTGCAGGAGGTCCTGGGTGGTCTCGATGATCAGCGCGTCGGCGCCGCCGGCGATCAGGCCCTCGGCGTTGGCCTGGAAGCCGTCGCGGACGGTGGCGTAGGGGATGTGGCCGAGGGTGGGCAGCTTGGTGCCGGGGCCCATGGAGCCGAGGACCCAGCGCTGTTCGCCGGTGGAGGCGGTGTACGCGTCGGCGACCTCGCGGGCGATGCGCGCGCCGGCCTCGGAGAGTTCGTGGACGCGGTCGGCGATGTCGTACTCGTTGAGGGCCGCCGTGTTGGCGCCGAAGGTGTTGGTCTCGACGCAGTCGACGCCGACGGCGAAGTACGCCTCGTGCACGGAGCGCACGATGTCCGGCCGGGTGAGGTTGAGGATCTCGTTGCAGCCTTCGAGGTTCTCGAAGTCCGCGAGCGTGGGGTCCTGTGCCTGGAGCATGGTGCCCATGGCACCGTCGGCCACCACCACTCGGGCGGTGAGCGCCTCACGAAGGGCGGCGGAACGGGTCCGGCTGTCGGCGGAAGGGGTCGGCGACGAGGCCATGGATGTACTCCCTGGGATGCGACGGCTGTCGGCTTTGCGGCTTCGGCGGAAGGCGCACCCGGCCAGGGTAGCCGGGTCGCGGCCCGCCCCGTCACTCTGTCCCACGAGCCGGACTGCATGCTGGTCACGGGGGTGTCCGGGGTCATCGAGTGCTGCGGACTTCCGTTGCGGGCGAGCACGGGTCGGCATGGGCCGATAGTGTTCAGCATTGTCGAACAAGGTGGAGGAGTACGGCGCCATGGCCAAGAACATCCAGTCGCTGGAGCGGGCCGCGGCGATGCTGCGCCTGCTGGCGGGCGGCGAGCGGCGGCTGGGTCTCTCCGAGATCGCCTCCTCACTGGGCCTGGCCAAGGGCACCGCACACGGCATCCTGCGCACCCTCCAGCACGAGGGCTTCGTCGAGCAGGACGGCGCCTCCGGCCGCTACCAGCTGGGCGCGGAGCTGCTGCGCCTGGGCAACAGCTACCTCGACGTCCACGAGCTGCGCGCCCGCGCCCTGGTGTGGACGGACGACCTGGCCCGGTCCAGCGGCGAGAGCGTCCACCTGGGCGTGCTGCACCAGCAGGGCGTGCTGATCGTCCACCACGTCTTCCGCCCCGACGACAGCCGCCAGGTGCTGGAGGTGGGGGCCATGCAGCCGCTGCACTCCACGGCCCTGGGCAAGGTGCTGGCCGCGTACGACCCGGTGGCGCACACCGAGGCCATGGAGGTCGAGCGGCGCCCGTTCACGCCCCGGACGGTGACCGGCGCGGAGGAGTTCGAGGCGGTCCTGGACCTGGTGCGGGCGCGCGGCTGGGGCTCCGACGTGGAGGAGACCTGGGAGGGGGTGGCCGCGGTGGCCGCCCCGATCCACGACCGGCGCCGGATGCCGGTGGGGGCCATAGCCGTGACCGGTGCGGTGGAGCGGGTCTGCAAGGACGGGGAGCTGCGCCCGGAGCTGGTCGCGGCCGTACGCGACTGCGCCCGCGCCGTCTCCCGCGATCTGGGCGCCCGCCGCTTCTGAGCCGCCCGTCCGGCCGGGCCCAGGGCCGCTCGCGTACCCGGCCGGCGTCCCCGTGACGAACGATTCGTAGGTCACACCCCTCTTGACGCTGCCTTCACCGGGACGAAACACTGCCGTTCACCGGTCGGCATTGTCGAACACTTAACGGAAATTCGCGTTAGGGTGTGACCCGTGCCAAGGGCCGGCCAAGCCCTCCCACGAGGGCGCGGACCACCGGAGGGATTCGGGGTTCGGCTTCCCTGGACGAAGGACAAAGGAGTCGCGGGTGTCCAGCTCCGACATCTTCATCGGCGAGACCATCGGTACCGCCGTACTCATCCTGCTCGGCGGCGGTGTCTGTGCCGCCGTCACGCTCAAGCACTCCAAGGCGCGGGACGCCGGCTGGGTCGCCATCACCTTCGGGTGGGGTTTCGCGGTCCTCACCGGCGCCTATCTGGCCGGCGGCGTGTCGGGGGCGCATCTCAACCCGGCCGTCACCATCGGCCTGGCCATCGAGGGCGGCACCGCCTGGGGCGACGTTCCGCTCTACCTGGCCTCGGAACTCCTCGGCGCGATGATCGGCGCGGTGCTGGTGTGGCTGACGTACTACGGACAGTTCCGGGCCCACCTCACCGACCCGGAGGTCCTGCGCACCCATTCGGGTGAGGAGGGCATGGTCGACCAGTCCGCGGCGCCCAAGGCCGGCCCGGTGCTCGGTGTCTTCTCGACGGGCCCCGAGATCCGCAACGCCGCGCAGAACGTCCTCACCGAGGTCATCGCCACCGTGGTGCTGGTGCTCGCCATCCTCACCCAGGGCCTGAACGCCGACGGCGACGGGCTCGGCACGCTGGGCGCGCTGATCACCTCGCTGGTCGTCGTCGGCATCGGCCTGTCGCTCGGCGGCCCGACGGGGTACGCGATCAACCCGGTCCGCGACCTCGGTCCGCGTATCGTGCACGCGCTGCTGCCGCTGCCGAACAAGGGCGGCTCCGACTGGGGCTACGCCTGGGTTCCGGTCGTGGGCCCGCTGATCGGCGGCGCGCTCGCGGGCGGCCTCTACAACCTCGCCTTCGCCTAGGCCCACCACCCAACCCCCACAGACCTCCGGGAGCACACCGTGACCGACGCACACACCACCGGCAGCCACGGCACCGGCCCGTTCATCGCGGCCATCGACCAAGGCACGACCTCCAGCCGCTGCATCGTCTTCGACAAGGACGGGCGGATCGTCTCCGTCGACCAGAAGGAGCACGAGCAGATCTTTCCCAAGCCGGGCTGGGTCGAACACGACGCGGCCGAGATCTGGGTGAACGTCCAGGAGGTCGTCGCCGGCGCGATCGAGAAGGCGGGCATCACCGCCGCCGACGTCCAGGCCATCGGCATCACCAACCAGCGCGAGACCACCCTGCTGTGGGACCGCCACACCGGTGAGCCCGTCCACAACGCCCTCGTCTGGCAGGACACCCGTACCGACGCGCTCTGCAAGGAACTCGGCCGCAACGTCGGCCAGGACCGCTTCCGCCGCGAGACCGGGCTGCCGCTCGCCTCGTACTTCGCCGGACCCAAGGTGCGCTGGCTGCTCGACAACGTCGAGGGGCTGCGCGAGCGCGCCGAGCGCGGCGACATCCTCTTCGGCACGATGGACTCCTGGGTCATCTGGAACCTGACCGGCGGCACCGACGGCGGCGTCCACGTCACCGACGTCACCAACGCCTCGCGCACCCTCCTGATGAACCTGCACACCATGCAGTGGGACGAGCGGATCTGCTCCTCCATCGGGGTGCCCATGGCCGTGCTGCCCGAGATCCGCTCCTCCGCCGAGGTCTACGGCACCGCCCGGGGCGGGGCGCTCGACGGGGTGCCGGTGGCCTCCGCGCTGGGCGACCAGCAGGCCGCGCTGTTCGGCCAGACCTGCTTCGCCGAGGGCGAGGCCAAGTCCACGTACGGCACCGGCACCTTCATGCTGATGAACACCGGCGAGACGCCCGTCAACTCCTACAACGGGCTGCTGACGACGGTGGGTTACCGGATCGGCGACCAGAAGGCGGTGTACGCCCTGGAGGGGTCGATCGCCGTCACCGGCTCGCTGGTGCAGTGGATGCGCGACCAGATGGGGCTGATCCAGTCCGCGGCCGAGATCGAGACCCTGGCGTCCTCGGTGGAGGACAACGGCGGCGCCTACTTCGTGCCCGCGTTCTCCGGTCTGTTCGCCCCCTACTGGCGCCCGGACGCGCGCGGCGTCATCGCCGGCCTCACCCGCTACGTCACCAAGGCGCACATCGCGCGCGCCGTGCTGGAGGCCACCGCCTGGCAGACGCGCGAGATCAGCGACGCCATGACCAAGGACTCCGGCGTCGAGCTGACCGCCCTCAAGGTGGACGGCGGGATGACCTCCAACAACCTGCTGATGCAGACGCTCGCCGACTTCCTGGACGCGCCCGTGGTGCGGCCGATGGTCGCCGAGACCACCTGCCTCGGCGCCGCCTACGCCGCCGGCCTGGCCGTCGGCTTCTGGCCGGACACCGACGCGCTGCGCGCCAACTGGCGCCGCGCCGCCGAGTGGACCCCCCGCATGGACGCGGACACCCGCGCCCGCGAGTACAAGAGCTGGCTCAAGGCCGTGGAACGCACCATGGGCTGGCTGGACGACGAGGAGTAGACAACCATGACCACCCTGCAGAGCGTCCCCGCCCTCGGGACGCACCCGGCGTCCGGCTCCCTCCCGAGCCGCGCCGAGACACGGGAGCAGCTGTCCAAGGCGACGTACGACCTCCTGGTGATCGGCGGCGGCATCCTGGGCATCTCCACCGCCTGGCACGCCGCGCAGTCCGGGCTGCGGGTGGCCCTGGTGGACGCCGGCGACTTCGCCGGCGCCACCTCGTCCGCCTCCTCCAAGCTGCTCCACGGCGGACTGCGCTACCTGCAGACCGGCGCGGTGAAGCTGGTGGCGGAGAACCACTTCGAGCGCCGTGCGGTCTCCCGCCAGGTCGCCCCGCACCTGGCCAATCCGCTCACCTTCTACCTGCCGGTGTACAAGGGCGGGCCGCACGGCGCGGCGAAGCTCGGCGCGGGCGTGTTCGCGTACTCGGCGCTGTCCGCGTTCGGCGACGGCGTCGGCCATGTGATCAGCCCGGCGCGGGCGGCGCGCGACGTGCCGGAGCTGCGTACGGACAACCTGCGCGCGGTCGCGGTGTACGGCGACGACCAGATGAACGACGCGCGGATGGCCCTGATGACGGTCCGCGCGGCGGTCGACGCGGGCGCGGTGGTGCTCAACCACGCCGCTGTGACCGGGCTGCGGTTCACCCGGGGCCGGGTGACGGGCGCCGAGCTGCGGGACGGCCTGGACGGTACGGAGTTCGGGGTGACCGCCCGGCTCGTGCTGAACGCGACCGGACCGTGGGTGGACCACCTGCGGAAGATGGAGGACCCGAACGCGGCGCCCTCCATACGCCTGTCCAAGGGCGCCCACCTGGTGCTGAAGCGGACGCGGCCGTGGAAGGCCGCGCTGGCCACGCCGATCGACAAGTACCGCATCACGTTCGCCCTGCCCTGGGAGGACATGCTGCTCCTCGGCACGACGGACGAGGAGTACGAGGGCGACCCGGCGGACGTCGCGGTGACCGAGAAGGACACCGCCCAGATCCTGGACGAGGCGGCGTTCTCGGTGCGCGACCAGCAGCTGTCGCGGGACCTGATCACGTACGCGTTCGCCGGGCTGCGGGTGCTGCCGGGCGGGCCGGGCGACACCTCCAAGGCCAAGCGCGAGACGGTCGTGACGGAGGGCCGGGGCGGGATGCTCTCGGTGGCCGGGGGCAAGTGGACGACGTTCCGGCACATCGGGCGCACGGTGATGAACAAGCTGGCCGCGCTCCCCGGGCAGCCGCTCGCCGAGGACATGGAGCCGATGGCCCGGCTGCCGAGGAAGCTGCCGCTGCCCGGTATCGCCAACCCGAACGCGGTGGCACACCGGCTGCTCGTGGACGGCGGGACGCCCGGCCCCCGGATGGCGGCCGACACCGCGCGCCATCTGGCCACGCACTACGGTTCGCTGTCCTTCGACATCGCCCGGCTGGCCAACGAGAACCCGGCGCTGGCCGGACGCGTCCACCCGGACGCCCCGGAGATCTGGGCGCAGGTCGTCTACGCGCGCGACCACGAGTGGGCCGAGTCGGTCGACGACGTGCTGCGCCGGCGCACGACGCTGACGATCCGGGGCCTGGCGACGGACGAGATCCGGGACCGGGTGGCGAAGGTGCTGGACGAGCGGCGCGGCTGAGCGGCTCCGGCGGTCGGGAGGGCTCTCGTCGGGACGCATAATGGGGCGATAGATCGGATGTCTGGAGGTCGCCCGTGGCTGTCACCGACGAAGCCATCGAGAAGATCAAAGCCATGATCGTCTCGGGTGCGCTGAGGCCCGGCGATCGTCTGCCCAAGGAGAGCGAACTCGCCGCGGAACTGGGGCTTTCCCGCAACTCGCTGCGGGAGGCGGTACGGGCGCTGTCGCTGATACGGATTCTCGACGTCCGCCAGGGCGACGGGACGTATGTGACGAGCCTGGACCCGCAGTTGCTCCTGGAGGCCCTGAGCTTCGTGGTGGACTTCCACCGGGACGACACGGTGCTGGAGTTCCTGGCGGTGCGCCGGATCCTGGAGCCGGCAGCCACGGCGATGGCGGCGGCGCGGATCGGCGAGGAGCAGCTGGACCTGCTCGGCGCGCAGCTGGACGCGCTGGGCGAGCGGCCCTCGGTGGAGGAACTGGTCGCCTGCGACCTGGAGTTCCACCGGGGCATCGTCCAGGCGTCCGGCAACTCCGTGCTGTGCTCGCTGCTCGACGGCCTGTCCGGGCCGACGACCCGCGCGCGGGTGTGGCGCGGACTCACCCAGGAGGACGCGGTGAGCCGGACGCTGCACGAGCACCGGGCGATCCTGTCGGCGCTGCGGGACCGGGACGCGGAGGCGGCGCGGGCCTGGGCGACGGTGCACGTGGCGAGCGTGGAGCAGTGGCTGCGCTCGACGCTGTAGCGAGGGGGCGGCTCAGGAGGATGCGGGGCGGAGCCGCAGGCCCTGCATGCCGCCGTCCACGGCCAGCGCGGTGCCGGTGACGGACGCCGCGGCGGGGCCGGCGAGGTAGCAGACCGCGGCGGCCACCTCCTCGGCACCGACCAGCCGGCCCAGCGGCTGCCGGGCTTCGAGGGCGGCGCGTTCGGCGGCCGGGTCGTCCGCCAGGTCGAGCAGCCGGCCGATCCACGGGGTGTCTGCGGTGCCCGGGTTGACGCAGTTGACGCGGATGCCCTCGCGGACGTGGTCGGCGGCCATGGCGAGGGTGAGCGCGAGGACGGCGCCCTTGCTCGCGCTGTACAGGGCGCGCCGGGGCAGTCCGGCGGTGGCGGCGATCGAGCAGGTGTGGGTGACCGATACGGCGCCGGGGCGTTCGGCGGCGGCCCGGCGCAGGTGCGGCAGGGCGTGCCGGGCGACGCGGACCATGCCGAGGACGTTGACGTCGAGGACCCGCGCCCACTCGGAGTCGTCGTTGTCCTCGACGGTGCCGACGGCGCCGGTGCCCGCGTTGGAGACCAGGGTGTGCAGGGAGCCGAACGCCGCGACGGCCCGGTCCACCCCGGCGCGCACGGCGGCGTCGTCGGTGACGTCGGCCTCGACGGCCAGGGCGCCCGGGGGTGTGCCGGTGGTGTCCCGGTCGAGGACGGCGACGCGTGCGCCGCGGGCCAGGAGCAGGGTGGTGACGGCGGCTCCGATGCCGGACGCGCCTCCGGTCACCAGGGCGTTCATCCCCTCGAAGTCGTGCGTGCCGGTCATCGGCTCTCCTCCTGCTGTCGCTCGGTGCGCGGGGTGGGCGGGTGGCGGTGTGCGGCGAGGGACTCGGGGCGCATCCTGGCCGAGAAGCCGGGGGCCTCGGGGGCGGTGTAGCGGCCGTCGGCGAGGACGACGGGGTCGGTGAAGTGCTCGTGGAGGTGGTCGACGTACTCGATCACCCGGTTCTCGCGGCTGCCGGAGACGGCGACGAAGTCGAACATGGCGAGGTGCTGGACGAGTTCGCAGAGTCCGACGCCCCCGGCGTGCGGGCAGACGGGGACGCCGTACTTGGCGGCCAGCAGCAGGATCGCCAGGTTCTCGTTGACCCCGGCGACGCGTGCGGCGTCGATCTGGACGAAGTCGACGGCCCCGGCCTGCAGGAGCTGCTTGAACACGACCCGGTTGGCGGCGTGTTCGCCGGTGGCGACGGGGACCGGCTGTCCGGCGCGCACGGCGGCGTGGCCGAGTACGTCGTCGGGGCTGGTCGGTTCCTCGATCCAGTGCGGGTCGTACGGGGCGAGCGCGGTCATCCAGGTGATGGCTTCGGCCACGTCCCAGCGCTGGTTGGCGTCCACGGCGATGCGGACGTCCGGGCCGACCGCCGCGCGGGCGAGGGCCATGCGGCGGACGTCGTCGTCGAGCCGGCCGCCGACCTTGAGCTTGATCTGGGTGAAGCCGTCGGCGACGGCCCGCTCGGCGAGCCGGACCAGCTTCTCGTCGGCGTAGCCGAGCCAGCCGGGCGAGGTGGTGTAGGCGGGGTAGCCCTCGGCGCGCAGTCGGGCGGCGCGGGCGGCCCGGCCCGGTTCGGCGGCGCGCAGGATCGCCAGCGCCTCGTCGGGGGTGAGGGCGTCGGTGAGGTAGCGGAAGTCGACGAGGGAGACCAGTTCCTCGGGCGCCATCCCGGACAGGAACTCCCAGACGGGCCGCCCGGCGAGGGTGGCGGCCAGGTCCCAGGCGGCGTTGACCACCGCTCCGGCGGCCATGTGCATCACGCCCTTCTCGGGCCCCAGCCAGCGGAGTTGGGAGTCATGGGTCAGCTCCCGGTAAAGGGCGCCGAGGTCGGCCGCGGTCCGGGGCACGGGGCGTCCGGTGAGGTAGGGGCGCAGCGCCCCGATGGCGGCGGCCATGACGTCGTTGCCCCGGCCGATGGTGAAGCAGAAGCCGTGCCCCTCGGCCGGTTGGCCGTCGTGTCCGGGGGCGTCGGTCCGCAGCACGACGTAGGCGGCCGAGTAGTCGGGGTCGGGGTTCATGGCGTCCGAGCCGTCCAGGTCCTGCGAGGTCGGGAAACGGATGTCGTGGACCTCGACGTCCGTGACGGTCTGACTCATGCGCCCCCCAGGAAATAACATCGGACCTCTTCATCGGTCATCCGATGTATATCCGCCGAACGGCCGCCAGTCCAGAGAGATGGGCCATATTTCGGCAGACAGCTCGGATGTATGAGTAGGCGTGGTGCAACTGGGCAGGTTCACCCGGCCACGCACGGGGCTGCGGTCAAGGACGCCGCAGGCCGTAAGGTTGTCCCGTACGCAAGGGAACTTCGGAAGGAGGCTGGGGTGATCGAGCTCGAGGGCGTTCCCGAGCTGATCGACCCGGTCATGGTGGCCGCGTTCGAGGGGTGGAACGACGCGGGTGACGCCGCCTCCACAGCGGTCGCACATCTGGACCGGGAGTGGAAGGGGGAGGTGTTCGCGGCGCTCGACGCCGAGGACTACTACGACTTCCAGGTCAATCGCCCCACGGTGTGGCTGGACGGCGGGGTGCGCAAGATCACCTGGCCGACCACCCGGCTCTCCGTGGTCCGCATCGGCGGGGAGAAGCCCCGCGACCTCGTCCTGGTCCGGGGCATCGAACCGTCCATGCGCTGGCGTTCGTTCTGCAACGAACTCCTGGGCTTCGCACACGAACTGGGCGTCGAGATGGTGGTGGTGCTCGGCGCGCTGCTGGGCGACACCCCGCACACCCGCCCGGTCCCGGTCAGTGGCGTGACGTCCGACCCGGACCTGGCCCGCACCATGGACCTGGAGGAGACCAGGTACGAGGGCCCGACCGGCATCGTCGGCATCCTCCAGGAGGCGTGCACCCACGCGGGGGTGCCCGCGGTCAGCCTGTGGGCGGCGGTGCCGCACTACGTGTCGCAGCCGCCCAACCCCAAGGCGACGCTGGCGCTGCTGAACCGGCTGGAGGACCTGCTGGGGCTGCGCATCCCGCTCGGCGAGCTGCCGGAGGACGCGCGCGCCTGGCAGGTCGGGGTCGACCAACTGGCCGCCGAAGACAGCGAAGTGGCCGAATACGTGCAGACGCTGGAGGAGGCCCGCGACACCGCGGAGCTGCCCGAGGCGAGCGGCGAGGCCATCGCCCGCGAGTTCGAGCGGTATCTGCGGCGCCGCGATCCGGGCCCGGCCCAGCCGCCCGGCGGGCACGCCACCGAGTCCGGTGACGCCTCCTACCTCCGGGACGCCTCCAGCGGGCGCACCAGGCCGCCCAGGCCGCTGCGCCCGGAGACGGGCCAGGGCAGGCCGGGCGGCGCGGGACCGGCCCGGCCGGCCTCCGACGATCC